>NZ_JBVVXV010000003.1:0-412272 GCF_055902415.1 Bacillus sp. SSR7 | reverse complement strand
AAGAGAGTAAGAAACAAGAGGAAGCGAAAAAACTAGAAGAGAGTAAGAAACAAGAGGAAGCGAAAAAACTAGAAGAGAGTAAGAAACAAGAAGAGCAGAAAAATAAAGATAGCAAGTAAAATATAGTAATATTCTAGAGTAGATAGGGATCATAAATAAATAGGTGAGGAGAGCACTATCACTCGCCTATTTCTCATGTCCTGCTCATTTTAGTTAGATGGATAAGGCTATTAATTAGTGGGGATAGGTCAAGAAATCAACAATATTATTTTGATTTTTCAACATTTAACTGAAAAATCAAAATAATATTGAGAAATAAAAATAACTGAAAATATTAATAAATATGTGTTGTATTTAGATAGTGGTGTTCGTTATAATGAACGTAAGGTTTTTAAAAAAGAACAAATATTAGCTAAGCTAATATAGTTTTAGTTACATCTCTTATTTTAAATAAGAGATAGCAATAAAAATATAAAAAACAGCTAGGGGGAATTGATTGTGAGTCTGAAAAAGAAATTAGGTATGGGAGTTGCATCAGCAGCATTGGGGTTATCTTTAATTGGTGGAGGAACATTTGCATACTTTAGCGATAAAGAAGTATCGAATAATACATTTGCGGCTGGGACGTTAGATCTTACATTAGACCCTAAAACGCTTGTAGATATTAAAGATTTAAAACCAGGGGATTCTGTTAAGAAAGAGTTCTTATTAAAGAATAGCGGTTCATTAACAATTAAAGACGTTAAACTAGCGACAAAGTATACTGTGAAAGATGCAAAAGGCGATAATGCTGGTGAAGACTTTGGTAAGCACGTTAAAGTGAAATTCCTTTGGAACTGGGATAAACAGAGTGAGCCTGTATATGAAACAACTTTAGCAGACTTACAAAAAACTGATCCAGATCTTTTAGCTAAAGATATCTTTGCTCCTGAGTGGGGAGAAAAGGGTGGATTAGAAGCTGGTACAGAGGATTATTTATGGGTACAATTTGAATTTGTAGATGATGGAAAAGACCAAAATATCTTCCAAGGTGATTCATTGAATTTAGAATGGACATTCAATGCTAACCAAGAAGCTGGAGAAGCAAAATAATAAAAAAAGCGGGTATCCCCCGCTTTTTTTTAAAAGAAAAAAGAAGTGCGGTTTGTAAGCACTTCTTTCTATTATTTTTGATCTTGCTTCCATTTTGTAAATTCAAGAAACTCACGAAATTGTTCTTTGGAGACACCTGAGCTCATTGCATCTTTAACGAGTTGTGTCCATTCGGAGTCTAAGTGATTTTCCTTTGTTGTTTCATCATGAAGTAAAGTATCAACTGGAATTTGTAGAACTGCTGCGATTTTTTCAAGAAACTGAATGGAAGGGTTTTTTTGTAAATTGCGTTCTATAGAACTAATGTAAGATTTAGCAACACCGGCTTTTTCGGCAAGTTCAGTTAATGAAATACCTTTTTGTAAACGCAGGCGTTTTATACGTTCTCCAATCATATTTGCGCACCTTTCTATCAATATGTCGTCGTCTTATGATGTCATTATTATAACATAAACTTCGCTAAAAAGAACAAACCTATTGAGCCTGGCTTGATGGTCTCATACGTTGGAAAAAATGTTCGATATCTTGCAAGGCGATACCGGCGTCTAGAGCTTCAAGTATTAAATCAATCCATTCTTGATCCAATGTGTCAGTCTTATCTTTGTACAAATGTAATTCCTCCCTAATTATCGGTCATAACTGCTGCTACAGAATACGTGATAATGCAATCGGATTTTGTATTTATGTAGTGAATTATCAAATATTTTGTAGATAAAACAAAGATAAAATCCCCATTAAATTCCCTCTATGGCGATTATAAAGTTTCTGACAAATATTTTCAATATTTTCAGAAAACATTGTTGAATTGTGATATATTCGTATGCTAACTATGGAATTTTTACAAATATATTAAAAACATTACATGATATGACTAAATATTGAAAAAATATTGAATTTTTAATAAAATTCAATTTGTAATACATATTATTTATTAGGGGAGGAAATAAGGGATGAACAAGAAACCGTTCAAAGTTTTATCATCAATCGCTTTGACAGCTGTATTAGGCCTTTCGTTCGGAGCTGGTACTCAATCTGCATATGCTGAAACACCTGTAAATAAGACAGCTACGAGCCCAGTTGATGATCATTTAATTCCGGAAGAACGTTTAGCGGATGCGCTAAAAAAACGTGGGGTAATTGATTCGAAGGCTTCAGAGACAGAAACAAAGAAAGCTGTCGAAAAATACGTAGAGAACAAAAAAGGTGAAAATCCTGGGAAAGAAGTAACAAATGGGGACCCACTTACGAAAGAAGCATCTGACTTTTTAAAGAAAGTGAAAGATGCAAAAGCAGATACGAAAGAAAAGTTAGATAAACCTGCAACAGGAACACCTGCAGCGACAGGACCAGTTAAAGGTGGGCTAAATGGTAAAGTACCAACATCTTCGGCAAAGCAAAAAGCGTATAACGGTGATGTTCGTAAAGATAAAGTACTCGTTTTACTTGTAGAGTACGCTGACTTTAAACATAACAATATCGATAAAGAGCCAGGCTACATGTATTCTAATGATTTCAACAAAGAACACTATGAAAAAATGTTATTCGGTAATGAGCCATTCACATTAGATGATGGAAGTAAAATCGAAACATTCAAGCAATATTATGAAGAGCAATCTGGTGGTAGTTATACAGTAGACGGAACAGTTACAAAATGGTTAACAGTTCCTGGGAAAGCTGCTGATTACGGTGCAGATGCTGCTAGCGGTGGTCATGATAATAAAGGGCCAAAAGGACCACGTGACTTAGTGAAAGATGCATTAAAAGCAGCTGTAGATAGTGGTATAGATTTATCAGAGTTCGACCAATTTGATCAATACGATGTAAATGGTGACGGAAATAAAAATCAACCAGACGGTTTAATTGATCATTTAATGATTATTCATGCGGGTGTTGGACAAGAAGCAGGCGGTGGTAAATTAGGTGACGACGCAATTTGGTCACATCGCTGGACTGTTGGACCAAAACCATTCCCAATTGAAGGCACACAAGCGAAAGTTCCATATTGGGGTGGAAAGATGGCAGCATTCGACTACACAATTGAGCCAGAAGACGGAGCAGTTGGTGTATTCGCACATGAATATGGTCATGATTTAGGTCTTCCAGATGAGTATGATACACAATATAGTGGTCAGGGTGAGCCGATTGAAGCTTGGTCTATTATGAGTGGCGGAAGCTGGGCTGGTAAAATCGCTGGAACGACGCCAACGAGTTTCTCACCACAAAATAAAGAGTTTTTCCAAAAAACAATCGGTGGTAACTGGGCAAATATCGTAGAAGTAGATTACGAGAAATTAAATAAAGGTATCGGTTTAGCAACATATTTAGACCAAAGTGTTACGAAATCAGCAAGGCCAGGTATGATTCGTGTAAACTTACCTGATAAAGATGTAAAAACAATTGAGCCAGCATTTGGTAAGCAATATTATTACAGCACAAAAGGTGATGATCTTCATACGAAGATGGAAACACCACTGTTCGATTTAACGAATGCAACGAATGCAAAATTCGATTTCAAGTCATTATATGAGATTGAAGCAGGTTATGATTTCCTTGAAGTACACGCTGTAACAGAAGATGGTAAACAAACGTTAATTGAAAGACTTGGTGAGAAGGCTAATAGTGGAAATGCAGATTCGACAAATGGAAAATGGATTGACAAATCATATGACTTAAGCCAATTCAAAGGTAAGAAAGTAAAATTAACATTTGATTACATTACTGATGGTGGTTTAGCATTAAATGGATTTGCTCTTGATAATGCTTCATTAACAGTAGATGGTAAAGTAGTATTCTCTGATGATGCAGAAGGTACACCGCAATTAAAATTAGATGGCTTTGTTGTATCTAACGGAACTGAGAAGAAAAAACATAACTATTATGTAGAGTGGAGAAACTATGCTGGTGCAGATAACGCATTGAAATTTGCACGCGGTCCAGTATTTAACACTGGTATGGTCGTATGGTATGCGGACTCTGCTTACACAGATAACTGGGTTGGCGTACATCCAGGACATGGTTTCCTTGGTGTAGTTGACTCTCACCCAGAAGCAATTGTAGGAACTTTAAATGGTAAACCGACAGTTAAGAGTAGTACACGATTCCAAATCGCTGATGCAGCGTTCTCATTCGACAAAACACCAGCTTGGAAAGTTGTATCTCCAACGCGTGGAACATTTACGTATGATGGCTTAGCGGGTGTACCGAAATTTGACGATTCGAAAACGTATATTAACCAACAGATTCCAGATGCAGGACGTATTTTACCGAATCTTGGTCTGAAGTTTGAAGTAGTAGGACAAGCTGATGATAATTCTGCAGGTGCTGTTCGTTTATATCGTTAATACAGTAAAACTACCGAGAGATTTTTTTTCGGTAGTTTTTTTGTGAGCAATGAATTTTATATAAAAGAAGAAATTATATATAATGTAACTTTACGAATAGAAATTTATTATATATGAAGTCTATATAAATAATGAAAGAATTGGATGAAAATAGTGGGAGAAGGTGAATGAATGAGTGTTTCTTCTATTGTAAATAAACAAAAAGCATATTTTTATAATGGCCATACGAGAAGTATAGAAGTGAGAAAGAATAATTTGAAGAAGCTTTATGAAGGCATTCAGCGTTTTGAAGAAGAAATATTTCAGGCGTTGAAATTAGATTTAAATAAGTCAGTTCATGAGTCGTTTACAACGGAAGTTGGATATGTATTAAAAGAAATTTCCTTTCAATTGAAGCATATTTCATCGTGGAGTAAACCGAAGCGTGTTCGAACAGCGCTGACTCATTTTGGATCAAAGGGGAAAGTAGTACCTGAACCGTACGGTGTGACACTTATTATTGCACCGTGGAACTATCCGTTTCAATTAGCAATTGCGCCACTTGTAGGAGCGCTAGCAGCTGGAAATACAATCGTTTTAAAGCCGTCAGAGCTAACGCCAAACGTTTCTAAAGTGATTACGGGAATGTTAGAGGAATTATTCCAAGAAGAACTTGTAGCAGTAGTAGAAGGTGGCGTTGAAGAAAGTACCGCTTTGCTGAAGGAACCATTTGATTATATTTTCTTTACAGGAAGTGTGGGCGTTGGAAAAGTAGTAATGGAAGCAGCAGCAAAACAGTTGACGCCGCTTACGTTAGAACTTGGCGGGAAAAGTCCATGTATTGTACATAAAGATGCGAAAATAGATGTAACAGCAAGAAGGATTGTGTGGGGAAAGTTTTTAAATGCAGGGCAAACGTGTGTAGCGCCTGATTATATGTATGTGCATGCTTCCGTGAAAGAACAGTTAATTGAAGCGTTGCGACATGAAATTGAGGAGCAGTATGGAAAAGAGCCACTGCACAATGATAATTATGTACGAATTGTGAGTGAACGTCATTTTGAACGTTTATGTACGTTTTTGAAAGATGGTAAAACTGTAATTGGCGGGAACTATAAAAAAGAAACTTTACATATAGAACCAACAGTGTTAACTAATGTTACATGGGAAAGTGCTGTTATGGAAGACGAAATTTTTGGTCCGATTTTACCAATTATAGAATACGACAACATAGAAGATGTAATTGACACGATTCAGCAACACCCGAAGCCGTTAGCGTTATATGTATTCTCTGAAGATAAAGGAGTGCAAAAGAACGTAACGAGTAATATTTCGTATGGCGGAGGCTGTATTAATGATGTCGTCTATCATCTTGCAACGCCATATTTACCTTTTGGGGGCGTCGGAAGTAGTGGATTAGGGAGTTATCATGGGGAAGAAAGTTTTCGGACTTTTTCACATTATAAAAGCATTTTAGCCCAATCTACGGCATTCGATATGAAAATTCGTTACTCTTCTACAAAAAGTGCTTTAAAATTCATACGAAAGTTGTTAAAATGATGATGGTGTTTATCAGTAGGCGTAGCCGTATGATAATAACCCCTTCGCAATGGAAGGGGTTTTTCTGTTCGACATTATGTATCATGCGAAAATGAATCAAACATACTACATAAAGAATAGAAGTGAACGCTTGCTAAATAACCATTTTTGTTTGGATCGAAACAAAAAATAGTCTATAGAACATAAATATTTATTCATGAATATAAAAATTTAAATTTGAGGTAGATAGGACGGGAAAATGAAAAAGATTATTAAAGTTGAAGCAGTAGAAAAACATTTTGGAAATCAAGTGATTATCCCACCGCTTTCTTTAGATATTAAAGAAGGAGAATTTTTAACTATTTTAGGGCCGAGTGGTTGCGGAAAAACGACGTTACTTCGTATGATCGCAGGATTTGAAACTCCAACTAAAGGGAATCTTTTATTAGATGATGAAAAGATTAACGATTTGCCACCATATAAGCGTCATATGAACCTAGTGTTCCAACATTATGCGCTATTCCCACATATGAATGTGGAGAAAAATATTTGTTTCGGTATGAAAATGCAGAAAGTACCGGCAGCAGAGCAGAAAGAGCGTGCTGAAGAGGCAATGCGTTTAACGCAGTTACTTGAGTTCCGTAATCGTAAACCTGCAAAGCTTTCTGGTGGACAGCAGCAGCGTGTAGCAATTGCGAGAGCGATTGTAAATAACCCGCGTGTACTATTACTAGATGAGCCACTTGGGGCGTTAGACTTTAAGTTAAGAAAAGACTTGCAACGTGAATTAAAAAACTTACAACGTAATTTAGGAATTACGTTCATATACGTAACGCACGATCAAGAAGAAGCGATGAGCATGAGTGATCGTATCGTTGTTATGAATAAAGGACATATTGAACAAATTGGAACGCCGAAAGAAATTTATAATAAGCCGAAAACGTTGTTCGTTGCGACATTTATCGGTGAAAATAATATTGTAAAAAACGGGGAAGGCTATGTAGCAATTCGTCCTGAAAATGTAAAAGTGCGTTCGGTTGAAGAGCCAATTTTAAAAGAATACCACCTTGGACATATTGAAGACATTGAGTTTGTTGGAAATATGGAGAAGCTTTATGTACGTGATGAGAAAACATCAGAATTACTAATGGCATATCAAACTGCTGAAGAAGCAGCACAGTGGAGCATTGGAGATAATGTATACGTAGGCTGGGAGCAAGAGGACGAGGTGACCTTAAATTGAAAAAAGGGAAATTACTCGCACTACCTACAGTCGCATGGCTGTTAATCTTCTTCCTAATTCCCCTTCTGTTTGTATTGGCATTTGCCTTCATGCAGCGCGGAGCATATGGGACAGTAGAAATGCAATTTACATTAGAGAACATAGAACGTGTATTTGATCCATTATATATGGGGACGTTATGGGAAACAGTAAAAATTGCGGTTATTACCACAGTAATATGTTTACTGATCGGTTATCCATTTGCATATACAATTACAATTGTCGATCGCAAATATCGTTCGATTCTTTTATTATTGGCAACAATCCCGTTTTGGATTAACTTCCTTGTTCGTTCTTACGCATGGATTGTTATTTTACGTTCACAAGGTCTTGTAAACACATTGCTATTGAAGCTAGGTATTATTAGTGAACCTTTAAATTTACTATATAATACACCTTCTGTCATACTCGGAATGGTATATTCTTTATTACCATTTATGATTTTACCAGTGTATGCAGCGATCGAGCAGCTTGATAAGCGTAAGCTAGAAGCAGCTTATGATTTAGGGGCAACACCAGTAAAGGCATTTTGGAATGTTACAGTACCAATGACGATGTCAGGGATTGCTACCGGTTCTATTTTAGTGTTTGTTTCTTCTATCGGAATGTTTGTTGTATCAGACGTTATGGGTGGATCGAAAGTAGCATTAATCGGAAACGTAATTCAAAATCAATTCTTAGGAGCGCGTGATTGGCCGTTTGGATCTGCGTTATCTATGATTGTTGTTCTATTCTCTGTTCTGTTAATTTACTTATATTATCGTGCAACGAAAGTATATAAATATGATGGGAACGGAGGGGAATAGGCAAAGATGAAGAAGTTTTTAGTTTCTTATTCTTGGTTAATTTTATTGTTCTTGTATTTTCCAATGATGGTTTTAATGGTGTATTCCTTCAATGATTCTCGCATTAATGCGGAATGGGAAGGATTCACATTCCATTGGTATACAGATTTATTTCAAAAACAAGATGTTATTGATGCGTTTGTAAATAGTATGACGATTGCGATTGTAACGACGATTGTAACGACTGTTCTTGGTGTGATTTTTGCAATTGCATTACATCGTTATAAATATCGTTATGAAGGTGCGATTAACGGTCTTGTATATTTACCAATTTTAATCCCTGATATTTTAATGGGATTATCTTTACTTATTTTATTTAGTCAATTAGGTATGGAGCTTGGTAAAACAACAATTATTATTGCACACATTACATTTAGTATTTCATTTGTTGTCGTTATTTTAGCAGCACGCCTTTCTGGTATGGGACGTGATTTAGAAGAGGCTGCGAATGATTTAGGAGCAACGCCGTGGCAAACGTTTCGTTATGTAACGTTTCCAGCAATTGCACCAGGAGTTATTTCTGCCGCATTATTAACATTCACATTATCAATTGATGATTTTGTAATTAGTTTCTTCGTATCAGGACCAGGATCAACAACATTGCCATTATACATTTACAGTATGGTTAAGCGCGGAGTATCACCAGAAATTAATGCACTTTCTACAATTTTAATTGTGGCTATCGTAGGATTAATGGTTCTATCTGAAATCTTCCGTAACAAAGGTGCAGATGGTGAAGAAAACTCTGGAGGACACCTTCCTTTATAATACGAACGATATAGAAAGTACGAGGAGGTAATAAAACCGATGAAATTAATGAAAAGATTAGCCGGCGCAGCAATTAGCTTTAGCCTTGTTGCTGGTGTACTTGCTGGTTGTGGTGAAAAAAAAGAAGAGTTAAACATTTATAGCTGGGCTGACAATTTTGATGAGCAAGTGTTAAGAGATTTTGAAAAGAAATATAACGTGAAAATTAACTATGATAAGTATGCAAGTAATGAAGAAATGCTTGCGAAATTACAAGCAGGTGGCGCGAAGTATGATTTAATTCAGCCGTCTGATTACATGGTTAAAACAATGGCGAAAATGGATTTATTAGCGCCGTTAGATAAAAAGAATATCCCAAATATCGAAAACATGATTTCTAATTTCAAAACACCTGCATTTGATCCAGAGAATAAATATTCTTTAGTATATACTTGGGGCGTAACAGGTATTGCATACAATAAAAAGTATGTGAAGGAAGCACCTACAAGTTGGGCTGACTTATGGAATGAGAAATATAAAGGGCATGTAACTTTATTAAATGATTCTCGTGAAGTGTTAGGAATGGGTCTTAAGAAGCATGGATTTTCAAACAGCACGAAAGACGATGCACAGTTAAAGACAGCAGCAACTGATTTACAGAAGCTACTTCCAAACTTATTAGCATTTGATACAGATAATATTAAACAAAAATTTATTACAGAAGATGCTTGGATCGGAACAGTTTGGTCTGGGGATGCAGCATTTATCGCAAAAGATAATAAAGATGTAGAGTACGTTGTACCAAAAGAAGGCGGTACAATTTGGGCTGATACGTTAGCAATTCCAAAAGGTGCGAAAAACAAAGAGCTTGCAGAGAAGTTTATGAACTACTTACTAGATGAAAAAGTAAGTGTGAAAAACTACGAGTCAATTGGATACAGTAATCCAAATGAAAAAGCTCATCCTCTTCATAGTAAAGAATATCGTGATAACCACATGATTTTCTTAACGAAAGAAGAGTTAGATCGTACAGAATGGCTTGTTGATGTAGACGATAAGTTAAAAGACTATGATCGTTACTGGACAGAGCTAAAAACAAAAGGTAAATAAGTAAGGAAATGCGGTTTCTAAAGTAGAAATCGCATTTTTTCATAGTAGGAGGAAATCGTTTGAAGAAGAAGTTGCATCAATATGAGGTAATGTGTATCGGTTTATTATTTGCTGTATTTGGCATTGTTGCTTGGAGAGTACATGCTGGTGGTGTTACAGTGATGGATACATATGTCAGAGGGTTAGTAAAAGGATTACAAACTGAAAGTTCGCTTACATTTTTCTCACACTATACAAAATTAGGATCTGCCATTGGGATCGTAACTACGCTCGTTATAAGTTTACTTGTTTTTTGGAGAAAACGTTACTATGCTGCGATGATCGTATATCCAGTGGGCATCTTAATAACCCATCTTGTGAATAAAGGGATAAAAGAAATTATGAAAAGGGATCGTCCGTCGCTAAATGAAGCGTTGGATGCACTTGGATATAGCTTCCCTAGTGGACATGCGATGTTATCTATTATGACATTCGGATTTCTTGCTTATATCATTGCGGCAAATTTGAAGAGTGTAGCAGGAAAATATATGATAACCATTTTGATGGGAATAATCATTGTATCGATTGGATTAAGTAGAGTCATTTTAAATGTGCATTATCCAACTGATATTTTAGCAGGCTACTGCGTAGGTGGTATTTTATTAATTATGGCGATTTATTACCATCGTTTACTTACTGAGAGGTTTGGTCTTAATAAAGAGAGATAGAAAAACGTCTAGAAAAACTATTATTATAGTTTTTCTAGACGTTTTTTGTTTGTATGAAGATGTGATACAGTATAAGTGGCAATTGAATTATGTAAAGTAGGTGAAAATGTGTGAAAACAAATGTACATAAAGTAGATAAGTGGGGAAAATTAGGAGCTTTTTTGTATCAGTTCCGTTATACAGTAATAGTAGCATTACTATTGGTTGCGATAGCACTCGGTATATTCGCACCAAAGCTACCAGGCGTATTAGGTGGTGATGGCTTCCAAACGGAAGGGGACTACCAAAAAACGAAAGAAATTTTAGATAAAGATTTTAAGAGGTCTCAAGATACACTTCTACTCGTTTTTGAAAAAAATAAGGGCGTTTCACATGAGGAATTTCAAAAGCAAGTAGAGGGTATTGTAAAAAATGTACAAGAGAAAGAGAAATATGAATCTTTCCATCATCCAGTGCAAAATAAAGAAATGTTACAAGATGATATCGGCTATGCGACAATTTTATTTTCCGGGAAAACAAATAAAGAACGAATGGAAAAGACATTACAATTTGCTGATAAAATCGAAAAGAAAAGTAATGAGGCATTAAAAGTAACGCCTACAGGATTTCCGAAAATTAACAAAGAGATTAATGAAAGAACGCAAAATGATTTAAAAGTAGCAGAGATGATTGGGTTACCAATTGCATTTCTCGTATTACTATTTTCATTCGGTAGCCTTTTGGCATCTATTTTACCAATTGTAAATGGGGCACTTAGTGTTATTAGTACGATGGGCATATTATACTTTATAGGTAGCGATAAGGAACTATCTATCTTTGTGCTAAATGTTGCACCGATGATCGGACTTGCGTTGTCTATTGATTTTGCGCTATTATTTGTAAATCGTTTTCGAGAGGAAGTTGCAAAGCGAACGGTAAAAGAAGCGATAGCAATTACATATCAGACAGCAGGGCGAGCAATCGTATTTTCAGGATTATGTGTATTCGTTGGCCTATCCGGTTTGTTTTTCTTTAAAATCGATTATATTCAGTCCGTCGCAATTAGTGGAATGATTGTTGTAATTATGAGTATTTTATTCTCGCTCACACTTCTTCCAGCGCTATTATCGTTAATCGGTAAACGAATATTAAAAAAGAATCAAGTAGCACATACACCGGCAAAGGCGTGGCGTACATTTGCACAATTTGTAATGAAACATCCAATTGCGATGATTATTGTTGTTACAACATTTATTGTGATTTGCTTATTACCATTACGTACAGCTAATTTGCAGTTCCCTGATGTGGAAGCTTTACCTAAACAAAGTGATACAAGAATTGCATATGAGAAGTACGAAGAGGCATTTAATGAAACTGCAAAAACACATGCTGATGTTACGTTAGTCGTAGAGACGAAAAAAGATATGAAAGAAAAAGAAAGTTTACAAAAGCTAGAAGAAGTCGTTCGGAAGTTAAAAGATGATAAGAAAGTATATGAAGTAAGAAGTTTATACGACAGTTTAAATGGAATGAAATCAAATCAAGTTGCTGGGATGTTACAGTCGCCAGAAGCTGCTAAAATAGCTCCGGTATTTGAAGCGTATACGGAAGGAAATAAGACAACAATCGAAGTCTTTTTAGATACAAAACCACGTACTGAAACTGCTAAACAGTGGGTTCGTGATTTTAAACGAAATTATAAAGAAACGAATGTTACGTATTATCTAGGCGGAATGACGACGTTCCAACAAGAGTTAGAAGATGAAATTAAAGATAAAGTTGCAATTGGTATGTCTGTTATATTTGGATCGACGTTTGTTATATTATTATTTGCATTTCGATCTATACTCATTCCAATTAAGGCGATTATTATGAATATACTTAGTCTAAGCGCAACAATTGGGATTGTTGTTTGGTTATTTGAAGGTGGTCATTTTGGTTTAGAAGCAAGTCCAGTTCTATTTGTTTTACCAATCTTCATTTTCGGTCTCGTCTTTGGGCTTAGCATGGATTATGAAGTATTTCTTATTTCGCGTATCCATGAACTGTATGAAGAAACGGGGGATAACGATCAAGCAACGTTAGAAGGACTTGTTTCAACAAGTAGAATTATTACATCAGCTGCATTAATTATGATTGTTGTAACTGGTGCTTTCGCCTTTACTGATATTTTACCAGTACGGCAAATGGGTCTTGGCGTTGCATTAGCGATATTTCTTGATGCAACAATTATTCGTCTTATGCTCGTACCAAGTTTAATGAAATTGTTTGGAGACTGGAACTGGTGGTTACCATTTCGAAAGAAGAGAGAAAAATCATCATAAAAAATACTCATCTATAAGATGAGTATTTTTTTATGAATAGCAAGACCTACATTTTGCAAATAGTATGTGATAAGAACATTACATATAAGTAGGTGAAGGCAATGTTTCGTTATTTTAAGTTTAAGCTAAATGATACAGTACAGTTTGCAGAAAATGATGGGCATATGTATCGCATTGTCGGTTATCGGTTAGAAAAAGGGTTTTATCCAAAAGATGAATGGACTCATATCATTTATGAATTGCTTAGAGATTTTGATGGGTATACGATGGATGCGGAAGAAGAGGAACTTGTAAAGGTCATTCAAGTAGAGGATGAGTATTACAAAATACAAGAAGTATCAGGCTATCGTTATCCGGTAAAAATGAAGCAAAAACAACAAGTGATGAAAGTAGAAAAGATGGATGACTTATTAGATACGTATAATGATTATAAAAGATTGGCGGATTTCTTTAAAGATTTATCGTATGAACAAAAAGCGGAAGAAGTGTTGCAGGAAATGAGAAGGCGTAGAGCATGAGGGGCAGTCTATTATAAGACTGTCCTCTATTTTTGACGGTGCATCAAAGTGTATTTTCCGTTACAATGAGAGAATCAATAGAAATAAGGTGATACAGTATGGAAACGAAAAAGAAGGGCGAATGGTGCGAAATTACTGTGCCAGCGAAATGGAATGGTATAAGCATTGAGTCGTTATTAAAAATAGAATGGGAAATACCGAAAAAGTTGTTACATCAGCTTCGTATGGAAAAAGGTGTTACTGTTAACGGAGAACAGAGAAGATGGAATGAGCTTTTAAAAGAGGACGAAAAGTTACAAGTCCATATGTTTATGGAGGAAGAATACGGTGTAGAGCCTGAATATGGTGAATTAGATGTAGTATATGAAGACGATCATGTACTCATCGTAAATAAGCCTGAGAAGATGGATACGCACCCTGCTGAAAAAGGCGGGATGGGAACACTTGCAAATCTTGTCGCCTTCCATTTTCAAATGCAAGGTTTAGAGACGAAGGTTCGTCATATTCATCGGTTAGATAAAGATACGACAGGTGGTGTCGTGTTTGCCAAACATAGAATTGCTGGTGCAATTATGGATCGTTTATTAATGGAACGAAAAATTAAAAGAACGTATGTGGCTCTTGTAGAAGGGAAAGTGAAAAAGAAGCAAGGAACAATTGACGCGGCTATCGGAAGAGATCGCCATCATGCGACGAGACGACGTGTTTCTCCAAAGGGAGATCAAGCAATCACATATTATAAAGTAGAGAAGTATTTTAAAAAACAAAATGTTACGCTCGTAACGTTACAATTAGAAACTGGTAGAACCCATCAAATCCGTGTTCATATGAGCTATAATGGTAATCCGTTAATTGGGGATGTTTTATATGGTGGAGGAACAAAATATATGTCTAGGCAGGCGTTACATGCGATGAAGATAAACTTCTTACATCCAATTACGAAAGAAGAGATTGAAGTTGATGTACCATTCCCTACAAAATTAAATGATACAATGAAAGAATTTCAAAGAATGAATGCGTAAAGTGGAAGTTTAAAGTTGAGAAAAGTAGATTTTTGCAGGAATTTCTCTAAAAGAAGCGAAGCCGTTAAGAGAAAAGAGAGGTGAGAATCACTTGATCAAATATAAATATATACTAGGAATATTTTTCGCTTGTCTTTTAGTTACTCTATGTCTCTATCCATATTTACCAGAACATTTGGCGGTACATTGGGATGTAAATGGTCGGCCGAACGAGTTTATGAGTAAACAAGTTGTTATAGCACTTATTCCTTGTCTTATTATTTTCTTACATGGATTGATGTATATTATTTCACATAATATATATAAGTTTAATGAAGAAGAGCATGTCATTATAAGTGGATTTCTAAAGACGATTACTTTATTTATGTTGTTTATCCATATGCTCATTCTCTTTATTAATTTTGGAAGCATGATATCCTTTCAAACAGGACTAACAATTGGGATTAGTATGTTTCTTTTTATGCTTAGTAAGGCGTTTAAAAAAGTTCAGAGTACGGAAAAAGACTCAATCAAATTAAAAAAGATCCGTTTAGTGAGTAGGCGGATTTTTCAAGTGATGGCATGTAGTATATTATTTTCATTGTTTTTGAACTTGAAATGGGGATTTTATGTGTTACTTAGCGTAATAAGTGGTGGTTCTATTTTGTTTATGTTCTACGCTTTATACTCATACATAATAGAAAGTTATGAAACGTAAAAAAGAGTCTTCTCATTATGAGAAGACTCTTTTAATCTATTTACTTCGTAATAAATTGTTGTGTCCAGTAGTTGCCGCTTTCTACATAGCCAACACCGATGTGAGTGAAGCCATTATTTAAGATGTTTGCACGGTGTCCAGCACTGTTCATCCAAGCTTGTACTACTTCTTCAGGTGTACGTTGGCCTTGAGCGATGTTTTCACCTGCAGATGTATAAGAAATACCAAATTTCTTCATCATGTCAAACGGAGACCCGTATGTAGGGCTGTTATGATCAAAGTAGTTATTTTTTTGCATATCTTCAGATTTAATGCGTGCTACTTTGCTTAATTCAGTGTCGATTTTTAAAGCTGGTAAACCTTGTTTTGCACGCTCAGCGTTTGTTAATTCAACAACACGTTGTTCGAACTCGCTTAAAGATTTTGCTTCTTCAGCAGGCTTTTGCTCAGCAGGTTTTTGTTCAGCAGGTTTTTGCGTATTATTGTTTTCAGCAGGCTTTTGAGCTTCTGGTTTTTGCACCTCTTCAGCAGGTTTTTGCTCAACTGGCTTTTGCTCAGCAGGCTTTTGAGTTTCTGGCTTAGCTGTTGGTTGCTCAGTTACAACATTTTCAGTAGGTTGTTGACCAGGAATAATGCAATTTGGTTGGAAGTTTCCTTGTTGCCATTGTGCTAATGACTCAACGCCCATAGATTGTAAGAATGCTTGTAATTCTTGTTGGCTCATTTGTTTCATCATCACTTTTGAATGCTGAATATTTTGAACCTTTATGTTAGATGGTTGTACTGTTGCAGCTTGTGCATCTAGAGAAGATACTCCTAAAGTAAGAGCCGTTGCAGCAGCTACAGATAATAAAACACGCTTTTTCATGATGTGTGTCCCCCTATGTAAAGTTTTAATTTGTTTTCACACGATTTGTTTTTGACAGCCTGTCTGACTGACAAATTCATCGTAGCATAGATTTTGCGAGAAAAAAGATGGAAAAAAATTCATAGACTTAAAATTTACCTAATTTATCCTAAGAGGGGAAAGGCGGAAAAATAAGAGAAACATAGAGTATAAAAGGAATTTTCCGCATTTTTATACTTGGTTATAAGAGGGGGTTTTTGGATAAATGTACCTATATTGAAAATGAAGAATCCTATTGTATCAATGATTTGAGCGTTTTTTTGAGGAATATACTGGATTGATTTTTACAAAACTGTAATGTTTCTGTTGTTCTTTTTTATAATAAAGTAACATATTTTTAATGTTGTAGCGGACAAAAAAGCGGCTATCTCTTTACATAGACGAAGGAGATAGCCGTTTTCTTATTATTACGTATGTTACGAGTTATTACGAGTTGGTTTCAATTGCTTCTAATAATAAATCAACAATGTGAATTCCTCTCATTTTATGAGAAAGACCTTCTCGTTCAATACCTAATTTCATTTGTAATAAACAACCTGGATTTGCAGTAACAATGGTTGCTGCTTCTGTTTCATACACACGGTCCATTTTGTAATCTAGAAATTCCATGGATAGTTCTGAATGAACAATGTTATAAATACCAGCAGAACCACAGCAGCGATCCGCATCTTTCATTTCACGGTATGTTGCGCCTTGAATTGCTTCTAGTAACATACGAGGTTCTGAAGATGTTCGCATAACATTGCGTAAGTGACAAGAGTCTTGATACGTAATAATTTGCGGCGTGAGTCGTAAGTCATTACGTTTATGGAAATCTAGTTCTACTAGAATAGCAGTAATATCTTTAATTTTAGAAACAAACTGCTTTGCACGTTCAGCCCACTGTGGATCATCTTTTAACAGGTAATCGTAGTCTACGAGGTAAGCTCCGCAACCACCAGCATTCGTAATAATATAGTCGATGTTTAAGTCTTCGAATGCTTTTATATTGCGCTTTGCTAATTCTTTTGCTCCATTCTTCTCACCAGCATGCCCATGTAATGCCCCGCAACAACTTTGTGTTTTCGGAATAACGATATCACAACCAGCTAACTGAAGAAGTTTCATCGTTGCGTTATTTGTTTCTAAAAACATTGTATCCATTAAACAACCTGTGAAGAATGCAACTTGTTTCTTTTTTGTACTTTCAGCATGTAAAAATTCAGGACGATCTTTCATTGCTTTCATTTTAGGAACCTTAGGCAAAACGAGATCCATTGTTGCAAGTGTTTCAGGGAATAACTTCATAATCCCTGTTTTATGTGTTAGCGTTTGTAAACCAGAACGCTGATAAAAACCAATTAGTCCGGTTAATGTTCTCATTCGATTTTGATGCGGGAATAGTCCTTCAAAAACGACTTTACGAACGGCTTTCACGGGCACTGAGAATTTTTTGTTTTGATTTATAATATCACGGGCTTCTTCTAATAAATGGCCATAATTCACACCAGATGGACAAACAGGTTCACAAGCACGGCAGCCAAGGCAAACGTTTAATGTGTTTTCAATATCTTCATCTGGCTCAATTAAACCGTCAACGACCGCTTTCATTAATGCAATACGTCCTCGTGGTGAATGTGATTCTTTATATCCAGATTGAATGTAAGTAGGGCAAGTTGGTAAGCAGAAACCGCATCGCATACAGTTTAGTAGTTCATCTTCACTTAATCGTTCTTTAAATTCCTTTTGAATGTTTTCTTTATTTAATGTTGTCATCGCTCAACCACCACTCTTTTACGAGTGTCCTTCGCGAACATCTTTCCTGGATTCATAATGTTATTTGGATCGAAGGCTTGTTTAATCCCTTGCATAGCAGCAATACCTTCTTTACCTAATTTCATTTCTAAATACGGGGCTTTCATCGCACCAACACCATGTTCACCAGTAATCGTGCCGCCAAGTTCAATTGCTTTCGCAAATATTTCAGCGAAAGCTTGTTCAGCTCTGTGCATTTCTTCTTCATTACGAGCATCTGTCATACAAGTTGGATGTAAGTTACCATCACCAGCATGCCCAAACGTACAAATAGGAATATTATATTTTTTTGCAATGGCATTAATCGCTTCAACCATTGGAGCGATTTGTGAACGTGGTACCGTTGCATCTTCCAGTATTGTAGTAGGTTTTAATCTTGCAAGTGCTGATAGTGCACTACGGCGAGCTGTTCGAAGCGCATCTGCTTCTGCTTCATCTTTTGCAACGCGAACATCAACTGCATTCATAGAACGACAAACGTTAGCCATTTTTTCAATATCTCGATTGACAACTTCAGGCGGACCATCTTGCTCAATTAATAAAATTGCTTTTACGTCAGTTGGTAAACCGATTTGAGCAAACTCTTCTACAACTTCAATTGTCGGCTGGTCTAAAAACTCAAGTGTCGCTGGAATGATTTTATTTGCAATAATAGAAGAAACAGCACGTGCAGCTTCGTTAATATCTTCATATAGTGCAAGCATCGTTTTCTTCGTTTCAGGTATAGGAACAAGTTTTAATATCGCTTCAGTCACGACGCCAAGAGTTCCTTCAGAACCGATAAATAAACGAGTTAAATCGTAACCAGCTACATCTTTTGCCAATTTACCACCAGTACGAATCATATCACCATTTGGTAAGACAAGTTCAAGACCCATCACATAATCACGTGTTACGCCATATTTTAATCCACGTAATCCACCCGAGTTTTCATTAATGTTACCGCCAATTGTAGAAATTTTCATTGAGCTTGGATCTGGTGGATAAAATAAACCTTTTTCTTCTACGGCTTTAATAATATCAAGTGTAATGACACCAGCTTGTACAGTAATTGTTAAATTCTCTTCATCAATTTCTAAAATGTTATTCATATGGCGGAAGATAAGAACAATACCGCCTTTAAGTGGACATGTCCCTGCACAAAGGTTTGTTCCAGAACCACGAACATATACAGGGATTTTGTGAGCGTTACATACTTTTAACACTTCAGCTACTTCATTTGTATTACGAGGAGCAATGACTGCATCAGGCATTGCTTGGAAGTTTGGAGTGGCATCATAACTATACGTTAAACGCCCCATATTGGATGTATCCACATTCTCTTCGCCAACAATGGATACGAATGAATCAATAATTTGTTTTTCTAACATTGGAAATCCCCCTCAAACTGTTAACGTAATTAGTCATAATAAAAAACGTTATCACAGTGCTTTCATTATAATGATAAAAAAGTCGGGGGATTCTTTCTATGTATAATCATCTAAAGATTAATCTGTTTTATCATTCTTTTTTGTATGATTATCTAATAAGAGGAGCGAGAAGTATAAAATGTTTAAGTCTTTGAATTGTTTCGGATCAAGTCCTGTATACTCCTCAATTTTTTTAAGTCTGTAATGCAATGTGTTAATGTGTATATGTAATTGCTCCGCTGTTTGTTTATAAGATTGGTTATAATCGGTAAATAAACGTAAAGTGTGTATAAGCTCAGGAGATGATAGTAAGTTTTCGATGGTGCGCTTTAGAAACTGTTCCCGCGTTTCGGCAGAAATATCTTGTAAGCACATTTCTAAACGTAAATCTTCATTAAATACAATTTGTTTCGTTTCAAGTGATACGGAAAGAGCTTGTAATGCTTGTTCGTACGATAAGTTCATATTGCTTGGCGTAACGGACTGTCCAATCCCGATATATAAAGGAGTAGAAAATAAAGTTTCACAGTCTTGTTTTAATCGTTTTAAAAATTGGTACGTTTGCTCTTTGGAGTTCGTGACTGTAAATAAAATAAATCGATCATTTCCCCAGCGAACAAATAGATGCTCCTTTGTTAATAGATTGCGTACATGTTGCCAAATCTTACGCTGAAGCATCGTGTCATTTTGATCGATAGAGAACAAAATAAGTTGTTTTTTCTTATATAAATCAATACCAAGTGTTTTGGCACGATCGAGAAAGCTTGGAGACCAGTCTGTATTTTGAAGCCAATCAAAGACAAATGCTTCATAAGAACGGTGTTCAAGTTCTAGTTGTTCTAAAAAGTAGTTTTCATGGATGAGTAGTTCGGTCATTTTACGTAATATTTCTCCGTATTGTGAAATATTTTCAGGTTCACCTGTGATTCCAATGACACCAATTACTTCGTCATGGAATAGTAAAGGGAGATTCATACCTGCCTTTACGCCTTGCAAACATCGTTCATCCTCTTTTGTAATAATGACAGTTTTCTTTTGTTTTGCGCAGCGGAGTGCGCCTTCATGAAATTGGCCGATTCTTTCTATATCTGTACTTGCGATAATAACGCCTTGTATATTAATGATAATAATATTTTCTTTAATTAGCCTGCGTACTTCTCGTACAATTTTATTCGCTAAATCAGGAAAAAGCATAATTGGCACACCTCAAATTCTATTTGTTGTACATTATATATGTAAATGAAGTAGGAAAGGGAAATTTCACACTTTCCACACATTTATTTGTTATTTTACAATTATAACGAAATCATCCGAAGATGGAGGGGATCTTTTGAGAAAGTATATTTTTCTTCTCTGTTTTTTATTTCTATTAGTAGGGTGTCAAGGAAGTTCCTATACATCGATTGCTAAAGATAAAAGTGTTATTATAACAACGAATATAAAAGAAGGTAGTATTAGTTTTGTTGATAAACATACTAAAAAGTTAATTACGACATGGGAACTTAACGAACCAATGGCAGGGATTGCACTACTTCCAAATGGTGAGGACATACTTGTATATGGTAAGCAGTTAGAGTACATGTATGTATATTCACTAGCAGAAGGAAGGCAAGTGGAAAAATATAAAACAGGAAAAGGCATTGTAAATGTAGTCGTATCAGAAGATAAAAAGCAATTATTTGCTGCCGATCAAAATGCCCAAAAGGTAAGGTTCTTTACGATTAATGGAAAAGAGACAGGGAATGTTTCGACAGGAAAAGGACCAATAACGATGGTAGAGTACCATAACCAGTTATCTGTATTAAACTTTTATGATACGAAGCTAACGACAATTGATACAAAGAAAAAAGAAGTGATGCAATCCTTTACGATTCCACCAGCGTCAACGGGAGCAACAATTAGTCCAGATGGGAAAGAAATATGGATTGGCGGACATGGTGATGGAAATCAGGTGAATGAGAAAGTATTAGTGTATTCTTTGCAGAGCGGAGAAATGGTACGTTCTTTACACGCTCCGTTTATGCCTGTGAATATTACGAAGGATAATAAGTATGTATATGCATTAAGTCACGGTTCGAATACGCTTAGAAAGTTTGATGTTAGCACGTATAAAGAGGTGGCTTCTGTAGAAGTAGGATCAAACCCATTTGCATTTTTGAAGAGCGGAGCAGAAGGATACGTAGCAAGCTATGATAGTGATGAAGTGTGCGTCATGGATATGAAGAATTTGAAAATAAAACAAACAATTAAAGTCGGAAAAGGACCGTTTCAACTCATAGAGAGAGAAGGGAAGGACAATGAGTAAATATAGGGTGCTAGTTGTAGATGATGAAAGTGATATGAGGCAACTTGTTGGAATGTACTTAGATAATTTCGGATACGAGTGGGGAGAAGCTGAAAATGGAAAAGAGGCTCTAAAAAAATTAGAAACGGACCATTATGATTTCGTTGTACTAGATATTATGATGCCAGAGATGGATGGACTTTCAGTTTGCAAAGAAATTAGAAAAACGTCAGATGTACCAATTATATTTTTAACAGCAAAAGGTGAAGAGTGGAATAGGGTGAACGGCTTACGTATGGGGGCGGATGATTATATTGTAAAACCATTTAGTCCTGGTGAATTAATCGCTCGTATGGAAGCTGTGTTAAGACGTTATACAAAGCAAGAGCAACAAGAGGAGATTCAGTTTGGACCGATCCTTATTAATGAAAAAAGTAGGAAGATTGAGGCTGATGGTGAACCGATTTCTCTTACAGTAAAAGAGTTTGATTTACTCTATTTTCTTTGCCAACATACAGGGCAAGTATTTAGCCGGGAACAATTGCTGGAAAAGGTATGGGGATATGATTATGCCGGAAGCACAAGAACAGTAGATACGCACGTGAAAACGATGCGTTTGAAGCTTGGAGAAAGTGGAAACTACATTCAAACTGTTTGGGGTGTAGGCTATAAATTTGAGGTGTAACGTATGTTTACGATGGTACAGAAGCTTTGGCTGACAGTAGTATGTGCAGTATTTGTAACAGTTTCCTTTCTTTATTTTGTATCTTTATACTCGTACGAAAAACTATACGTTGATAATTTAAAAGATTCATTAGTAATGGAAGGGAAGCGTCTTGCTGCGCAATATGATAAGCGCGAAGGAATATCAATTTTTGAAGAGAAAGTAAGAGCATTTGATCAAATATCTAGTTCAGACGTTCTTTTCGTATCGAACCCACGTGATTTAAGCGCATGCTTACCATTTGATGTGCACCATCATTCTCTTATAAGTGAAGGGGACAGGCAAGCATTATTAGATGGAAAAACTGTGACAAAGATAGGATACGAGGAACATTTTGACCGTAATATTATGGGGGTTGTCATCCCTGTTTTAGAAAATAAAAAATTAGTTGGTATTGTATATTCTTATATTCCTTTAAAAAGTATAAAAGACTTAATATATGATATGGGTCTTATTTTAGCACCGTTAGCACTTGCTATAACTTTACTGACAATATGGATTGGTAGAAAAATTATTATTGCTATTACGAAACCACTTTCGCAAATGGAGCGAGTTGCCAATCATTTGGCTACAGGAGATTTCTCAGAACGAATTACAATTTCTTCTGAAGATGAAATTGGGCGATTAGGAAAAGCATTTAATAAAATGGCAAATTCTTTGGAGACAGAAGATGTAAAGCGTAAGGAGTTTTTAGCTAACGTTTCGCATGAACTAAGAACACCGCTTAGTTATATAAAAGGGTATAGCGAGGCTATTTTAGATGGTGTAGCGAAGGGAGCGCAGCAGGAAAAAGTAACACAGCTCATTCATAAAGAAGCAGATCGTATGCAGCGTCTCGTTCATGATTTATTAGATTTAGCACAATTAGAAGGTGAACATTTTCCGTTAAAGAAACAACCTATCGTTTTTTCACAACTGATTGAAGATGTGTTAGATACGTATGAGATTAAGTTTATAGAAAAGAAAATTCGTATTTCAACAAATTTAAATCCAGAAATCATTGTAATGATTGATGAGGATCGTATGCAACAAGTGCTTCATAACGTGTTAGATAATGCAATACGGTATACAAATCAAAACGGGGATATTATGGTAACGCTCAGACAGACAGATGATTACTGTGAATTGAACATAAAAGATACGGGAATCGGTATTGATACAGAGCATTTAGAAAACCTTGGCGAACGTTTTTACCGAGTTGATAAAGCGAGAAGTCGTCAACATGGTGGAACAGGTTTAGGCCTGGCAATTGTAAGACAAATTGTTCATATACATGATGGACAGTGGCGGATTGAAAGCGAAAAAGGGAACGGTACGACGGTTAGTATTAAATTGAAAGTACAGGATGAGGAGAGCATGTTCTAATTTTTAGGGCATGCTCTTTATATGGAAGACAATAATTATACGTAAGATATAAATTAATATGTAATAAATATCGGAATTTTGACGAATTTATGAACAAAACATTTGTACTTCTTATTAATTCGTTCTAAAATAGTTATGATGCAAAGTTCTTATAAATCGTTTCAATTGTTGTTTGGAAGATACTGAGGTGATTTAACTGGAGTACAAATCTATTAAACCGAAAAAGATTTACGAAGAAGTATCTGAAGCTATTTTAACAATGATTAAAAATGGTACGTTAAAACCTGGTGACAAACTACTTCCTGTACATCAATTAGCTGAGCAGTTTCAAGTTGGTAGATCTGCTGTTCGTGAAGCGCTAAGTGCGCTAAGAGCAATGGGCTTAATTGAGATGAAACAAGGAGAAGGTACATATGTGAAGAACTTCGATTCTTCTTCATTAACAAAATCATTAAACAATAGATTACTGATGAAGAAAGAAGATATTTTGAATTTATTAGAAGTACGAAAGGTGCTTGAAGTGGGGGCAGTTCGAGCAGCTGCGGCAAAACGTACGGAAGATAATTTGCAAAATATGAAGCATTGGTTAGATGAAATGGCAAAGAGCGTTGGAGATGAAAAAGCTGGTGAAAAAGCAGATTTTCAGTTCCATATGGGAATTGCAGAGTCTTCGCATAACAACATTTTGCTTGAACTTATGAATCATGTTTCAGAGATGATTGCTGAAACGATTGGTGAATCAAGACGCATTATTTTATATGGTGAACAAACAACATCAGAACGACTTATAGAAGAGCATCAAGTTATATATGATGCAGTGTTAAAGCAAGATGTAGAATTAGCGCAGCAAGCAATGCTAGATCATTTAACAAATGTAGAACATATTGTCACAGGTAGAAACGATATAAATTCTTAATTTAATCTTTTAAAAATCTAATTTTCTGATAAAATAGAGAGAGATTAAGTAAGCGTTTTCTTTAGAAGAGGGAGAGGATAGGCCATGGTTGAGCCTATTTCTTCTCTCCTTAGTCATCTGATGACCGTATGTTTGTTGGTGGAGTTGTAAAAAGGGGGAGTAATAATTATGAAAGTTACTTTATTTGTTACTTGTTTAGTCGATATGTTTGAAACAAATGTCGGCAAAGCAACAGTTGAGGTGTTGGAGCGTTTAGGTTGTGAAATTGAATTTCCAGAAGCACAAGTTTGTTGCGGTCAGCCTGCTTATAATAGCGGCCATGTAGAAGCGGCAAAAGAAGCGATGAAACATATGATTGAAACTTTCGAGGATGCAGAATATATCGTTACGCCATCTGGTTCTTGTGCGACAATGTTTCATGAGTATCCGCATGTTTTTAAAGATGATCCGAAGTGGGCTAAACGTGCACAAAAAGTTGCTGATAAAACATATGAATTTACACAATTCATTGTAGACGTTTTAAAGGTTACTGATGTTGGTGCGAGTTTATCAGGGATTGCTACTATTCATAAATCATGTCATATGACACGTATGCTTGGAGTAACAGAGGCACCAGGAATTTTATTATCTAATGTAAAAGGGTTAACTGTGAGAGAGTTACCAAATGTGCAAAATTGTTGCGGGTTTGGGGGAACGTTTTCAGTGAAGATGACTCCAATTTCTGAGCAAATGGTAGATGAAAAGGTAGATAGTGCAATGGAAACAGGTGCTGATTATTTAATCGGTGCAGATTGTGGGTGTTTGTTAAACATTGGCGGACGTATTGAGCGTTTAGGAAAAGAAATAAAAGTAATGCATATTGCTGAGGTACTGAATAGTCGCTCATGAAGGGGGAACATAAGCTATGTCTATGAAAATCAGTGAGAAAAAATTTAATGATCGCGTTGGCGATGGAATTCAAGATTCGTTTATGCGCGGAGCAGTATCGTCTGCACAAACGCGTTTATATACGAATCGCTTAAAAGCAGCGGATGAATTAGGAAACTGGGAAGAATGGCGTGAACTTGGTGAAGAAATTCGTCAACATACGTTAGAAAATCTTGATTATTACTTAATGGAGTTAAGTGAAAATGTATCAAAAAGAGGCGGACATGTGTACTTTGCAAAAACGAAAGAGGAAGCAGCAAAGTATATTCAAGACGTTGCGAAAAAGAAGCAGGCAAAAAAAGTAGTAAAATCAAAGTCGATGGTAACAGAAGAAATTAGTATGAATCATGCGCTTGAAGAAATTGGTTGTGAAGTGTTAGAAAGTGACTTAGGAGAGTATATTTTGCAAGTAGATAATGATCCACCTTCACATATTATTGCGCCTGCACTTCATAAAAATAGAACGCAAATTCGTGATGTATTTAAAGAAAAGCTTGGCTATGAAAATTCTGATGACCCATATGAGATGACTAAGTTTGTTCGTAAACAACTTCGTGAAAAATTTATGGATGCAGAAATTGGTGTAACAGGTTGTAACTTTGCTGTTGCAAATACAGGTTCCCTTTGTTTAGTAACAAATGAAGGGAATGCCGATCTTGTCATGTCGATTCCAAAAACACAAATTGCAGTTATGGGTATGGAACGTATGGTTCCGACAATGGAAGAATTAGATGTTTTAGTTGGTTTACTATGTCGTAGTGCAGTAGGTCAAAAGTTAACAAGTTATGTAACGGTAGCGGGACCAATTCAAGAAGAAGAAGTAGATGGCCCAGAAGAATTCCACTTAGTTGTGGTTGATAATGGTCGTTCTCAAATTCTTGGATCTGAATTCCGTCAAGTGTTGCAATGTATTCGATGTGCAGCTTGTGTGAACGTATGCCCTGTATATCGTCATGT
Source organism: Bacillus sp. SSR7 (assembly GCF_055902415.1). Taxonomy (NCBI): domain Bacteria; kingdom Bacillati; phylum Bacillota; class Bacilli; order Caryophanales; family Bacillaceae; genus Bacillus; species Bacillus sp. SSR7. The sequence continues at coordinate 385,807 of NZ_JBVVXV010000003.1, read as the reverse complement.
TGGTGGACATTCATATGGCTCTATATACTCAGGGCCAATTGGTGCGGTATTAACACCACTTTTAGGTGGATATGATGATTACAAAGAGCTTCCTTATGCTTCTAGTTTATGCGGAGCGTGTACAGAAGCTTGTCCAGTAAAAATTCCATTGCATGATTTATTATTAAAACATCGTCAAGTTATCGTTGAGCAAGAAGGACGTGCTCCACTTGCAGAAAAATTAGCAATGAAAATGTTTAGTATGGGTGCATCTTCAGCAGCTTTATATAAAATGGGATCAAAGATGGCGCCAGCAGCAATGAGTCCATTTACATCTGGTAACCGTGTATCAAAAGGTGTTGGGCCACTTAAAAACTGGACAGATATTCGTGAATTCCCGGCTCCAAGTAAAGAACGATTCCGTGATTGGTATAAAGATCATAAGAAAGGCGGGGACAAATAATGACAGGATTAATTCAAAACCGTGAGTCCTTTCTAGATAATATTGCAAAAGAACTTGGACGTGAGCGGAAAACGGAAGGCGTAAAGCGTCCAGCATGGAAAAGTAATGTAAATGTAGAAACGCTAAAAGATTATTCCCAAGAAGAATTGTTAGAAGTATTTAAAAATCAATGTACAAACATTCATACAACTGTAGTGGAAACGACAAACGATCGTTTACGTGAAGATATTCAAAAAGTAATCGTTGAAAACGGCGGGGGACCGATTATGTTATCGGCAGATGAACGTTTTGATTCTTATGGATTGACTTCTTTATTTAAAGAAGAGCTTCCAAAGCAAAATGTTGAAGTGAATGTATGGGATCCTGAGAAAAAAGAAGAGAATATGCGTATCGCAGAAAGAGCGAATATTGGAATCGCATTTAGTGATTATACTTTAGCTGAATCGGGTACGATTGTGGTACAAAGTCATAAAGGCCAAGGTCGTTCTTTACACTTTTTACCGACTGTCTATTTTGCTATTATTCCACGTGAAACACTTGTGCCTCGTATTACACAAGCAGTTCAGGATATGAACAAACGTGTAGAAAATGGTGAAGAAGTGGCATCTTGTATTAACTTTATTACAGGACCTAGTAACTCGGCAGATATTGAAATGAACCTTGTTGTCGGAGTACACGGACCATTAAAAGCAGTATATTTCATCGTATAAAAGAGGGGAAAGCAGGCCGGAAAATGGCCTGCTTTTTTAATAGAATAGAGATAATATGAAGTAGAAGTTCTCTCCTTTTTTTGCTATGTTCTTCTGGAAAGGAGAGGAAGGGATGTTCACTTATTTATATGCATTGTTAGTGGGGATGGTGTTTGGTTCTTTTTTTATGGTAATTGCGATGAGAGTTCCACTAGGTGAGTCTATCATTACCCCGCGTTCACATTGTCATTATTGTAAGTATGTGCTAAAGCCAAAAGAATTGATTCCAATCATTTCATTTTGTATACAAAGGGGACGTTGTACGAATTGTAAGAGGGCTATTTCAATTTTGTACGTAGTATTTGAACTTGTAACCGGAATGATATGTCTTCTTACTGTATATATGATTGGGGTGAAACGAGAGCTTATTATCATTTTATCGCTATTTTCATTACTTCTTATTATTTCAGTTACAGATTACATATACATGTTAATCCCAAATCGTATTTTAGCTTGGTTTGCCTGTTTACTCATTTTAGAATGTATTTTTGTACCGTTAGTCACTTGGACAGATAGTATAGTTGGTAGTAGCGTTATATTCATTTTGTTATATTGCATGCAAAAGATATATCCAGAAGGGCTTGGTGGAGGAGATATAAAATTACTTTCGCTGCTTGGATTTATAGTGGGACTGAAAGGGGTTTTTATGATTTTATTTTTAGCATCTTGCTTTAGTCTTTGTTTCTTTGGAGCCGGTATAGTAGTAAAACGTATGAAAATGAGGAGCCAAATTCCGTTTGGTCCTTTTATTAGCCTTGGTGCAATATGTTACATGCTGGTCACGTATACAAAATAGAGAGGGGATAGAACATGAATGTATATATGGATGATCAAAGAAGTTGTCCATACGGGTATGTACCCGCAAATACAGTAGAATGTGCTTTGCAAATGGTTCGGGATTATGAGGTGAATATTCTTTCCCTTGATTTTAATATGGGATGGGGAGAAAGAAATGGATTAGATTTTGTAGAGGCTTTTTGTAAAGAGGGTTTATATGTAAATGAAATTCACCTTCATACGAATGATGTCATCGGTATGCACAAGATGAAACAGAGGATTCATAAGGGAAAGGAAGAAGGGCTCACCTTGTTGTTAAATATGTGAGGAGCTAAAAACTCCAAAGTAAAACTTTGGAGTTTTTAATGCTTCATATGCGCTTGCAATGGAATGATTTCTTCTTGTTGAGCTGCTACTAATTCAGTTTCTTCTTGTTTCACGTCAGGTACTTTCTTTGTTAAGTAATGGTAAACCATACCAACAAATACAGACCCACCAATGATGTTACCGATTGTAACTGGAATTAAGTTATGAATAGCACCTGCAAAAGAAATTGTCTCCGGATGCGGTGAAACTAAAGATAAAGCAAACAGTGATAAGTTTGCAATGCTATGCTCGTAACCAGATAAGAAGAATGTGAAAACGAGCATCATCATCATCATAATTTTTGCTGTATCCCCTTTAACTTGAGAAGGTAAGAAACACGCAAGACATACAAGCCAGTTACATAAAATTGCTTTAAAGAATAATTGCATTGTAGGTGTATTCATTTTTCCTTCTACTACTTTATTCATGAAATGACTGTGATCAATTGCTTCGAAAATTCCAGTTGCATAAAATAGTAAGGCAAAGAATAAAGCACCAGCTAAATTCCCTGCATAACAAGCAACCCAGTTACGAAGTGTATCAGCAATTGTTGTTTCTTTTCTTAAAGTTGCTACAGTGAAGTACATTGTGTTTCCAGTAAACAATTCAGCACCGCCATATATAATAAGTACGAGGGCAATTCCGAAAAACATAGAAGCAGCTAAATAAGTTGCTGGTGAATCTGCAATGTGAAAAAAGTTACCTAATTTAAAACATAGTACAATAATAAAACCGATATAAATACCTGCAAGTGCGGCACGAATGAAATATTGCATCGGGTTTGTATCTAACATTTGTTTTTTGCTCTTAGCCAGTTTGACAACATAATCTAATCCTTGTTCTAGCATGAGTAATACGCTCCTTTAGTACATCATCTATAAAGTGAAACTTTAATCAGTGGGGGTTTTCTTCATCCCCCACTGATTATTAGTTGAACCAATCGGACTTTTATGGGCAGTTGATTCCCCACCGAACTTCTTTGCTTTCACTGAATTTTGAGGTGGGGGTCTTACTGCCCATTAAAGTGGGATAAATATTCCTTATATGAATAAAGTACATGGATTCTGTCATAGTTTCAATAAGTTTGTGCAATATTTCACAAAAAGGACATACATAAACTTGGAAAACGCTTACAAATGATGGTATAATAAAATTTTTTCTGGACATAGAGAGGGGACAAGGAAAAAGAAAAAGCGCTGTAATTACAGCGCTTTTTCGTCTAAATTCTTTTCTATTTTTGTTTCTACTTCTTTCGAGAAGAACCAACCACCAACTGCGATTCCAACTAATACAATCCAGAATGTAAGCTTCCATGGTGTAGATTCTGGGAATGAATGCGGAATTACATTTAATGCAGGGTGTGCTAACGTATAAACTGCTAGTTTCACACCAACCCAGCCTACAATTAAGAATGCTGCAGTTTCAAGTCCTGGTTTACGTTTTAAGATTTGTACGAAAGCAGTTGCCGCAAATCGCATAATGATTAATCCGATAAGTCCACCTACAAAGATAACAACGAATTGCCCAGTATCAAGACTACCAATTGTACCTAATCCTGTTTTTGGTAAAGTCATTGCTAATGCAACAGCAGCTAAAATAGAATCAACTGCGAAGGCGATATCTGCAACTTCAACTTTAAATACAGTCCACCAAAAGTTCTCTTGTTTTTTCTTTGCTTCTTTTTCTTCTGTTTCTTCATCTGTATTCTTTTTAACATACGTTTTAAATAAATGATTACCAGCGATAAACATAAGGTAAATGGCACCGATTGCTTGCACTTGCCATACGTCGACTAGGAACGAAATCATAAATAACGATCCGAAACGGAAAACAAATGCCCCTGCTAATCCATAAAATAGTGCTTTCTTTCTTTTTTCTTCTGGTAAATGTTTTACCATAATTGCAAGAACAAGAGCGTTGTCAGCCGCTAAAATCCCCTCTAGTGCAATTAGGATGAGTAATACCCAACCATACTCCAATAATAATGATACATCCATGTACATTCTCCTCTCATTTCTATAAGTACTAAATAAGTGAAGAATTTCCCCACTATTTAGTTTCCCCATACTCCTGCCTATTAACTTTGGAAGAATTTGGAAATGGATGCAAAAAAGACCTCTGCCGTTAATAGGCAAAGGTCTTGCTAGACATATGTAATAAAAATGCCAACAAAGCCGGAAGAACTAAGTTCTACGTAATGACGACTTTGTTTCCAAGAAATGTTCTTGGACGCTACTCCCCTTTGGAGATATGCTATTGTACTCTCATTATATGGATAATTTATACGGTTGTCAACCTGTTAAAATGTCTTCATTCGGATATTTTATTTTCCGGTTCTTTTTACGTGCAAATGAAAAAGCTAATGTTAAAGGTCCCATCTTCCCAAAAAACATCATAAAGATAATAATAGCTTTTCCAATCATAGTTAAGTGTGGTGTGAAATTCATACTGAGACCGACAGTCCCAAATGCTGAAAATACTTCGAAAGCACTCATCAATAGAGGAACTCGCTCAGTAATGCTTAAAATTAAAATAGCAAAAAAAATAAATGAAATAGAAATAATAGCGATGGTCAATGATTTGACAATGAGGGTATCTTTAATGGATTTTTTAAACACGACAATATCATCTTGTTCTTGTAAAAATTTAAATACCCCAAAAAACATGATTAAAAATGTTGTCAACTTAATCCCACCACCAGTTGAAGCACTACCAGCGCCAATAAACATAAGGAGCATCATTAATAGTAGGGAAGGCTTCGATAAGGCAGAAATATCAACTGTATTGAAACCGGCAGTACGCGTTGAAACTGCTTGAAAATAAGCGGCCATGCCTTCTTCAAATGGGGTAAAGCCTCTCATAGAAAGAGAATTGTGAAACTCGAATATAAAAATAAAAACAGTCGCAATAATATTGACGATTAGAGTAGAAGAGAGCATAAGTTTTGAGTGTAATGTAAGGTTTTTAAAATTTTTCTTTCTTTTTATATCTACGATTACTGTAAAACCAATCCCACCTAAAATAATGAGGGAGGAAATGACGAGATTGACAAGAATGCTGTGAGAGTGGGACATTAAATTATCGCTCCAAACAGAAAAACCTGCATTGTTAAAAGCAGAGATGGAATGAAAAAAGCTATAATAGATCCCCTTAGCAATCCCATATTTCGGAACCCATTCAAAAGAGAGAATGAAAGTAGCGATACATTCGACTGTAAAAGAGAATAAAAATAATGCTTTGGCAAGACGAATGACACCGCCTATATTCGTTTGATTTAATGCTTGTTGCAGTAAAATTCGGTTTTGAAGGCCAATTTTTCTGCCAAGCATAATCGCAATTAAAACGGCAAAGCTCATAATGCCAAGTCCACCCACTTGTATAAGTGTTAAAATGACACATTGGCCAAATAAGGTAAATACTTTTCCAGTGTCCACAACACCAAGCCCTGTAACCGTACAAGCAGAAACGGTTGTAAATAAAGCATCGAGCCATGAAATAGACGTCGTTGTAGCAATTGGCAATTTTAATAAGCATGTACCGATAATTGATAACATAATAAAAGACAAAGTAAGAACACGGGGAGGACTCATGTGAAGGTTAATCCGTTTCATGTTACATATCGTTCCTTTCAGTTTGCTTTTACTAGTATGTGAAAAAGCACCATTATGTATGTTAAAAATAGAAAGAGGCAGAGAATATCTGCCTCTAAGCCATATGTTATATTGTTATCCACGTAATTGTTGTTGAGCTAAAGAAACAAGACGTTTTGTTACTTCACCGCCAACTGATCCGTTAGAACGAGATGCTGTATTAGACCCTAAGCTTACGCCGAACTCTTGTGCAATTTCATATTTAAATTGATCAAGTGCTTGTTCAGCACCTGGAACTAGTAATTTGTTTGTTTTTGCCATGATGATACACATCCTTATGAGTAGTCCAGTCCAGCTAAGTACTTAGCTGAACTGGTACCGTTATTTTATGTGGAACCGACGTACTCATACGCGGAAGTAATCGGTGTGATTAGAAGTTATTGGATAGAAAAAAGAGTAGCAAAAATTGCTACTCTTTTTTTAGTATTGTCGCTGTACCTTCCACGACAATATCATCCGATTGATTATATATATTTGTTTGCAACGTAATGATTTTTTTATCGTCACGTTTTTTGATGACCTCTGCCACAACGCGAAGTGTATCACCGATTTTGACAGGAGCGCGGAATGAAACGTTTTGAGATAAATAAATCGTATTTTTACCCGGGAGTTTCGTTCCAAGGATGGTAGAAATAAAACTTGAAACGAGCATACCATGGGCAATACGTTCTTTAAACATTGTCGTTTTTGCAAAAGAGTCTAAAATATGAATAGGATTCACATCTCCAGTCAATTTTGCAAAATTGATAACGTCCTCATCCGTAATCGTTTTTGTAAGTGATGCTTGATCACCGACTTGAATCTCATCATAACGAAGCTCCGGGACGGTTTGTGCTTCTTGAAATGGATTCATTTTGTCCTCCTTCTTTTCCATATCGAAAAATGCTAGCCATCTTGATGTAGTAGGAGGAAGAAAGAGTTTTGTTTGTGCTGCAGTTAGCTCCCACATTTTTCTTACTTGATGGAAGTAAATAGATTTTTTGAGTTTTCCTCGAACTTTTTTGCGAGTTCCAACTGTTTTGTCTTGAAATCTTCCAAAAAACCTTCTAACTGTTTTTGAGCCTCTTCACGTTGTAATTGTTGTTGTTCAATAAATTGCTTCGTTGTTTCTTCAAATTGACCGCTTGTTTGAGTAAGGATAGACAAAGATGTTTTTGTAGGAGAAACAGTTAGCTGTTGCATATGAGCAGAAAGTTCTTTACATTTGTCTTGCCACTCGTTAATTTGATCATTTAAGGAGTTTCCAGTTAATTGCTTCACGTAATCTGTATATTGATTATTGAATTGAGTAGTAAATTGTTGCAGTTCTTTTTCCAGTTCATCTACTCCTGATGTTAATTTATGCAAAGCGTCTTGTTGTTGTTTTAATGTTTCTAAAGTAAGTTGCTCTAATTGTTTCCCAGCTGAAGAGAAAAGGGAAAGAGATTGAGACCAGTTTTTCCAAAATGCATCGACCAATTCGTATGGTTTAGTTTCCATTGTTTGACCCCCAAATGTTTTTTTGCATATTGTGAACGCAGATTACTCTGCTGTACCACCAGGTGAAGATGAAGAATCCTTTTCATCCTTTTCTGGAGAAGTGGCAAATGGAAAGAATGCGTTCGTATATAACGTGAAAAACGTTCGCAGCATATTTTGGTAATGCTCAAAAGAAGTTGCACATGTTGCTAAATATTTCTCTCCATATTCAGTTAAAGAATAAATTCTTTTTGCTGGCCCTCCTTCGCTTGTATCCCAAGTAGAAGAAATGAGGTTTTCTTTTTCTAATTTGCGTAGTGTTCTATAGACATTACCTTGGTCAACAGAAGAAAAGCCGATATCCATTAGCATTTGAATAAGTTTGTAACCATGAAGACTCCAGTCTTTTAGACATAGAAGTAAGAAGGGAACTAAGAAGTTTTTTGGCATGGAGTTTGGTTGTTTTGCTTGGTTGTTCTCCAAAATTTCGCGTTGTTCTGGTTCATTATGTAGCATGATTGTGCATCACCTCATGAATCAGTTAGATGGAATTTTTTGCTTATAAGTGCAATTTACACCTATCTGTTTTTAAAGTCAATACATTTGTTAGAAAATAGAAAAAAATAAAATATAGACTTGAAGTTTTATTCAGAATATTAGAAAATAATGAATAGGTTGAATTGTTTCAAAAACGAAAAAGGGAGTGTAGGTAAAGTGATTGATCAAAAATTCGATCCACTACAAGCATGGAAAAATGCTTATGAACAAACCGAAACATTTTGGGGAAAAGCGCTCAATGAAACAATTAAAACAGAAGAATATTCTGCTTGGATGGGCAGCGTTCTAGATTTGAATTTGTTTTATCAAAAAGCATTAAATGATACGACAAAAAATTATTTAGAGCAGGTGAATGTGCCTACGAAAGAGGATATCGCTAGAGTGGCTACGCTTGTTATTAACTTAGAAAATAAAGTGGATAACATTGAGGAGTTTCTAGAAGAGAAGGTAGAGTCAGTAGGACAAGCTCCTACATTAAAGCGCGATGTTACGAAAGTAAAACAAGATATTCGCACATTAGAAACGAAAGTTGATCAAATTTTAGAATTGCTAGAAAAGCAAAATGCAGTACTAGCAAAACTACAAGAACCTGTAAAAGAAGAAGTAAAACCTACGAATAAGCCAGAAAATAAAAAGTGATAATAGCGCTTGTTTATAACATATGAAAGAGAGAGGGAGAATCTCATTTCTATGTATAAACAGCGAAACATAATTATATAGGGACTCCATAGTATGAGTACCAAAATGATTCATAATAGTCGTTCACAAATTCATTTAAGGGGGAAAAGAAATGGTTCAATTAAATGGAAAAGTAGCAATCGTAACAGGTGGGGCAAAAGGAATTGGAAAAGCGATTACAGTAGCGTTAGCACAAGAGGGCGCAAAAGTTGTTATTAACTATAACAGCAGTAAAGAAGCAGCTGAAAACTTAGTAAATGAACTAGGAAAAGAAGGACATGACGTTTATGCAGTTCAAGCAGATGTTTCTAAAGTAGAAGATGCAAACCGACTTGTAGAAGAAGCAGTGAATCATTTTGGTAAAGTAGATATTCTTGTTAATAATGCTGGTATTACAAGAGATCGTACATTCAAAAAGTTAAATCGTGAAGATTGGGAGCGCGTAATTGACGTGAACTTAAGCAGTGTATTTAATACGACAAGCGCTGTACTTCCATACATAACGGAAGCAGAAGAAGGAAGAATCATTAGCATTTCTTCTATTATTGGTCAAGCGGGTGGATTTGGACAAACAAACTACTCAGCAGCAAAAGCAGGTATGCTAGGATTTACAAAATCATTAGCATTAGAGCTTGCAAAAACAAATGTAACTGTAAACGCTATTTGCCCAGGATTTATTGATACTGAAATGGTAGCAGAAGTACCAGAAGAAGTACGTCAAAAAATCGTTGCTAAAATCCCGAAAAAACGTTTTGGTCAAGCTGATGAAATTGCAAAAGGTGTAGTATACCTATGCCGTGACGGTGCTTATATCACAGGTCAGCAATTAAACATTAACGGCGGATTATATATGTAATGAAGTAAGAAAAAAGTGCATATCCATAGCAGGAATGCACTTCTTTTTTTAGAAGGAAATTGACCAAAAAGGAGATAGAAAGATGACTACATTCGCAACAGAATGGGAAAAGCAATTAGAGCTATACCCAGAAGAGTACCGAAAAGCATATCGCCGAGTGAAAAGGGCGAGTGAAATTTTATTACGTGAACCAGAGCCACAAGTAGGATTAACGCCGAAAGAGGTTATTTGGACGAAGAATAAGACGAAGCTTTATCGCTACATTCCAAAACAAGAAAAAACACAAAGAGTTCCAATTCTATTAATATATGCTCTTATTAATAAACCATATATTATGGATTTAACTCCTGGAAATAGTTTAGTGGAATATCTAGTGGACCGTGGTTTTGATGTGTATATGCTTGATTGGGGCACATTTGGTTTAGAAGATAGTCATTTGAAATTTGATGATTTTGTGTTTGATTATATTGCAAAAGCAGTGAAAAAAGTAATGCGAACTGCAAAATCGGACGAGATTTCTTTACTTGGTTATTGCATGGGGGGAACGCTAACTTCTATTTATGCGGCACTTCATCCACACATGCCAATTCGTAACCTAATCTTTATGACAAGTCCTTTTGATTTCTCTGAAACAGGATTATATGGTCCTTTGTTAGACGAGAAATACTTCAATCTAGATAAAGCGGTTGATACATTTGGAAACATTCCGCCAGAAATGATTGATTTCGGAAACAAAATGTTAAAACCAATTACGAACTTTGTTGGTCCATATGTTGCTTTAGTAGATCGTTCAGAGAATGAGCGCTTCGTTGAAAGCTGGAGGTTAGTTCAAAAGTGGGTTGGCGATGGCATTCCGTTCCCAGGTGAATCATACAGACAGTGGATTCGTGATTTTTATCAAAACAATAAACTCGTTAAGGGTGAACTCGTTATTCGCGGACAAAAGGTAGACCTTGCAAATATTAAGGCGAATGTCTTAAATATTTCAGGGAAACGTGATCATATCGCCCTGCCATGCCAAGTAGAAGCGTTGCTAGATCATATTTCTAGCACAGATAAACAATATGTATGTTTACCAACGGGACATATGTCGATTGTTTACGGTGGAACAGCGGTAAAACAAACGTATCCGACGATTGGAGATTGGCTTGACGAGCGCTCTAAGTAAAAATAAAAAGATCCAACTAGCATATGTTAGTTGGATTTTTTTTATGTAAAATAACAAAACATAGAAAGGAGAAATTTATATTTTAGGAGTATAATTATGAAGCTTATGACTGGTAAGTTGTTTTGGGATACAGGAGCTTCTATGCCTTGTTATCCATCGTTAGAAAATGATATGATATGTGATGTGCTTGTAGTTGGAAGTGGCGAAGCAGGTGCTCAAATAGCGTATTCGTTAGCGAAAATTGGAATGCGCGTTACACTTATTGAAAAAAATATGATTTCATGTGGTAGCACAGCTGCTAATACAGGGTTATTACAATTTCTTCATGATAAATCGTTAACTTCACTTATCCATACATTTGGAGAAGAAAAAGGGGTGCGAGCATATAAGCTTTGTTACGAAGCGTTACGAACAATGGAGAAAGTTGTACCGACTCTCGATATTGATCCCCAGTTTATTCCGCGAAATAGTTTATATTATGCAAGTAAAAGTGAAGATGTCTCATTTTTACAAGAGGAATACAAAACGTTACAGAATTATGAGTTTCCGGTTGAGTATTTTACAGCATCTGATATTAAGGAACGTTATCCTTTTACAAAACAAGCGGCATTATATACACACGGTGATGCTGAGGTAAATCCGTATTTATTAGCGCATAGCCTTTTGCATAAAGCAAATCAAATGGGGGCTACTATATATGAACAGACAGAGGCCATACATATAAAAAAACGTCAAAATGATTTAATTTGTTATACGAAAACAGGAAATCAAATTGTAGCAAAGAATATTATTATGGCGACGGGTTATGAAGCACTTTTCGGAAAGAAAGAAAAAAATACAACAGTGGAAACATCATATGCAGTTGTGACAAATAAGGTAGATTCATTTGAAGGCTGGCATGAGCAATCATTAATTTGGGAAACAGCAAGGCCTTACTTATATTTTAGGACGTATGAAAATCGTATTATTGTAGGTGGATTGGATGAAGCAATGAAAATTCAAACAATCGGTGATACGAAATTATTGCATAAGCGTGATGTCCTTATTAACATTATAAAAGAGATGTTCCCGCAGTATAAAGATATACAGGTGGAGTACTATTGGGCGGCAGCATTTGGCGGTAGTCATGATGGTCTCCCTATTTTAAAAGAAGATACTAAGATACATAATTTATTTTATGCATTGCCATATGGAGGTAATGGAACTGTGTATGGAATGGTATTTGCTAAAATATTTGAGCAGTTATTTACAAATAAAGAAAGTGAAGATTTTTCTTTATTTAATCGATAGAAAAAAGGTAGCGAAGTGATGGAATGAGAGATATAAAAAAGTTTTTACAAAAATTGCGTCCTGTACAACTCATTGTTTTGTTTTATTTATTAGCAGTAGTTGTATCGGTAATATTACTTAGTTTACCGTTTGTTACAAAGGCTGATGTGAAATGGACATTTATCGATGCCCTCTTTACATCTGTTAGTGCGGTAAGTGTTACGGGACTGTCTGTTGTTACGATTTCAGATACATTTACTACGGCAGGAATTATTATTTTAGCCCTTATTTTACAATTGGGCGGCTTAGGCATTATGGCGTTAGGTACATTCGTTTGGATTATAACAGGAAAAAAGATTGGTTTGCAGAGAAGAAGACTGATTATGGCAGACCATAATCAAGGGAATTTATCAGGTCTTGTAGAATTGATGCGTTCTATTTTAATTGTAATTATTTCAATAGAGCTTATTGGAGCAATATTATTAGGTACAAGATTCTTACTTTACTTTCCAACTTGGCAAGAAGCTTATTTTCACGGTTTCTTTGCAGCTGTTAGTGCAACTACGAACGGCGGATTTGATTTAACAGGACAATCGCTAATTCCGTATAAAAAAGATTACATTGTTCAAATGATTCATATGTTACTTATTATTTTAGGAGCAATCGGATTCCCTGTATTAATGGAAGTGAAACAATTCCTTAGTAAAAGGAGACAGCAACTATTTCGTTTTTCGTTATTTACAAAATTGACGACAACAACATTTTTTGCGCTCGTGGTCGTTGGAACGATTATGATTTTTTTACTAGAACGAAATCATTTTTTAGCAGGAAAGTCATGGCATGAAACAGTTTTCTATACACTATTCCAATCTGTGACGACGCGAAGCGGGGGACTTGCTACAATGGATATACTTGAATTGTCACAACCGACGCTTTTATTTATGAGTATATTAATGTTTATAGGAGCATCTCCAAGTTCGGTTGGGGGCGGGATACGTACAACAACATTTGCTGTTAGTATATTGTCACTATACACTTTTGCAAGAGGCGGGAGAACAGTTAGAGTCTTCAAACGTCAGCTACATGAAGAGGACGTGCTGAAAGCATCTGTCGTTATGACAATGGGGATTTTATTATGTGCCACAGCCCTATTTATTTTATCTATTACGGAAAATGTACCGCTTATGAGTTTAATTGTTGAAGTCTGTTCTGCTTTCGGGACGACAGGACTATCGACAGGTATTACGCCAGATTTAACAACTGTTGGTAAACTTGTACTCATTGTACTTATGTTTATCGGGCGTGTCGGTATTTTAACATTTATACTAGCTAGTGGCGGAAGAGAACAGCCACCTCGCTATAAATATCCGAAAGAGAGAATTATTATTGGATAGTATGAAACCATTCTACCTAACATAGGTAGAATGGTTTTTTAGTCGTTAATGCCAAATTGCGGATGCATAAAAGTATCCTTCTTATTATCTACTTCTTTTTTTAGTAACTCTTGATTTTCTTCTGAAATCCACCCAATATCATTTGTAGGATGGATCCATTCTTCACCAGCCATAATGGCAGGATCTACATCATCACTCCAATTGTGAAGTGGACTGTTCTCGGAATCATATTTACTGTCTCCGATTATGACGTCATATTGATTTATGAAAGGTTGTTGCATCTTTTTTCCTGTTCCTTTAAAAGATGGGAAATTCATTTGATGCGGGAGCGTTTCATCTAAAATGGGTGACTGGAATTTATCTTTCTTCTTCAAAATAAGAGCTCCTTTTTATTATGATTTCTTCATAGGTAGTATTTCCATCTAGCAGTTCTTATGTACTTGTTAACACTTGCCAGTAATAATTATTTTAGCTTGTTTCAAACTAGAGTAGAAAGTGAATTTTTGAGAGCAGGTGAATGTATTGGTAAAAAGAAAAGTGAAACAAAATGCGGCAATCAACAATAATAAAACTCCGAAAGAAAGCTTACCAGATGCAGAATTTGCATTAGAGTATGAAGGAGAAAATAGCGCGAAGTATGCAAATCGTAATTCAAAAAAAGGTAAACAAAAATGAGGCGTTTTTTACAAACGCCTCATTTTTTTGTGGCATTATAAAGGTTTTTTTAATTATTTGTAAATTTAGTGTTCATTATTAGCAGAAAAATGCGAAAAAACATAGAAGTAGCAACGTATTACACAAAAACAAACAACAAACAAAAGATTAATGTTGGTTTAATACTGCTTTTACACTAGTTGTTTATATTTGAGTTGTACATAAGATTTGTAAAAGGAGAGAGAGACAGTGAAAAAAACAATCTTTAAAGCTGTAGCAACTGGAATGGTATTTTCGTTATTAATGGGGTGTGGTGCAAAGAAAGAAGAAAGTGCTGGGGCAAAAGTAAAAGATGATAAATTATCTGGATCATTAACTGTTTACACAGCAATTGAAGAAGAACTTGTACCAATTTATCTTGATTCTTTTAAAAAGAAATATCCAGATGTGAAGCTGAATATTGTTCGTGATTCAACTGGAGTTATTACAGCGAAATTGCTAGCTGAAGGAAAAAATACACAAGCAGATGTTGTATGGGGAACTGCAGCTTCAAGTCTATTAGCTTTAGATAAAAAAGATATGTTAAAAGGATACTCTCCAAAAGGAGCGGATCGCGTTTTACCGCAATTTAAAGATGATAAACAACCAGAAAAATGGGTAGGAAATACTGCATTTATGACGGGGATTGCTATAAATAAAGAAGAATTAAAGAAGAAAAATTTACCGATGCCAGAATCATACGAAGACTTAACGAAACCAGAGTATAAAGGAACGCTTGTTATGCCACATCCAGCATCTTCTGGAACAGGATTTTTAACAGTTTCTGCATGGTTACAAATTATGGGTGAAGATAAAGGCTGGGATTACATGAAGAAACTTCATGATAATATGGCAACTTATACTCATTCAGGTTCAAAACCAGCGAAATTAGCGGGTGCGGGTGAATATCCAGTTGGTGTATCGATGGTTTATAGTGCTTTGAAAGAGAAACAAAAGGGTGCACCAGTTGAAGTTGTATTGCCAAAAGAAGGATTAGGTTGGGAAGTAGAAGCGAACGCACTTATTAAAAAAGATAATGCAAAAAATGAAAAAATAGCGCAAGCATTTTTAGATTGGGCAATTACTGATGATGTAATGAAGTTATACTTCGAGAAAAATGGATTTGCGACAATTAAAAATGATTATAAACTTCCAGATGGATTCCCTAAAGATGTGACGGAAAAGTTATACAAAAAGAACGACTTTAAGTGGGCAGCAGAAAATCGTGACAAAATTTTAGAAAAATGGGAAAAAGAGTTTGGCCAAAAAGCAGAACCGAAAAAGTAAGTGAGTGGGAGAGAGAAAAAATGAGCGAATATTTATCAATTCAACACATTCAAAAACAGTTTGATGCATTTACAGCGTTAAAAGATATTTCTTTTACTGTGAAAAAAAATGAGTTTGTATGTTTATTAGGCCCAAGTGGTTGTGGCAAAACAACATTGCTTCGAATTTTAGCAGGGCTAGAAGAAGCGACAACAGGTAGTATAGCTGTGAATGGAAAAGATATTACAGCATTACCTCCTGGAAAGAGGAATTTCGGAATGGTGTTTCAATCCTATGCATTATTTCCGAATTTAACAGCACTTGAAAACATTGAATATGGCTTAAAGACAAAAAAGTATGGAAAAGCAGAAGTAAAAGAGAAGGCGCTATCGGCGTTAGAACTAGTTGATTTACTGAATGTAAAAGATAAATATCCTGCTCAAATGTCTGGTGGACAACAGCAGCGAGTAGCACTTGCACGTGCGCTCGCTCTGTCTCCGGATATTTTGTTACTCGATGAGCCGTTATCTGCTTTAGATGCAAAAGTACGTGAAAAGTTACGTAGAGAAATGCGTGATTTGCAAGAAAAAGTAGGAGTAACAACTATTATGGTCACGCATGATCAAGAAGAGGCATTAACGATGGCTGATAAAATTGTTGTAATGAATCATGCGGAAATTATGCAGATTGGCACACCAGAGGAGATTTATCAAAGACCAGCCAATCCGTTTGTGGCAGATTTTATTGGTTCTATTAATTTCTTTTCGAAAAATAATGAAGAACATGCAATTCGTCCAGAACATGTAACGATTGTACAAAATGATGGTATGAAAACGATTGTGGAAAGTATGGAATTTCGTGGATCTGTATACCGGACAGAAGTGCGAGTTATAGATGAGAAAACGCATCTATATAATGAGAAAATCGTTGTAGATATATTGGCATCAGAAGTAGAAAAAACAGCTATTAGGAAAGGAAAGCCGATTCAAATCTCTTTCTCAGAAAATCATATGTTGTCATATGGAAAGAAGGTTGTTGTATAGATGGAGATGTTAGAAAATTTAAAGGTAGAAAGTACGAAAAAAAAGATTAAGAGACGTATCGGTAAAGAAGAGTGGGTACAAAGACTATTAATTATTGGTATGATTCTTGCCTTTTTGATAATGCTTATATTGCCGCTATTACAATTGTTTACACAAGCTTTTTATGATAAGGATGGAGCTTTCATTGGTGTTGCGAATTTCAGTAAATATTTCACAACTCCAACATTAGTTCAATCATTACAAAATACGATATGGGTTTCGGGTGCGACAACAATTATTGCAGTGACACTTGCTTTCGCTTACGCCTATGCGATCGCTCGTACGAATGTATTTGGAAAGCGTGTATTTCAATATGTCGCGTTGTTACCATTATTCGCACCAACGATGATGCATGGTATCGCACTTACATATTTATTTGGTAATCAAGGATTAGTAACGAAAGGGATGTTTGGTTTATTTGAAGGCATACAAATCCCTTTATATGGACCAGTAGGAATTGTAATGGCTGAAGTCATGTATACATTTCCGCAAGCATTTCTTATATTATTAATTGCTTTCCAAGGTTCAGATTATCGTTTATACGAAGCTTCTAATATGTTGGGAGCGAGTAAAATAAAGCAATTTCTCACTGTTACTTTACCTAGTGTAAAGTATGGATTAATTAGTGCGATGTTTGTTGTGTTTACACTTAGTTTTACTGATTTTGGCGCACCAAAAATTGTTGGTGGGCAATATAATGTACTTGCTACTGATGTATACAAACAAGTAATTGGACAACAAAATATGCCGATGGGTGCAACTGTCGGAATGATTTTATTAATCCCAGCTATATTTGCGTTTGCAGTTGATCGTATTACACAAAGAAAGCAGGCAAATTTCTTATCTTCAAAAGCAGTGCCATATAGAATAACTGCTAATAAGAAAAGAGATGTAGCCTCGTTCATATATTGTAGTGTGATTACACTTATGATTATTCTTTTATTTGTGGCAGTTGGTATTGCGGCAAGTGTGAAAGTATGGCCATATAATATGAGTTTTACATTTGAACATTTTAATTTTTCGAGTTTAACAGGAGATGGACTTGAAGCATTTAAAAATAGTGTAATTGTATCAGTGATAACAGCAGTTATTGGAGCAATTTTAACATTTATGTTCGCATATGCGATTGAAAAAATAAATCAGCTAAAGTTTTTCCGAAAAACAGGCTATTTTTTCTCAATCGTACCTTTAGCAATCCCAGGTCTAGTACTTGGATTGGGATACGTCTTTTTCTTTAGTCAACCAACGATTCAAATACTTGGATTATCAGTAACGAATCCGTTTCATTCTTTATACGGAACAATCGCTGTGTTAGTACTGGTCAATATCATTCATTTTTATTCTGTAACATTCGTTACGGCAACGACTGCTTTAAAGAAATTAGACCGAGAGTTTGAGCTTGTTTCGCAGTCGATGGGCATTCCGTTTTATAAAACATTCTTTAGAGTAACGGTACCAATGTGCTTACCAGCAATTTTAGAAATGGTCATGTACTATTTCGTAAATTCGATGGTAACTGTGTCAGCGGTTGTATTCTTATACGCAGCTGACTTTAAACTAGCGGCCGTATCAATCGTAAATATGGATGATGCAGGAAATGTAGCGCCAGCAGCTGCAATGAGTGTACTTATTGTTGTTACAAATATTGTAGTAAGAGTTGTATATGAATGGGGAACGAAAGCACTTCGTAACCGAACGTCACAATGGCAAAAAAGATAAAGTGAAACTTTAATCGGTGGGGGGGTTCCTCCCCCACTGATTATTAGTTGAATCAATCGGGCGTTTACGGGCAGTTGATCTCCCACTTAACTTTTTTGCTCCAGCCGAATTTTGAGGGGGAAGTCTTACTGCCCGTTAACGCGGGATAAATAAGAAGGGTGATGGATTGTATGAAAATAGAAGCAGTTATTTTTGATTGGGCTGGTACGACAGTTGATTACGGATGTTTTGCACCACTGGAAGTATTTATGCAGATCTTCCATAAACGCGGTGTTGAAATTACAGTAGAAGAAGCCCGTAAACCAATGGGATTATTAAAAATTGATCATGTAAGGGCGCTAACAGAAATGCCTCGTATTGCGAGTGAGTGGAATCGCGTTTTCGGAAAATTACCAACAGAAACAGACATTCAGGAGATGTATGAAGAATTTGAAGAGATTCTCTTCACTATTTTACCGCGCTATGCGTCGCCAATTCATGGAGTAAAGGAAGTGATTGCTTCTTTGCGCGAAAGAGGAATTAAAATTGGTTCAACGACTGGTTATACGAGAGAGATGATGGACATTGTAGCAAAAGAAGCAGCACTACAAGGATATAAACCTGATTTTCTTGTAACACCAGATGATGTTCCTGCTGGGCGCCCATATCCGTGGATGTGCTATAAAAATGCGATGGAACTTGGTGTATACCCGATGAATCATATGATAAAAATTGGAGACACCGTATCAGATATGAAAGAGGGAAGAAATGCTGGTATGTGGACAGTTGGTGTAATTCTCGGTAGTAGCGAACTCGGCTTAAGTGAAGAGGAAGTGGGGAATATGGATCCAGTAGAGCTTCGTGAAAAAATAGAAGTAGTTCATAATCGCTTTGTTGAAAATGGAGCGCACTTTACGATTGAAACGATGCAAGAACTTGAAACCGTAATGGAACATATTGAGAAACAACAACTTATTATTTCGTAAAAGGGGAAGAGGATCATGACTGAAAATCACTACTTATTATTAACGCCAGGACCATTAACGACAACAAAAACAGTAAAAGAAGTTATGCTATACGATTGGTGTACTTGGGATGTTGAATATAACACAATGGTGCAAGATGTAAGAGCTAAACTTGTATCGTTAGCAACGAAGGAAGAAGAGAAATATACGACTGTTCTTATGCAAGGAAGTGGTACGTTTTCAGTTGAAGCAGTAATTGGTTCTGTTATTCCTAAAAATGGAAAGTTGCTTGTTTGTACAAATGGTGCGTACGGTAAGCGAATTGTACAAATGGCAGAGATGTTACATATAGATGTGGTGGTCAGTCAAACAGAAGAGTGGGAGCCTACTAATATTGTAGAAGTAGAAAAGATATTACAACAAGATAAAGAGATTACACATATTGCAGTTGTTCATTGTGAAACAACGACAGGCATTATTAATCCAATTGTAGACGTATGTAAATTAGGGAAGCAATACGGAAAAGTAACAATAGTTGATGCAATGAGTAGTTTTGGTGGTATTGAAATAGATATCGCTGAGTTGCAAATTGACTTTCTAATTAGTAGTGCGAATAAATGTATTCAAGGGGTTCCAGGGTTCGGATTTGTTATTGCAAAGCGCGATGAATTGTTGAAATGTAAAGGGCAGGCACGTTCATTATCTTTAGATTTATACGATCAATGGGAAACGATGGAAAATAAAAATGGAAAATGGCGTTTTACATCACCTACACATGTTGTACACGCTTTTTACCAAGCACTACTTGAATTAGAAAAAGAGGGCGGAGTAAAAGCACGTTACAATCGATATGATAACAATCAAAAACTATTAGTGAATCGAATGAGAGAAATCGGATTTAAGCCACTAGTAGATGAAAAATATCAATCGCCTATTATTACATCTTTCATTTATCCAGAAGAATGGTTTGATTTTGAGCAATTATACAATGAATTAAAACGTGATGGATTTGTTATATATCCAGGTAAAATTTCAAAAGTAGATACATTTCGCATTGGAAATATCGGTGATGTACATGAGGCAGATATTAATCGCTTAGTTGATAGTATCGCTAAAGGGGTTGTTATAGGTTGAAAGTATTTTGCTTAGGTGGAGCAGGAAAAATTTGTCGTGAAGCAATTTTAGATTTAGTGCAATTTTCATCTTTTGAGACGATTACAGTAGCAGATTTTAACGAAGAAGAGGGGCTTAAAGTAGTAGAATGGCTCAACGATCCTCGCGTTAATTTTGTGAAAGTAGATGTAACGAATCATGAGGATACGGTTGCAAAAATGAAGGGCTATGACATTGTAATGGATGGTACAACAATTAAGTTAAATGGGTTATCTACTCGATGTATTGCAGAAGCAGGTTGTCACGGTGTGAATTTAAATGGATTTGGTGAAGAAAATGATTCGCATTTTATATTTGTTCAAAACGGAAAAACATGTTTACCTGGGTTTGGTATGACGCCAGGTGTAACGCAAATGATGGCGATGCATGCAGCAAATCAGTTACATACTGTAGAGTCAGTTCGTGTAAGTCATGGTTCATATCGTCCCATTGCTTTTTCTGCATCCATTACAGAAACAACGACATATGAATATGATCCACATTTACCATCGCGTACAGTGTATGAAGATGGTGAGTTTAAGCAAGTACCTCCGTTTGCGCGTCCGAGAGAAATTGAATTACCGGCGCCTTATGGTAAGGAAACGCAGTATATCATACCGCATTCTGAAACGATTACGTTAGCAAAAGCATTAGAAAATAAAGGCGTTAAACTAATAGAGACGAGAGGAACTTGGCCAAAGCAAAATATGCAGCTCGTACGTGCATTGTATGATTACGGTATATTGCGTAATGATCCAGTTGAAATAAATGGAAAAGAAATCGGCATAATGGATTGTATTGCGAAGTATTTATTGCAATCGAAAGAAGGACAAGAAACAGAGATTTACGGTTATGCACTTCATGTAGAAGTAATAGGTATGAAAAATAATGAGAAACAAAGACGCGTATTATATCATACACACCCGTTATCTGATGGATCTGTTGTAGGATGGGAAAAATTAAGAGCTTATACGAGAAACGTCGGTATTCCATTTGGGATTGCTACAGAGTTAATCGCAAAAGGGAATGTAAATAAAGTTGGTGTTGTGACACCCGAGGAAGCTTTTGTCAAACCACAAATTATTTTTGATGAACTAAAAAAGCGTGGTATTCATATTCACGAGGAAGTTTTCGTTGAAAAGGAAAGTTATAACTTTGTATAGGTAAGGCAGTGTATGAGGTAGAAATCAATGGGGTGAGGTTATGTCTGTAGTAGGTGAAGAAAGAAAGCGAACCATTCTTGAGAAGGTAGAGTTTAAAGGGAAGGTAAAAGTTTCAGAATTAGCGAGAGAGTTTGCTGTATCAACAGAGACGATTCGTCGTTATTTAGAAGAATTAGATCGTGAAAAGAAGTTGAAGAAAGTGTATGGTGGAGCCGTCCAACTTCCGGGAGCTGGAATAGAGGCACCAATGTTAGAACGAGAGATGCTACATATAGAAGAGAAGAAGCGAATTGGGTATAAAGCAGCAACATTTGTAGAAGATGGAGATGTGATTGCGATTGATGACGGAAGTACACCACTTCAAATGGTACCATATCTTGTACATCGCAAAAATTTAACCATTGTAACAAGTTCATTTCCAGTAGCGACACAATTAATTTCTTCTATTAATAAAAGATGTTTCACGGTGAAGTTTTATTTATTGGTGGAAAAGTATCTTCAAAACATTCACGCGTATCAGGATCTATTTCGCAGCAAGTCATTCAGCAATTTCATTTTCATAAAGCATTTGTTTCGATTGATGGATTATTACCTGGTTTTGGAGTTTCTAGTTTTGAATTAGAAAAGGCGAAACTGTCAGAAGCGATGATGAAATTAGCAGAGAAAACATATATTTTATGTGATCATACAAAGGTAGGCGTAAAAGGAAATTACCGAATAGCAGCGTTTTCGCGCATTCAACATGTAATTTGTGATAAGAAAATGCCCTATAGTTTTGAAGAGGAAGTTAAAAGGCATAATATTCAATGGACAATTTGTTAAATACGTGGAACTCCCACCTGATTGTGAGGTGGGAGTTTTACTGCTTGCAAATAGCGGGATAAAAGATTTGTATTTATGCAAAAAAAGTGGACACATTTTCGCATCTCTTTCATATAATTTACCAATATAAAAAAAGTTGGTCGAAGGAAAGAAGGGAGAACATGTCAGAACGAATATATAATAAACTTGTATTGTACGCGAATATTTTGCAAAAAATCGGTGTCATCAATGAGAAGGAAAAAAATGAAATTCTTCATACGATAGGTAAAAAAGCTCTTTGAATAAAGGGCTTTTTTATTTTTCACCTTTAAAAATATAAATTTAATGTAATATTCTCGTTGACAATGATAATGAGATTCATTATCATTTATTTGTGTATAATTGATAACATTTATCAATTATAAAAATTATATATGATAGGGGATATTATTTTGAAAAAAAATTATATGAAGGCGCTAGTAGTAGCGACAACATTAGCAATTCCATTTGCTGCATACTCTACTCCAGCGTTAGCAGCAATAAAAATTGAAGCAAACCAATCGGTGGCGGCAGCTAGTGAACGTACATACGATACTGAGATTAAAATATATAAGGACCAAAAAGACGAGCCATCTATGGTTTCTCAATATATAAAAGATCCTAAAGTAACGATTGCGGACGGAAAAAAAATTGTAACTGTAACAATGCAAGATAGCGATTATTTTCAATACCTTAGAATAGAGGATAAAAACCAACCTGGCGTATTCCATGATGTAAAAGTTTTGTCAGAAGATAAGAGGAAGAATGGAACGAAAGTAGTTCAATTTGAAATTGGCGAGTTTGAGAAGAAGCACAATATGCAAATGCATATACTTATTCCGGCTATTGGATATGATCACAAATATCAAGTTCAATTTGAAATTAAAGATCCAACTGTAGGTGACAAAGAAACAGAGAAACCAGATGATAACTCTAATTCAGGCAATACGGAAACGGATAATCCAATTGATAATCAAAATATGATAACAGATAACAAATTAAGAGAGCTTGTTAATAAAAAAGTATTTAATAGAAAAGATTTAAATACACCAATCACGAAAGAAGAGTTATTACAAGTAAAGGACTTGTTTTTAAATACGAATGAGATACTGGATTATAGTGCATTAAAATATATGCCAAATTTAAAATCTTTAACAGTTGCGAATGCGAAGATAAAAGATCCATCATTCTTTACGACCTTAAAACAATTGAAACATTTAGCTTTACGTGGTAATGAATTTTCAGATGTAACACCACTTGTTAAGATGGATAATTTAGATTCTCTTGATTTAAGTAATAATAAAATTACGAACGTTGCACCACTAATTGAAATGAAAAATGTAAAAAGTTTATATTTATCAGGCAACCAAATAGAAGATGTAACAGCATTAGCGAAAATGGAACAACTAGATTACTTGAATTTAGCAAATAATAAAATTACCAATGTTGCGCCATTAAGCGCGTTGAAAAATGTAACATACTTAACTTTAGCAGGTAATCAAATTGAAGATATTAAACCGTTATATTCATTACCTTTAAAAGACTTAGTATTAACACGTAATAAAGTAAAAGATTTATCTGGTATTGAGCAAATGAAGCAATTAGAAGAATTGTGGATCGGGAAAAATGAAATAAAAGATGTTACTCCTCTAAGTAAGATGACACAGTTAAAACAATTACACTTACCTAACAATGAGTTAAAGGATATTACTCCATTATCAAGTCTAGTAAAATTACAAAAGCTTGATTTAGAAGCGAATTATATTTCAGACTTAACACCAGCTAGCAATTTGAAAAAGTTAGTATTCTTAAGTTTTGCTGCAAATGAAATTCGTGATGTTCGACCAGTGATAGAACTAAGTAAAACAGCCTACATCAATGTTCAAAATCAAAAAGTATTTTTAGAGGAAACAGAAGTAAATAAAGAAGTAAAAGTACCTATATACGAAAAAGATGGTAAAATTTCTACAAAAATTCGTTTGAAGAGCGAAGGTGGTACGTATAGTAATGATGCAGTTAAATGGAGTACATCAGGCGAGAAAATATACGAATTTGGTGTGAAAGATCCATTTGCGGATACAGGAATCTTCTTCACAGGATCTGTAATTCAAAATGTGGTAGAAAGCCAAGGAGATAACACTTCTAAAGAAGATGAAAAAGTAGAAGCAGTAGAATTTAAAGATGTACCAAAAGGACACTGGTCAGAAGAAGCAATTAACTATTTAGCGAAAGAAAATATTTTCAAGGGATATGGAAATGGACAATTTGGATTTGGGGATCGTATTACCCGTGGACAAGTTGCGTCTTTAGTACAAAGGTACTTGAAATTAGAAAATAAAGTAGAGCAGAAAGAGAGGTTTACAGATACGAAAGGGCATATGTTTGAACAAGATATTGCTACAGTTGCGCAAGCTGGAATTATGCAAGGAGATGGTACTGGTGAGTTTCGTCCAGATGGAGTATTAGCTCGATACGAAATGTCTGTAGTATTATATAAAGTATTTCAGTTAAAAGAAGATGAAAATAATAAAATGAACTTTAATGATGTACCAACTGGTCATTGGGCAGAAGGATATGTGAAAGCGTTAGCGGATAATAACATATCAAGAGGTGATGGAAAAGGAAACTTTTTAGGTGATGATTTTGTAACACGTGAACAATATGCACAGTTCTTATATAACACAATAACGAAATAAAAGATGAGAAAATACGTTATTCTTTGATTGAAAAAGAATAACGTATTTTTTATGTATAAAATGAAGTAGTCAATAGACAGGAGTATAGATATATGAATGGCCCATTTTAAAGAAGAGCTGTGAAACTATATTGACAAAAAGGCATTCTCATGTGATAATTCAATTAAATTTTTAGAATAATCAAAAAATACTCCTTTTACATAGAAAGGATTCGAACATTATATGAATATTACGCCGGGGGTGACGAAATGTTATTTTTTCTAAAGAAATGGAATGAATTAAAAGATGTGAAATCTGAACTAGCACTTCGTGATTGGTTTTATGGTACAAAAATTAGTTTATCACTCTGTACGTCAAAAGAGCCGTTAACTTTTTTAGTAAACGTTGAGGGAAGGGATAAAGGGTTATTTTCAGAAGAAGATTTTATTGTTGTAAACTGTATGTGTGAACCAGTATTTGAAAATGAAGAAAAACCAGCTGCGGAATCATTTATGCATGCAGATATTTATAAAAAAAGTAGTGCAGAATGTATTTTACAAGTACAGACTGTAGATAGTCATTTAATATCAGAGTTGTATGGAGAAGAAGGGGAAGTAACATTCGATAAACGTACCGTGGAACGTGTTTTTGGAAAAGAAGGTATAACAGAAATGACAATTCCCATTGTAGAAGATGAGAAAAGATTCGCTGATTTATTAGAGAATAATGTGCCGAATTTTATTGAAGGTGGAGGAGTAGTTCTCGTTCATAATTATGGCATGATTGTGTGGGGAAAAACTCCAGAAGAAGCGAAAAAATGGTTGGAGGGTATAGAATATTTAATGAACTACCATGTAAAATTGTTAATGATAAAAGGTGCAAAGAGCTCTGTTATATGAAATGTTTGTGATGTCGTTACAAGTCAATAAGTAAATGAAAGCGTTTTAAAAATAATTTTACTCATAAAATATAGGTCTCCTTATTATATATAGATTACATGTTGACATGTAAGGAGGAACATATTTTGCGAGTTAAATATCATTTTCTGCCAAAACAGCAAGTAACATTTTGCAAAATGAACGATTCAGGTAAGAAGGCTCTGCAAATTATGAATGAAACGGGATTTCGAGCAATCCCTGTATTAGCAGAAGATGAAAAGAAATTCATGGGGATTATTTATAAAGTGGATCTTTTAGAAAAGAAGTGTAATGGTGGATTAGAGGAATTAAGAACGGAACATATGCTAGAAGATTCCACTGCATTTATTTTTGAAAAGGACTCTTTTTTCAGAGCATTTTATGTTATTCGTCGTCTTC
Organism: Bacillus sp. SSR7; assembly: GCF_055902415.1. Lineage (NCBI taxonomy): Bacteria > Bacillati > Bacillota > Bacilli > Caryophanales > Bacillaceae > Bacillus > Bacillus sp. SSR7. The sequence goes on along the minus strand of NZ_JBVVXV010000003.1, from coordinate 359,592 downwards.
CGTTTTTAGCTGTATTAAATGATTATAATGAATTTGTTGGCATCTTAACTCATTCCAATGTATTTGATGTTATTGAGGATTCATTTGGTATGCGGACGGGTGGTTATATATTAACAATTGCAACACAAGATTGTAAGGGAACGATTAAAGAACTTGGGACATTGTTGAAAGCATTTCATATCGGTGGACTATTTACGCTAGATAACGGCGATCAATATATTCGCCGCGTTATTGTCAATATAACAGATGAGTTAAATGAAAAAAGATTAAAGCAATTAATCGAAAAAATAGAGAAAAAAGGATTCAGGGTGAGTCATGTAGATTATATTTAAGATGAAAAGGAAAGGGAGCAATTTGCTATATGCAGATTGCTCTCTTTTTTAGTTTGAGTCATGAATCTTATTTTGAAACAGGAGGCGGAGATAATGCTAAATCGGATAAAAAAATAAAATCTGCATGTTCACGAATTTTAGGAATAGAGGTTTCTATAACACGTGATGTAATTTCACCTGGAGGCCCAACGTGTCCGATAGCTACCATAATCGGTTTTTCTTGAAGTTTTTTAATGAGTAATTGGGCTTGTTTTGAAATATGTGCCGCTGTGTACACGTCATCAAAAAATAATTGATTTTCAATAATTGGCACTCCTAATTCTTTCCCGATTTTTGGGACGACACTCTTAGGATTTGTTTTGCTATCTAAATAAAATAAACCGTGTTTTTTACAAGCTGCAAGTATAAGTCGTACAATTCTTTCGTCCGCAGTCACTTTTGATCCCATATGATTATTCATCCCAATTGCATGTGGTACTTCTTGAATCGCTTGTTCGAGTCGGTTGTTTATTTCTTCGTCGCTTAAATCAGTTGTAATTGCTTTTGGTCCAAGCCATTCTTTTTTACCTTTAATCGGTTCCATTGGCATATGTATAATAACTTCGTGTCCTTTCTTATGAGCCGCTATCGCATCTTCCTTTGTGGAAGGAAGAAAAGGCATAACAGCAACAGTTAGTGGAATAGGAAGTGATAACATTTTATCAGTCCCCTTCATATTATTGCCGAAGTCATCAATGACAATAGCTACTTTGTTTGTATGGGCCTTGGCTTGAACAGGAAACAAGAAGGATGGCAAGAACATAGTCAAAATCAGCAATGCAATCGTATATTTGCGCATATAAATAGTTCCTTTCTATAATTATTAATCATCATTATGATTTGCTTTTTTATATAAATTAAACAAAAAATGTCGAAGAAGAGTATATGGAAAATAGAGAATCCGCTATTTAATTGGTGTTTGTAAAAAAAGAAGATGAAAAAATTGTCTATTATTGCGAATGTATTTACAAAGATAGAATAATTTGTAATAATTCTCAAAGTGAGGGTAAAGATTTGTAAATTACAGGGAGAAAATGTTAAATTTTCTGATTCTTCAAATTCAAATATGATTAAGCAGTTAAAAGTCCGATGGAGAAGTGAAGTAGAGAGCATGGAAGTATAATAAGGGGGATATGAATGTTTACTGTAAAAAGGAAGTACACACTAGAAAAGCTTTCACGTGATATTCATATGAAACGTGAAGAGATGATTCAATTAGGTTTAACGAGTGGGTTAAATAGTATGGAGACGATTCAAGTGAGTCAAGAATTGGACAAGCTTATTTTACAGTACCAGTGTTATAAAGAAAAACAAACACCAAAATGGTTATCAATTATAAAGGTACCTATTTTTCAAATTGGGTATGAAGGGAAATCAAGTAATTTTTGGCGAATGCTTGTGGCTGGTTTTATGAAATAAGTATAATTATCCTTTAGGGATAAGGATAATTATACTATGTGTAACGGAATTTCGATATGAACTGTCGTTCCTTCGTTTTCTATACTGTTAATAAAAATATGCCCGTTGTACATCTCTACAATTCGTTTACATATGACAAGTCCAAGACCTGTTCCAGTATCTTTATTAGTAAAGAACGGATGAAAGAGGTGTTTTTGAATATGTTTTGGAATCCCTTTTCCAGTATCTGTAATTTGCAATTGTGCGTGTGTTTCATTGTTTGTTATGAAAATAGTTAGTGTATCGCCAGAAGTCATAGCTTCAATTGCATTTTTTGTAATGTTTAAAACCACTTGTTTCATATGGTCTTTTGAGCACCGGATATGAACAGGACGGTCTGGCAAATGTAAATGGAATACAATATTATGTAGATTCGCCTCAGATTGAATAATTAATGCTACCTCATTTAGAATGGTTCTCACATCATATGTTTGTTCAATGATTGCAGTTGGCTTTCCAAGAATAAGAAATTCACTTACAATTTCATTAATTCGCTCTATTTCTTGTTCGATGATGGAAAAATAGAACTGATCTTGTTCATCTTTATATTTCTCTTTCAATAGAGCGACGAGCCCTTTAATTCCGGTAAGTGGATTACGGATTTCGTGGGCTGTACTAGCTGCAAAAGTTCCAACTAATTCAATTTTTTGTAGTTCATTTTGTTGTCTTTCCAGTTTTGTTTGTCGTTTTAACAACATATATTGAGCGAGTAAAAATAAAATTGACATTAAAAATAAAGTAGCTATACATTCTACGGCAACCCACTGGTTTAAAGTTTTTTGATGAATAGGTAACGGAGAAACAGAGACCTTCCAATCTAATCTTTGGAGTGGAGTAGTAAGCATATTAGAATGCGCATCACTTGTTTCGTTATTATCATCGGTTAGAAAAACTACATCATACTTATCAGTTACTTCAAAATGGTATTGTGGCTTAATGGCATTTAAAGATGATGAAATGTAGTCAAAGCGTAAACTTGCTAACAATAAGCCTGAGAGCTCCTTCTGTTTATTAAAAATGGGAGAAGCAATCATAATAGCTTGATGGCCAAGAACACGATCTGTAATGACGGATGATACAGTTGTTTTCTTAGTTTGTAATGCGTTTTGAATATATTTACGATCTGAGACATCAACAGGTGGTCGGTCACCTTCCGATGCGATTGTAATGATACCTTCTGGTGTAGCGTAATATAGACCAGAAAAACGTGCATCGTTTCCATCTGTATCATGTACAATTTCTTTCATCCCATTAATATTTCCAGTCTCGGTTCCTACGACCTTTGCGAGCATTTCTAGGGCAGAAATTGCTTCGCCAAGGTGGTGATCTAAATAGTCTCTATATAAAAAGAGAACCGTATGGGCAACTTGTTTATTTTCTTGTTTCATTTTATACGAATGATATGAATAAAATGTAGCACCAATCCCTATTGTTGGTAGGATAACAAGCAATATATATAAAACTATGCTGTGGAATTTGAATTTCAAATTTGGTACTCCTTCTTTTTTATTATCATTATATATAAACTATGTTAAAATTGTCATGTTTTTATTCAAGAATCATTCATAATATATTTGGGGAGAGGTAATGAATGAGTGAATACTCATTCGGAATTTATATGAAGTACTATGTTGTTCTTTTTATTACTGAGAATTTAAGTGAAGGGTTGAAAGTTGTATGACATCAAATAATGAACGAGAAGATATTTCTCAATCTTTAAAAGTATTTATTGCATTATCTCGTGTACATCGTTCTGTTATGGATACTACAAATAAGTCGATACAAAGTAACGGTTTAAATCCAACTGAGTTTGCTGTATTAGAACTGCTATATCATAAAGGCGGTCAACCACTTCAGCAAATTGGTGAGCGTATTTTAATAGCTAGTGGCAGCATTACATATGTTGTGGATAAGCTAGAGAAAAAGGGACTAGTAAAAAGAATTCCGTGTCCGAATGACAGACGTGTTATTTATGCACAATTAACTGAGGCTGGGGAGAACTTTATTGCTTCTATTTTTCCAGGGCATGAACAAGTTATACATCAGTCTTTTGAAATGTTAACGAAAGAGGAAAAGGACGAATTACTGGATCTATTAAAAAAGATTGGAAAGTATGAAAAGTAATAATATGTTCCAAAGGAGCTTTGGATAAAGAAATCCAAAGCTTTTTTGTTTACATGTAATGTTGGCAGTATATGTTGTATTTTGCTGAAGAATAAAAGGAGATTTGTAAGTAAGCATTGAATTATAGTAAGGATGCATATAATGGAGAGGAGGCTCGTTCATGTCATTTAAAGACTATGAATATAAAAGGCCAAATATTGAAGAATTAAAAGAGAAGTTTACTGTTGCTTTAGAGAAGTTTGATAATGCGAAAACTGCGGAAGAACAAAAACAAGTTATTCATTCAATTAACGAAATTCGCAACGATTTTGGTACAATGGGGAATCTTTGTTACATTCGTCATTCTGTCGATACGACAGATGCTTTTTATAAGGAAGAACAAGATTTCTTTGATGAATTCTCTCCAGTTGTACAAGGGTATGGTACAAAGTATTATCATGCGTTAATTCATTCTCCATTCCGCGAAGAATTAGAGGCGTATTATGGGAAGCAATTATTTGCTCTTGCGGAGTGTGATTTAAAAACATATTCTGATGAAGTCGTGAAAGATTTACAATTAGAGAATAAATTGTCTTCACAATATACACAGTTATTAGCATCTGCAAAAATTGATTTTGCAGGAGAAGAAAGAACGTTATCACAGCTTATTCCATTTATGCAAGGGAAAGAGAGAAGTGAACGTAAAGCAGCAAGTGAGGCGTATTACGGATTTTTAGCTGAGAATGAAGAAGAGTTAGATCGTATTTATGACGAGCTTGTTAAAGTGAGAACGAAAATCGCCAAATCTTTAGGTTTCAAAAACTTTGTTGAACTTGGATATGCAAGAATGTACCGTACTGATTATAATGCAGAAATGGTAGCGAATTATCGTCAGCAAGTGCTAGATTATATCGTTCCTGTTACAACGGAATTAAGAAAACGACAACAAGCACGTATCGGTGTAGAGAAGTTAGCATATTACGACGAAAACTTTGAATTCCCTACAGGTAATCCAACTCCAAAAGGAGATGCGGATTGGATTGTTAATCATGGAAAAACGATGTATAAAGAGTTATCGGCTGAAACAGATGAATTTTTCAATTTCATGTTAGATAATGATTTATTAGATTTAGTTGCGAAAAAAGGAAAAGCTGGCGGTGGATATTGTACATATATTGAGAATTATAAAGCGCCGTTTATCTTCTCAAATTTTAACGGAACGTCTGGTGATATTGACGTATTAACACATGAAGCGGGCCATGCTTTCCAAGTATACGAAAGTCGTAAATTTGAAATTCCAGAATACAATTGGCCAACATATGAAGCGTGTGAAATTCACTCTATGAGTATGGAATTCTTCACATGGCCATGGATGAAGCTATTCTTTAAAGAAGATGCAGATAAATATTACTTCTCTCACTTAAGTTCAGCACTTCTGTTTTTACCGTATGGTGTATCTGTTGATGAGTATCAACATTATGTATATGAAAATCCTGAAGCAACACCAGAAGAGCGTAAGACTGCATGGCGTAATATAGAGAAAAAGTATTTACCGCATCGCGATTATGAAGATAATGATTATTTAGAGCGCGGTGGATTCTGGCAACGTCAAGGACATATTTATAGCTCGCCGTTCTACTATATTGACTACACGTTAGCACAAATTTGTGCACTGCAATTTTGGAAACGTGCAAGAGATAATAGACAAGAGGCGTGGGAAGATTATGTGAATCTGTGCCAACAAGGTGGAAGTAAATCATTCTTGGAATTAGTAGAAGTTGCAAATTTAACATCACCATTTGCTGAAGGCTGTGTGAAAAGTGTTATTACAGAAATTGAAGCATGGCTACATGCAATTGACGACACAAAATTGTAAAAAACATGCGCTTTTTTTCACATGTTTAACATCGACATAACAAGAAAATGATGAGATAATAAAAGAAAATTCAGAATACTAAAGGGGTGTTTCTAATAAGGAGCACCTCTTTTCACCAACAAAAGGGGGGAAAGAAGTATGCTTCAATCTAATATGGATGTGAGTTTAGAAAGTTTGGTGAACTCATTACAGTCTACCCGAAGCACGCTATTATCAGAAATTGAAATGTTAAATGATACAGAAGTGAATGTAAAGCCACGTCGTGATAAATGGAGTATTATTCAAATTTTGCATCACTTGCATTTAGTTGAACAATCTGTTACGTCTGCCCTTGCATATGCTTTACAAAAAAATGAAAGAAACACGACTCCATTTAAAGACCTCCAACTTACGCTGGATCGCACGCATAAACGAGAAGCTCCTCAGCAAATGAAACCAACAGAAACGCTAATGAAAAAACAGCAAGGAATTCAATTACTAGAACATTCACGACAAGAACTATTACACACGCTTCATAGTGTTTTAGATGAAAAAGATCTATTTGAAAATGGATTAAAGCATCCTGTTTTTAATGATTTGAATTTGTATCAATGGGTTCAATTTCTTGATTTGCATGAACAAAGACATCTTACGCAGTTAAAAGAGGCGAAACACGCAATTTTGCAACGATAATCAGAAGGAAGTGGGAGACCACTTCTTTTTCATACGTGTATAGTTTTCTTTCTTATTTTGGAATACTACATGGAGAAAGATAAGAAGGAGTTGAAAAGTATGTCCAAGAAAAAGAAAGAAGAAGAGCGCGCATGGAAAGCACGTAAAGAAAATCAAAAACCACATGGCAAAGTGAAAGCTTTTGCTGAATTAGTTGAAGGAACAGAAAAAACGTGATGAGTATTTCATCACGTTTTTTGTATGAGTGGAAAAGTTAATAAGAAGGTTGTACCTGTACCTTTTTCACTTATAATATCAATTTTTCCATTCATAGCTTGAATAACACTGAATACGACCATCATTCCAAGACCAGTACCTTTTTCTTTTGTTGAGTAGAAAGGGGATCCAAGGCGTTTTACTTGTTCTTGATCCATACCAACTCCTGTATCTTTTATATACAATTGAATATGCTTATGATCAGGAACTAATGTGAAATAAAGATCACCGCCTTTTGGCATGGCCTCAATGCAGTTTTTTAAAATATTTAACAAACATTGATTTAGTTTTTGTTTTTCTCCCGCGATAAAAAAAGAAGTACTTTGCTTTATATAATGTGTACGCACATTTGTTAAATTAGCAAGCGGTGTAATTAACGATAATGCATGCAGTAGTTCTTCTTCTAACTGTAATGTTTGTTCTTTTTCAATACTTGGTTTTGCAAAGGTTAAATAATCTGTAAGAACGTGATTTGCTTGTTCGATTCCATTGATGGCTATGTCAATATATAATTTTCGCTCTTGCTCAGTGCATGTATCTGACTGCAAAAGTTGTAAAAATCCTTTTGTTGAAGTTAACGGATTGCGAATCTCATGAGAGATGGATGCTGCCATTTCGCCAATTAAATGAAACTTTTCAGCATTCATAAGTTCGTTTTGAAGACGAACTTGAGTTTGTAATATGTGTAGTAAATATAAAATAAGTATCGTACCAAGTATCGTACATAACTCATACACAATAATATGTGGTATATAATCAGTCTTATTTGTAACCTTTGAAAGGAAGAAAGGTATCCAACTCAATCCGTATGTGAGACTGTAGATAATAGCAAGTGCTACTTTTATACGATTAGAGGTTCGATTGAAAACTTTATATGTAAATAGTAGGACAATAAATAGAAGGATAGAACCGATAAGCGATGGGAAAACACCTATTCCTCCTAATAAGAAGCGATATATATTTAGTACAACTAATATAGATCCACCGGCAATAGGACCTCCTGTTAATGTACCGACAATTAATACGATATGACGCATATCAAATTGAAATCCATAATTTGTTTTTGCTCCGAAAGTGATACATAGTATGGTAGCGAGGCAACATAATGTAATAAATATAGTTGAATTTAATTTAGGAGAACGTTTCCCTTTTTGATTCCAAAATAAATGGTATACGAGCATTGTAACAAGGATGAATAATATATTTAAAAAGAGATAAATAATAAAGGGTTTCAGTGGGATGCCTCCTCTCTTCTCACATTAGATTAATCATACTATAAAATGCAAGAAATGAAATGAGAAATAGCGGAAAAATCAGAAATTTTTTCTGGTAGCATACAATATGTTACAATAAGCTTTGTCAATGAAAGAAGGAATTCCGTGTAATGCACGGGAGAGGTTCGCGAACTCCCTCTATAAAAAACTATGGAAACAACAATATCATTAGGTATTGTTTTGTTTTTTTATTGTGACAGTTCAAGAACGTTCTTTCTTCTTATTCGTAGTAGAGAAGGAGAATGAGTGAAATGAAAAAAGAAAAGGCAGTTGTTGTTTTTAGTGGAGGACAAGATAGTACGACATGTTTATTTTGGGCAATGCAGCAGTTTGCAGAAGTAGAGGCTGTAACGTTTAATTACAATCAACGTCATAAATTAGAAATTGATTGTGCAGCGGAAATTGCAAAAGAGCTAGGAATTAAACATACGGTACTAGATATGAGTCTATTGAATCAACTTGCTCCAAATGCGTTAACGAGAACGGATATGGAGATTACACATGAAGAAGGTGAATTGCCGTCGACTTTTGTAGATGGACGAAATTTACTATTCTTATCATTTGCTGCTGTATTAGCAAAACAAGTTGGAGCACGTCATATTGTAACGGGTGTATGTGAAACTGATTTTAGTGGTTATCCAGATTGCCGTGACGTGTTTGTGAAATCGTTAAACGTTACTTTAAATTTATCCATGGATTATCCGTTTGTGATTCATACACCACTTATGTGGATTGATAAAGCGGAAACATGGAAATTATCAGATGAACTTGGAGCATTCGAGTTTGTTCGAGAAAAAACATTAACATGTTATAACGGAATCATTGGTGATGGTTGCGGTGAATGTCCAGCATGTCAACTTCGTAAAGCAGGATTAGATACGTACCTACAAGAACGCGAAGGAGCGAGTAACTAATGGATAATTTCTTTGGATTTCGCATTGTAGAAAATTTGCAAAAAATGGACAAGGATATTCAGCGTAAACAGCTTAAATATCATAATAAAAGAGTAATGGTCAGCAAGGAATTTACATTTGATGCAGCACACCATTTACACTGTTATGAAGGGAAATGTAAAAACTTACATGGTCACACATATAAAGTTGTATTTGGGATTAGTGGATATGTAAATGAAATCGGTCTTGCAATTGACTTTGGAGATATAAAAGAAATTTGGAAGAATGAAATAGAAATTTATTTAGACCATCGTTATTTAAACGAAACGTTACCAGCGATGAATACAACTGCTGAAAATATGGTCGTTTGGATTTATGAAAAGATGGCAGAAGCGTTAACAAAAGATAATCGTGTGAATGAATATAAAGGAGCTCGTGTTGAATTCGTTCGTCTATTTGAGACTCCGACTAGTTATGCAGAAGTAAGACGGGAGTGGATGCTCGATGAGTAAAATCCCTGTCTTAGAAATATTTGGTCCGACTATTCAAGGTGAAGGAATGGTTGTAGGACAAAAGACGATGTTTATCCGTACAGCTGGCTGTGATTATAGCTGTGCTTGGTGTGATTCTGCTTTTACGTGGGATGGATCTGCTAAAGATCAAATTAGACAGATGACAGCGGAAGACGTTTGGAATGAGCTTGTAGAAATTGGCGGCGAAAATTTTTCTCATGTTACGATTTCAGGTGGAAATCCGGCATTGCTGAAAAATATTGAGTTTCTTCTTTCTATATTAAAAGAGAATGGAATGCGAACAGCAATCGAAACGCAAGGGAGTAAATGGCAAGATTGGTTACTTCAAATTGATGAGATAACGATTTCTCCAAAACCACCAAGTTCGACAATGAAAACTGATTTTCAGAAGTTAGATGCTATGATTCAGAAACTAGCAGGAAAAGATATTAGTTTAAAGGTAGTAGTATTTGACGATTATGATTTCGAGTATGCAGTTAAGATGCACGAACGTTATCCACATGTACCATTTTTCTTACAAGTAGGAAATGATGATACAAAAACTGTGGATGATGCGATGTTGATTAAAAAGCTATTAGATAAGTATGAGTGGTTAATTGAAAAAGCAGTTAATCGTAAAGAAATGAATAATGCAAAAGTATTGCCGCAGCTTCATGCGTTAGTATGGGGAAATAAACGCGGAGTATAATGAGAAGGGATGTTTAAAATGGCAGGAAGATTAGATGAAGATTTAAAAGATGTAACATTATTAGGAAATCAAAATACAAAATATTTATTTGAATATAGTCCAGAAATTTTAGAGGTATTTGATAATAATCATCCAAACCGTGATTACTTTGTTAAATTCAATTGCCCTGAATTTACAAGCTTATGTCCGAAAACAGGCCAACCGGATTTTGCAACAATTTATATTAGCTATATTCCAGAACAAAGAATGGTAGAGAGTAAATCTTTAAAACTATATTTATTTAGTTTCCGCAATCATGGTGACTTCCACGAAGATTGTATGAATGTTATTATGAATGACTTAATTAAATTAATGGATCCACGTTACATCGAGGTATGGGGTAAATTCACACCACGTGGAGGGATTTCCATTGATCCTTACTGCAACTACGGTCGCCCAGGAACGAAGTATGAACAAATGGCGGACTACCGCATGATGAACCATGATTTATATCCAGAAACAATTGATAATCGTTAATGTATAATAGAAAGAAAGGATCTGTATAACATACAGATCCTTTCTTTCTATTATATTATGCATTTTGATTAATGACAGTATAGTTTTTATGACTAACAACTGTAAGAGGTTCCATATCTAGTTCTCTAAAATTCTCCATAATTGTTATATCTACAATAACGGAGTTTTGATTTACTTTTTGAACACGGCCTTGCATTCCACCTTTAAATTCAATGATATCTCCAGTTTCTGCGATCTGCATAAGCAACTCTCCTTGTTACAGTTTTTCCAAAAAAGAATAATTTGGGATTTTTTATTTTCCTTTATTTTGAACTATGTTTCCTGTTTTGTAAATGTTTTCAAAGTAAAAAATCGAAAAATATTCACTTTTTGTAAGAAAATATCCAAGAATGTCATGTTATTAGAAAAAAAGAAAGGTTTAAATGCAGACATCTTTATATAGGGGTATAATAAAAATGTACAAGAACCTACTAAAGTGGGAGAAATTAGAGGCGGTAAAATGATGTTTGAATTTGTGGGGAGTGTTATAGCATTAACTTTATTTGTATTTTCTTATATACATTTAAAAAAGATTCGTCATCATGAAATGACTACATATTTTGATGGGATGGATGGGATACATGCTGGGATCACACATGAGAGTGGCGGGGATATGTAAAGTTGTATAACTTTCTTTTTTTGCGTGGTATGATATGTAAAAATAGTACATAATAGAGTTCGTAAGTGATGAATGGAGAGTGGAAAGAATGAAGATTTCTTTTATTCGTCATGGTCGCTTAGACCGTACTATAGAACCAATGACGGTTACATCCTTTCGTGAATGGATGAAAGGATATGACTTACATACTATAACAGAAAAAGCACCTATACCAACGGAAACAAGGGAAGCGGTTGAAGCGGCAAAATTGATTGTAACGAGTGATCAAAGGTGTGCTGTACAGTCAGCAGCTGAATTAACGGATTCTTTATCTTTTATGCAAAATACTCTATTTAGGGAAGCGGAAGTTCCGACGAGTTTTTATGCTCCAAAATGGTTGAAGTGTAAACCTGACGTATGGATGTTTATCGGACGAACATTATGGATACTTGGTTACCATAAAGGTGTGGAGTCTTATAAGGAAGTAAGAGAGAGGGCAAGACAAGCGGCTTACTTATTACATCGTTATGCTCTCGTACATGGAAGTATTGCTCTTGTAGGGCATAATTATGTGAATGTAATGATTGGTGCCGAACTGAGAGCGATGGGATGGTCTGGTTCTCCTATTTTGCACAGAGAGCCATGGGGATGTACAACATATACGTTTCATGAGGCTATGAATGGAAATATATTGAATACGAATTTAACATAAAAGCACACGATTTATATAAGTCGTGTGCTTTCTTTTTAAGATATAGAAATTTTGATGTTTAATGGTTTTACGAGATGTGCGTAAGGTTCGCCTACAAGCATAACGATTTGATCTTTTTTATAACCTAGTTTTTCGTATAGTGAATAGGCACGTTTGTTTTCTAAATTAACAAGTAATGCGATTTTCTCATACTCTTTTTCAGTTGCATGTATTTCAGCAGCTTCAATCAATTTAGAACCAATTCCTTTTCCACCATATGCACTTGAAACGGATAAGGTATCAATGTAATATTCATCAAGCTCGGCTTCTTTTTCTAACATAATTGATTCATCTTTATGTAATTCTCTTAAGTGATGTACAATTGGTGCATCAAGCATTGTTGCTTCACTACCGTGATAAGCGACAATAACTCCAACTGCACCCCCGTCTTGCTCATATACAAAACAGTTTTCATAGCTCAGTCGATTTCTCTCTTTTGAGAACCATGTTTCAAGTCCTAGTAATACTTCTGTCTCAACTGTGCTACCTGTGATTTTTTCAGCAATTTCGTGCAGAGCGTTATACAATAAAGGTGCTACCAGTTTCGCATCTGTCTTTTTTGCTTTCCGAATCATAGTATCCCTCCTAGTTCTATTTATATATTGTAGCATAGTGGTATGGAATTTTGCATAATTGAATGTCGAAATGTTTGATATAGAGAAGTAGCTATGTTAGTATATGATATTTAGTGGACATCTACTAAAGAGATCTTTTTTGAAAAATAATGAAAATGAAATGAAGGTATAGCATCTGGATAATTTTACAGTTGTTGACCTATAGAATATAAGATAAAATAAAATATTGCATAGAGGTGAAATACATGGATAAAGAATTAGCAAATACAATTTTGGATCAGCTGAAAAATGGTGAAATAAAGGAGTATGTTGTTACGAAAGATGTATTTTATACGTTCAGAGAAGTTTTAGTAAATCGAGAAGACTTTAAATATTTCATTGGTAACGCACAGCGCGGCGGACAGGTCATTTATACATATTCAGAAACGCCACGTTCGTAACTAAAAGAATATAGGGAGGAGACTTATGGGCGATTTTAAACAAGGCATATTGCCGCATTGGGATTATATGTGGAAAGATAGAGCCGGAAATCGATTTATGGGGATGGTCATGTATCCAGAGAAACGAAAGTGTTCGGCAAAAATGCTTCAGAAAATAAAAAGAGCATATGAAGAGGCTGTAGAAATTAAAGTAACTGTACAAGTTCAACATACATATCAGTACGTTGAAGGAATGATTGTGTACTTTGATGAAGAAGCTCCTGTATGTACAATGATTGATAAAGATGAAAATCCGCATCATATATTTGTAAAAGATATTGTGCGTATTGAGCACTCTGAATAATCTTTTCATAAATAAGTTGAATTTCCATAATAATAATCTTTTTCTATAATAGTTATCTTTTAGTATGTAACGCGAACTGAAAGTATATGTATAATATTTAATAAAGTAAAGTTGATAAATGTAATCGTTTTTTAGAACAGATTATCGTTTCATGTCTGTTCTTTTTTGCGTGATGCTGGAGAAATATATTCCTCCAGCATTTGCCGTTTTATGACAAAATATATTGTTAACTTTTTTAAAAATAAGGTTAAATTCGTTGACAACTTTTTTGAAAAGCACTTTATTGACATGAGTTTTAGAATGTTGTTTCATAGTCATTGTATTGAAAAAAATCGACGGTCTTGTCGAAAAGTAAAAGTTAAAAAAAGAAAGAATTTATACATATATCTTGTGTCTTATTTTGAAACGTAATACAATATATAGAGAAATCAAGAAACAACATACAGAGAGTATAGATTGAAAAGGGAGGGTCGGAAATGTTAGTTGCATATGATTCTATGACAGGAAACGTGAAGCGTTTCATTCACAAATTAAATATGCCGGCCGTTCAAATTGGTGAAGATCTAGTAATAGATGAAGACTTTATTTTAATTACGTATACAACAGGTTTTGGCAATGTACCAGAACGTGTTTTAGAATTTTTAGAGCGCAATAATGAAAAATTAAAAGGCGTATCTGCAAGCGGCAATCGTAACTGGGGAGACATGTTCGGTGCAAGTGCTGACAAAATTTCTGCTAAATATGAAGTGCCTATTGTATCAAAATTTGAGTTATCAGGAACAAATAACGATGTAGAATATTTTAAGGAAAGGGTGCGGGAGATTGCGACACATTGAACTGAATAATGAAATCACGCAAATGCAGGACGGTTTTTATCAGCTTCATAAAGATAAAGAGGCATTAGAAGTCTTTATGGAAGAAGCTAGAGAGAATACCGTTCATTTTAATAGCGTGGCAGAGCGAATGGAGTATATGAAAGAACATGATTACTATTACAACGTTCTGGACGAGTATAACTTGGAGGAAGTAGAAGAGGTATATAACATCGCTTATGGTGAAAACTTCGAGTTCCAATCTTATATGGCAGCATCTAAGTTCTACAAAGATTATGCGTTAAAAACAAATGATCAAAAACAATACTTAGAAAGCTATGAAGATCGTGTAGCAATTGTGTCATTATACTTAGGACGCGGTGATGTTGCGAAGGCAAAACAATTCGCAAGCATGATTGTCAAACAAAACTACCAACCAGCGACACCAACCTTTTTAAATGCGGGAAGAAGCAGAAGAGGAGAAATGGTGTCTTGTTTCTTGTTAGAGATGGATGATAGCTTAAATTCAATTGGCTTTAACATTAATACTGCAATGCAATTATCAAAAATCGGCGGAGGAGTAGCTTTAAACTTATCTAAGCTACGCGCACGCGGTGAGCAAATTAAAGGTATCGACAACGCTGCAAGTGGTGTAGTACCTGTTATGAAATTACTTGAAGATTCGTTTTCATATGCGAATCAACTTGGCCAACGAAAAGGTGCTGGCGCAGTATACTTAAACATTTTCCATTGGGATATTATTGAATTCCTTGATACGAAAAAAATAAATGCCGATGAGAAGAGCCGTATTCAGTCTCTATCAATCGGAATTATCGTTCCAAGCAAGTTCTTTGAGCTTGCTGAGAAAAACGAACCTTTCCATGTTTTCGCGCCTTATACAGTGTATAAAGAATACGGAAAGCATTTAGATGATATTGATATCGATGAAATGTACGATGAATTAATGAGCAATCCTAAAGTGAAGAAGAAGCCGCTAGATATTAGTGCACGTGATATGCTTATTAAAATTGCTATGATTCAGCTTGAGTCTGGTTATCCGTACTTAATGTTTAAATCAAATGCAAATAACCAACATCCATTGAAGGATATTGGAACTGTGAAGATGTCGAACTTGTGTTAAATATGTAGCACCTTCTAGTAGAAATGCTAGTCGAAAACTCCGTTAAACGGGGAAAGCCTCAAATTTGAGGTAACCTACCGTGCTAAATCTTATCTTAGAATGAAAATATAAAAGTTCAGAATGTATCTTATTATTTTGTATAGCAGAGTTATGGGACAACATAAAGTAATAAGAGACTTTCTGAAAGATTAAGATAAGTAAAAGCCTAACGACTATCCCTTATGGGAGTAGAGCGCAAGCGATTGGCGTTCGAAAAGCGGAGCACCTAATCAGGTAATGCTGTAGGTGATGATATAGTCTGTCCTGTATGGTGACATACAGCAGTTGCATGAGCAACGGGCTGAGGAGTAGCGAACTCGGTTGAACATTCGAGACAGAAATCTTCCAGCTTCAAGAAACTTCTGAAATAAATGATTACGGTACAGATGACATTATCCGTCGTGATATTAACTGTAACTTAGGATCGTTAAATATCGTAAATGTAATGGAAAACAAAGAAATTCGTGAAGCGGTTCATGCGGGAATGGAAGCTTTAACAGCTGTTTCTGATATGACAATCATTCCGAATGCACCAACTGTGAAAAAAGCTAATGATGAGCTTCATTCCGTTGGACTTGGCGCAATGAACTTACACGGATATTTAGCAAAAAATAAAATCGCTTATGAAAGTGCAGAAGCGAAAGAGTTCGCTCGTACATTCTTTATGATGTTAAATTACTACTCTATTGAGAAAAGTATGGAAATCGCTAAAGAAAAAGGCGAAACATTTAAAGACTTCGATAAATCTGATTATGCGAATGGCACATACTTTGAAAAGTATGAAACGACAGATTACAGCCCAGTAACTGAAAAAGTTCAGCAATTATTTGAAGGAATTCATATTCCAACAAAAGAAGATTGGACAAGTTTAAAAGAGCAAGTGCAGAAGAATGGTTTATACAACTCATATCGTCTTGCAATTGCTCCGACACAATCAATCAGTTACGTTCAAAATGCAACTTCAAGCGTAATGCCGATCGTAAGTCAAATCGAATCAAGAACGTATGCGAATGCGACAACATATTATCCAATGCCGTATTTATCAAAAGATACGTTCTGGTACTATAAATCTTCTTACGATATGAATCAGTTTAAATTAATTGATTTAATCGCAGAAATTCAAGAACATATTGACCAAGGGATTAGTACAATTCTTTACGTTAATAGTGATATTTCAACACGTGAATTAGCACGTTACTACATCTATGCACATAAAAAAGGCTTAAAGAGTCTGTATTATACGAGAACGCGTAAATTAAGCGTGGAAGAGTGTGTGGCTTGTACCGTTTAATATAAAAAGTGAGACATGATGAGCAGGGTTTTCTGAACCCTGCTCATGCTTAGTTATCATATTTAGAGAAGGGGCGATTGAATGCGTGCGGTAAACTGGAACAAAAAAGAAGATGATTTTAGTTTAATGTTTTGGAAGCAAAACATCGCTCAGTTTTGGACAGAAGAAGAAATCGCAGTGTCTTCTGACAAAAATACTTGGGCGCAATTATCAAAAGAAGAGCAGGTTGCTTATAAGCGTGTATTAGGTGGTTTAACACTTTTAGATACGAAACAAGGCGGCGAAGGGATGCCACTTGTACTTGTTCACCTTGAAAATTTACAAGCGAAAAGTGTATTAGCTTTCATGGGTGCAATGGAAGAAGTACATGCGAAGAGTTACAGTCATATTTTCACGACGTTAGCTACTGAAGAAGAAATCGATGAGATTTTTGACTGGGTAGATACTCATCCGTTACTTGAGAAAAAGGCTGGTATTATTACGAGTTACTATCGTCGTTTATTAAAACCTGAAGTGACGAAAAAAGAGTTATACATGGCAATGGTAGCAAGTGTGTTCTTAGAAAGTTACTTATTCTATAGTGGATTCTTCTATCCGCTTTACTTAGCTGGTCAAGGTAAACTGACGGCAAGTGGTGAGATTATTAACTTAATAATTCGTGATGAGTCAATTCACGGCGTATTCGTCGGTATTTTAGCACAACAAATCTTCGCGGAACTTTCTGCAGAAGATCAACAAGAAGTGCAAAAAGAAACGCAAGAGTTATTAATGGAACTATATGAAATTGAAATGGCATACACAGAAGAAATTTACACTTCTATCGGTCTTGTAGAGGATGTAAATCGTTTCGTTCGTTACAATGCGAATAAAGGACTTATGAACTTAGGACTTGAGCCGAAGTTTGAAGAAGAAGAAATTAACCCAATCGTTTTAAATGGTTTACGTACAGATACGAAAAACCATGATTTCTTCTCTGTAAAAGGAAATGGTTACGTAAAAGCAACGAACGTTGAAAAGTTATCTGACGATGACTTCGTGTTTAATTTTTAATATATGATCATAAAGAAAAGCTGTCTTATCAATGAATAAGATAGCTTTTCTTTATGATTTTGTTTACATAACACTATTATTTTTGTATAACGATTTTTGTTTGAAAAATTCTATCCGGTTAATGGATAGAATTTTTTTGTAAGTAAATGGGTATTTACAATCTTTTTGTATCGGTGTATTATTTAACTAGTACACCGATACAAAAGGAGGGAAGAAATGAAAATAGAGTTTTCTCCAAATATACCAATTTACATCCAGGTAATGGAATACATAAAAAAAGAAATCGTAACGGGACATTTATTGCCTGGTGATAAAATTCTCTCTGTACGTGAATTAGCGAGTGAATTACAAGTAAATCCAAATACGATCCAGCGTACATTTCAAGAGCTAGAACGGGATGGGGTTGTTGTAACGCGTAGAGGAATGGGACGATATGTAACGAATGAAGGGGAGAAAATTATGGAGCTGCGAAAAGAGATGGCGAAAGAATTACTTCATTCTTTTATAGATGGAATGGATAATTTAGGTTTTTCAGAAGAAGAAATTCTTACAATCCTTCGTTCTTCATTACATGAGAAAAGGGAGGAGAGCGAATGACAGAGCTATTAAAAATAGAAAACTTATGGAAGAGATACGGGTTAAAAGCAGTAATCCGTGAATTAAGCATTGAGATTACGGAAGGGAAAATTGTTGGACTCGTTGGAGATAACGGGAGCGGGAAAACGACGTTATTGAAAATGATTGCTGGTTTGCAGCATCCTTCCGAAGGGAGTATTATAATCGCTGGTAAAAAAGTAGGATTAGAAACGAAAGAGATCGTTTCGTTTATGTCTGATAAGCCAGTATTTGATGATTGGATGACAGTAAAAGATTCTATATTTTTCTATCGTGATTTTTATAAGGACTTTGATATGCAAAAAGCGGTAGATACGATTGCAGAGTTTAAAATACCGTTAGAAGAAAAAGTTACAGCTTTATCAAAAGGGATGGTTGAAAAGCTACAAATTATTTTAACATTTTCGAGGAAAGCGAAGTTATACGTGCTAGATGAACCACTGGGCGGAATTGATCTCGTTTCTAGGGAACACGTACTGGAACTTATTTTACAGTTTTATCGCGAAGATTGTACGATACTAATTTCGACGCACTTAATAAATGAAGTTGAAAATATTTTTGATGAAGTGATCTTTTTAAAAGATGGGGAAATTGTATTGTATGAAAATGTAGAAGAGTTACGTTTTCAGAGAGGAAAAGCTGTTACAGAGGTGTTTAAGGAGGTGTTTAGTAGATGAAGCCGAGCTTAATATATATGTACAATATAAATAAAAAACAAATAATTATTTCTTTGTTATCATTTATATTCGTTGTCGCTGTAGCTTTCGTAAGTTTGGGAAATTATATTAAGCAAGAATCAGGAGAAGTAAGACAAACAATTATAGTTGCTTTCGTTATTCTAGTATATATAACTTTTTTAGCAATGATAGTTATTCAGGCGGTGTCTGCATTTGGAAAAATGACTGAAAGCACATTATTTCGGTTAACATCGATATCCGGTAAAAAGATTGTTTTAGCAATATTGTTATACGCTGTAATTTATTTACTTATTTTTGAATTAATAGGCTCTATTTTTTTATATGGCATTTCTATGAAAATAATAAAAGGTACAGAGCTCTATGAAGTATTATTTACTCAAAGTGTATTCAATCCACTAAAGCACCTCTTTAGTACTATGTTATATGTATTTAATTTATCAAGTATATTGTTAGTTTTACTTTTTACAGTAGCTGGTGTGAAAGTATTTTCTTTGAAAAAGAAAAAAATGGAGTATGTAATTATTTTCTTCTTATTTTTACTAATAACGAAAGTAATCAACATGATATATGAAATGCTAGGCGGACTTGCACCTACATCTACTTTTATTAGAAAATTAATTTATATAGATGACTCAATAGATATAAATTTTATACTATATCCGGAAAGTCTTATGAATTTATATAGTATTGCTTTTTCAATCGGTATATTTGTTTTACTTGTTTATATAACAGGTCGCATAATTGATAAAAAATTAGAAGTCTAAAGGAGGAATAAACATTGGGAAACGTAGTAGTAAAGTTAGAGAATGTTCGAAAAAAGATTGGTGGAACGGAAATTATTCGTGGTTTATCATTTGAAGTTCGTGAAGGAGAAGTGTACGGGTTCCTTGGACCGAACGGTAGTGGTAAAACGACGACGATCCGTATGATGACAGGTCTTATTTCAATGACAGAAGGCGATATTACAATTTGTGGTCATAGTATTCGCACGGAGCGTGAAAAGGCGCTAGAGCAAATTGGAGCGATTGTAGAAAATCCTGAACTATATGATTATATGACAGGAATGCAAAACTTGAAGCATTTTGCGAACATGGCAATTACACCAATTCGTAAAGAGCGCATTGCTGAAATTGTAAAACTGGTTGAATTAGAGCATGCAATTCATAAAAAAGTGAAAACATATTCACTTGGTATGAAACAACGTTTAGGAATTGCGCAGGCATTACTGCATCAGCCGAAAATTTTAATTTTAGATGAGCCGACAAATGGATTAGATCCAGCTGGTATTCGCCAAATTCGTGATTATTTACAACGTTTAGCGAAAGAAGAGAATATTGCTGTAATCGTATCAAGTCACTTATTAAGTGAAATTGAACTCATGTGTGATCGCGTCGTTATTATTAAGCAAGGTGAGTTTGTACAAGAATACAACTTACATGAACAAGCAAAACATGATGAGACAGTAGTTGTAGCGTTTGAAGTAGAGCAAGTTCAGAAAGCAAATGAAATCATTAAAGGAAAGGCGCAAAGAAATGTCATTGTAGTATCTGTAACGAAAGAAGAAATTCCACAACTTGTAAAGAAACTTGTGAATGAAGATGTGCTTGTATACGGAGTTACCATTCAAAATAAAACGTTAGAGGATGAGCTCTTAGCGATTACAGGGGGAGTGAAAGCGTAATGTTTAAATTAATTCAAAATGAATTTTTAAAGTTGCATGCGAAAAAAGGTATGTATATTTTAATTGGTGTTATTGCAGTATTGGAGATTTTGGGAGTTTTAGTGATGCTGAAATGGGGAGACGGAACTGAATTTAAAGGATCATATTTAGATTTTGCAAGTTCAGAGATTGGTTTAATTACTTTGTTTGCAACAATTTTTGGCATTACGATTGCTTCTCGTATGATTACTGATGAGTTCCAAAAAGGTACAATTAAGCAGTTATTAATCCGTCCAAGAAAACGAATGACAGTTTTATTCTCTAAATATATTACAGTGTTACTTACTATAGTATTTATCATAGTTGCTAGCACGTTAATTGCAATGATTATTGGCGGAATTGTAATGGATGGTAGCAAAACAGAATTAACGGTAGGAATCGTAATGAAATCTACTTTATATCAAGTACTTTCACCGTTCTTCTTTGCGACTCTTGCATTTTTCTTAGCAAACGTATTTAGAAAATCTGTATTACCATTAATTATCACGATGTTCTTCTTCTTTTTACAAGGAGCAATTAATATGGCACTAATGATGTTTGCAAAAGGTGTAGCGAAGTTTGTAGTGTTCTTCCATTTAAATTTAAGTGTGTACGATAGCAATAAGCTAGTAAGTGGCGGAATAGAACCAACATTTACAGAGTTTACATTTACAACTTCATTATTACTTGTAGCTGCATACTTTGTTGTATTACTTGTAGCATCAAGTGCATTATTCCAAAAACGTGACGTATTATAATAAAAGAAATCCCCGCTTGTAAAAACGGGGATTTTTATTACATAACTTTCTTGTATATTTCAACTGAAAGAAAAGAATGATTACTATATATGTTATTCGAAAGTATTTGAGAAAAATAGGGAGAATTTCAACTATATTCATATTATAATTTAGTTATCACACCATTTACTTTTACTATCTTTGGGGGTGTTCTATATGCACGATGCATTTTCACGTATAAGACTACGTAGCTTTTTTGGATGGATGATTATAGGGTTGTTCCTTACGATGATCCCATTAGGTCTATCAAATGTTTCTGAGAATACGACGGAGGTTATTTCACAAATAACTGTGTTTTTTGTATTTCCGTTATTTTGGTTATACGTAAAAACCAATAAAAATAATGTTATATTTAACAGTTTTTTTGATAAGCCAGGACGTTTACCGTGGGGATTAATTGTGTTAGCAACGGTAATGGGAATGATTTTTTCAGTTGGTATATCTCATATTCAATTTTACATATTAGCACATACGTTACCGAATTTCTTAGTTACTATGTTAGAAGATGGAAATGTTATTAATACGAGTAACATATATATGACAATATTTACTTTCATTTCATCATGTGTGTTAGCACCTATTATGGAAGAGGTTATTTTTAGAGGCTTCTTTTTACAGCGAATGGCTTATAAATGGGGCATTAAAAAAGCTGTCATTATATCTTCCATTATTTTTGGCTTAGGACATTTTGATGTTATTGGTGCGTTCATGTTTGGTGTTGTTATGTGTCTTTTATACATAAAAACAAAAAATATATGGACGAATATAGCTGTGCATGCTTTAAATAATTTCATTGCAACAAGTATGCAATTTGTTGGCGGAGAAGAGAGTAGCGCAATTTCAATTCCTGAATTACAAGCGCAAAGTAATTTATGGATCGGTATCGGTCTTACAGTTGTTGGATTACTTTGGTTAATTCCTTACGTTTGGAAACAGTGGCGTACAGTAAAAGAAGTGGGTGTGCCACCAGTGCGCTTCATAAATGAGGAAAAAGTAGTGAGTGCATCACAAGAAAACGAAGTGTATAGTCAAGTGATTGTAACAGATAGATTGATGGCTGTAGAGCTACCAGATGAGGCTGTAAATAAGCTCGGGTTAGAAGAAAATGATAATGTAACAGTATCTGTAGAAGACGATAAAATCGTTATAAAGAAAGCGCATGATAGATAATTAAAAAGTAGCTCCTTGTGAGCTACTTTTTAATTTGTAATAATTTCCACACGGAAATTATTACCGTTCTTTACATATTTAATATCTGTAACAGTGCGGACTGTTTTTAAAATCTCAACTTTTTCACCAATTCGAGGGATAGTCGGAACATTATCCCAAATGCCAAGCAAGTCATCTAATTGTGCCGTTTTTTCATAAAACCAGATTTTCAATGTAAAGCCCCTTTCTCGAACTTTATGTATTTTAATACATAATATATTATTTTTATTCTTAATGTAAGGGGTTTTTATATATTTTATGAATAAAAATTAATTAATCTTCTGGGAAGATATGTTCAATATCAGGAGTAAGAGATACTTCTGATAATACGATATGAGAAACAGTCGTTGCATATGAAGAAACATCATTGATAAATTCTTCAAGTTCAACGAGTGAAGGAACAGAAATTTTTACAATGTAGCATAAGCTTCCTGTTACGCGGTAACAAAAACTTGCAGATGGATAGGACTGAATAAACTGTTGCATACGTGTTGTATCACCGTTTTTTAAAGTGATTTCTAAAATACAGTCTAAAACAAGTCCTGCTTTTTTATAATCGATATCGATTGTGTATTTTTGGATAACGCCTTCACTTTCGAGTTTACGAACACGTTCTGCAGTAGACGGAGCAGATAAGTTTACTCGTTTCGCCAATTCACGCATGGAAAGGCGACTATCATTATATAATTCATTTAAAATTTTTCGATCAACACGGTCTAGTTGCATTTGTAAATATACCTCCAGTGAAATGATAATTTTTGTAAAGGAAAAATATAAATTAAGATTCATATGAAATGTAAAGAGAACTTTATTTATTTTACAATAAAACTGAAGGGAATAGGAGGGAAAATAATGGAGAGAATTTTATTATCAAATGTAGGAGATACAAAGTTTCAAAAGCTATTAGGGCATAATCCAGAAATATTACATTCGTGGAGTACATTAGAAAATACACTGTACAATAAAGGAACTCTTTCAGCAGAGTTAAAGGAGCAAGTGAGAAGAACATTAGCGTACGGGAATGAATGCCCGTACTGTATGGCAAAGGGAAGACCTGATGATATGCAAAAGGTAGAAGAAATTGGTGTAGCAGTTACTTTTGCGCATACATTTATTCATGACAAAAAGGCAATAGATGATACTATGTTTCATGTATTGAAACAATATTGGACGGAAAAAGAAATTGTAGAGCTTTGCGCTTATATTTGTTTTATTACTGCGTCACAACAACTTGGTTTTCTGTTTCAATTACAGCCGAAAGAAGGAGAAAATGATGATGAATCAAATAGCACTTATCATAATTGATATAAAATTATTTTAAGAAAATAATTGCGAATTATGTAGAAAAAAATAAGAATATTTCGTATAATCTAAGTACAATCATTTTGAAAATAGGGGTGGCATCATATGGAGCAAATTCCGGTAAAGAGAATAGAAAAAGTACTTGTTGTAGCAGGGGATGATAAACAAAAGCAAAAGGAATTTTATGAATTGCTCTTATCTACTGAGTTTTATGTTGCTGGCTCACTAGAAGCAGAGGAAGGGGCAACAGAAGGAATTCTTCGCTTGCGTCATTTCCAAGGAGAGGGTAGATGGATCGTTCCGTTCTTTACACAAATGGAATTTGTAAAAGACGTGTTGCCAGAAGGAACACCCCTTATTACGATACGTGGGAAAGAATTATTTAGTAGCATTGAGAAAGATGCCACAGCAGTATTAAATGTGGGTACGGATATAAGTAAAACATTTATTCCAGAAGAAATTGCAGATATCGCATCTGGACGAATTTTTAACTATTATAAATAAAAGGAAAAGCATAATCGCTTTTCCTTTTTAATTTGAACACGGGGTGGCTACGCCGGAAGAAATAGAGAGTGTTTTATTATGTGTACTTATTGTAGCTGTAGCTCCAAGAGGAATCCCAATGTTTGGGCTTATATGTCCAATCGGTAAACCGAATAGGACAGGTATAGCATATGGAGTAAAATATTCATATAGTATTGTTTGTAATGATTGAGATGGTTTAGAAGGAGTGCAGTCATGACAACTTGTAAAAATAACGCCACTACATTCATTAAACTTTCCAGATAAAAGTAGCTGATTTAACATACGGTCAATGCGATATGGCTCTTCCCCAATGTCTTCAAGCAATAAAAGTTTATTGGACGTATTTATCTCGTAGGCGGAGCCAATGATACTCGTTAACACCGCTAAATTGCCTCCAACTAACTGACCTGTAATTGTACGAGAAGAGCTAGGTACGATACATTCTGACGCAGATAAAATGGTTGAATACGGATGAAAGAGTTGATTGAAAGAAGATAAAGAAAGAGAATCTACACCTTTTCCTAACTCTTCAACCATTGGGCCATGAAAAGTAACGAGCTTTGCATAACGTGAAAAGGCAGTATGTAAAGCTGTAATATCGCTATAACCCCAAAAGATTTTAGGGTTTTGCCGAATGATTTCATATTGAATGTGAGGGAGGAGACGAGCACTTCCGTAACCACCTCGTGCACAGAAAACGGCTTTTACTTCATGGTTTGAAAATGCTTCATGTATATCATCGAGCCGAACTTGATCACTTCCCGCTAAATATCCATATTTCTCATAAACACTCTTCCCGATTACTACAGATAAACCCATTTCTTGTAGTACAGTTACACCTTTTAATACGTTTTCAATTGTTGGCGGGCCGGACGGTGCAATAATCATTACTGTATCACCTTGTTGTAATGCATTTGGATATATCATTTTTTTCAGCCTCCTTCACTTTCAATATATTCGCTTCATAGGAAGTTCAACCCTTGTAAAAGAAGGGGAAAGTTTGTCAAATAAAGAAGATATAAAGGGAATAGGAGGAGAAATGATGTTTACAAGTCGAGTCATAGATTTATTACAAATTAAGTATCCCATCATTCAAGCCGGAATGGCCGGTGCGATTACGACGCCAGAACTCGTTGCAGCTGTAAGTAATAGCGGAGGATTAGGAACGCTTGGAGCAGGCTATATGAGCCCAGAACAAATTCGTGAAGCGATTTATAAAATACGGGAACGAACAGATAAGCCTTTCGGTGTTAATTTACTATTAACGAAAGAGATACAAATAGAAGAAGAGAAGATAAACTTGGCTAAGGGATTACTTAGCGGAGTGAATAGAGGATTGGGTATAGAGGAAGAAGAACAGTTAAAGCTTCCAAAAAGTTATAAAGAACAATTACAAGTGTTAGTAGAAGAAAACGTGCCAGTCGTAAGCTTTGCATTTCAAACGTTAGAAAAAGAAGAAATAAATGACTTGAAAAGAAGAGGAATAAAAGTCATCGGAACAGCTACTCATGTGGCAGAGGCGAAAGTACTTGCTGAATTAGGAGTAGACATTATTGTCGGTCAAGGTAGTGAGGCAGGGGGGCATAGAGGAACGTTTATCGGGAAAGAACAGGACGCTATGATTGGGACGTTCGCATTAATTCCGCAGTTAGTAGCAGCAGTCCCGCATATCCCGATTGTTGCAGCTGGTGGTGTAATGAACGGACAAGGGCTTGTTGCGGCATTTACACTGGGGGCAGAAGCTGTTCAAATGGGATCAGCCTTTTTAACGAGTGAAGAAAGCATTACGCATGACGTGTATAAAAAAGCGGTTTTACGTAGTACAGATACGAGTACAACTGTGACGCGTGCGTTTTCTGGGAAATATGCACGCGGTATTCGTAATGAATTTATAGAGAAGCATGAAGGGAAAGAAGAAGACCTTCCGATGTATCCAGTGCAAAATGTATTAACCTCTAAAATACGCCAACAAGCAGCAAAGCAAAATAATGGAGAGTATATGTCACTTTGGGCAGGACAAGCGTCATCATTAGCACGAATAGAATCAGCTCAGCATGTAGTGGAGAGAGTGATGAAAGAAGCAGATAACGTAATTGAACAATTGCAAAATGTATATAGAAAAAGACCACTTGAATAATTCAAGCGGTCTTTTCTTTAGTTTGCTTTATAAAATTGTTGGATGGCTTCATCAATATAAACCCAGCCTTTCCAACCTAAGTGCATGTGATCTTTTAAGAAGTATTTATCATACTCATGATTTGAGAAGTCGGCAATTGGATAGCCAGCTTTCTCAATTTGCTCATGAACTTTCTTGTAGTACAATTCGCGGCGTTCTTTCGGGAAGCCAGCGTAATCGTACCAAGGACCTTTTACAGGAACAGAAATGAAGAGTGGTTTTGCACCAGATTGTTTTAATAAATCAAGTACAATTTGTAAATCTTCATATTCTGGCGATTGATCATAAGCATCATTTTTTAAGTAGCCTTCACGTTGCTTTAATTTCTTCTTGATTTTACTGTTGAAGTAGCCGTCTTCGATACCGTATTTGTTAGATTTAGATTCTACTGCACCAGTTTGATCTGCATGTTTACGAGCCTCTTCCCAGTTCATTTGTTTTAATGAAGGGTCAAGCTTTTCTTTATGCGGTTTAATATTAAACATAGCTGTAAATAAATCTTTACGATCTAAAATGTTACGGTAAATATAAGCGAAAGGTTTAGCAGCAAGTGCTTTTACTTTATGCTTTGTATCATCGTAAACGATACCTTCAAGCGAAATTTTAAGTAAAGTTTCTTTCTTAACGATCTCAAAGTTTAATAAACGCTTTGCAATTTGCTTTTTCATTTCAGGTTTTACATCATCGTTGAAAATGAAGTGGTAACCTTGTTGCTTTGAAAAGTTAGGTGCAAAGTGTGTTTCATCAATACCTTGTGGTACAAACCATTGCGGAGAAAGAACGAATACCATTTTCTTATCTTTCAATTGATCCATTGTAGATGCAAAGTTTAATACATGTACAAGGTCTTGTGTTCCTCCGCGTCCAAGAAGGAATGGTGTGAACCCTTCAGGCTTTACTTTGAAATAATTTGATGGATGGAAAGCATCCATACGTGCAAATTCCGATGAACCGTACATCGGAAGGTATTTCGGGTCTGCTAACATCTTTTGCTGTAAAATCATACTTTGAATCTTTTCTTCTTTTAAAGAAGTGGCAGCTTGTTCTACTTTTTCATCACTTAAAAGTGGAAGTAGGAAGCGCGTTGGAATAAGTAAGAATACAGCAAAAAGGGCCAATGCTAAAAGCATCGGACCAAATTTTGCTTTGTTCATCGGATTTCTTCCAACTTCTTAATAACCATGTTTGGAGTAGCCCACTCGTCACGGTCAAAATCAGAAATAGAAACTTCAATATCTAAACGCTCTTGGAATTCAACTAATAAAGATACTACAGCGAAAGAATCAAGAATACCTTCTTCAAATAATTGAACATCTAAGTTTTCTTTCACAATATCGTTTTCACATACTTCTTCTAAAATATCTAATACTTGCTCTTTGAATTCTGCCATTTTTAAAATCTCCTTTATATCCGAAATATATTATATGTGCAACTTCTTACTAGTTATAAGAAGGGTGCATTAAAAGTATCTGTTAAGGTGTCCAGAGAAAATGAGGAAACCGAAACATACAACGTGGAACGTAATTACAATCGCAAGGACGTGTGTAAATTTATTGTTTGGCCAAAACTTCTGCTTCTTGTTTTTTCGTTCGAAAATATCGAATAAAATAAACAGTGCAGCATGATATAGACCATAAATAACATACTGCGCAACAGCGCTTCCTTGGATGTGCCAAATTCCCATAATGAAGAAGTTTAAAAATGCCCCGATATACGAAATAGTGTAACGGTTCTTAATTAACTTTTTCTTCGTTGCAAAAAAGACGAAACGCATGTAAATAAAATCACGGAACCAGAATGATAAACTCATGTGCCAGCGGTTCCAGAAGTCTTTAATATTACGACTGAGGAATGGCTTATTAAAGTTTTCAGGAGTTTTAATTCCCATCATATAACTGATACCAATTACGAACGCACTATAACCCGCAAAGTCAAAGAATAACTGCATGCTAGTAGCGTACATAAAAATCACATTAGATAAAAGTGTATCTTGATTGGCGAATACTGCCTTTACAAGGTATGTTGTTATCAAGTGCGCGATTATAAACTTATACAGAAAACCTTGGAAAATACGGTTAAGCCCTGTATATAGTAAATTTTGATATTCCTCAGCACTAGGTGGCTTTTGGATATCTTTTTGGAATCTACGATAACGATCGATAGGTCCACTTGAAATCGCAGGGAAAAATAAAACGAATTCCCAGAAATTAAAGAAGGAAATTTCTTTAATTAAATTATCACGAACTTCAAAGACCATTTGTACAGCTCTAAATGTTACATAAGACATACCTGCGAAAACAATAAAATGCAATTCAGGTACAAATGGTGCGATTTTTGCCAAAATAAGTGGCAAAATCGATAAAATAACAGCTATACAAAACGTGAATGTACTATTGTTTTGTTTTCTTAAAAGTAAATAGCCTTTAATCAGGGCATATTGCCAAATAATAAATGCGGCTAACATAATCGCTTGCTTCGGTTTATCCGAGAAGATAATAGCAAGCATGACTAATGTTAAAACGGCATTATATTTACGCAACATTTTACCTTTTAATCCAGCTATGATAGTAGGTATTAATAAAATGCCCACTATAGCGAAAAAATAAAATGATCCATATGCGGTCATGCTGTAACCTCACTCAATAATTTTTTGCGATCTACCTTTCCATTTGGTGTCATTGGAATAGAAGATTGATACATGAATTTACGTGGAATCATGTAGTTTGGTAATCGCTCATTGAGTTCTTTTTTGATTGCAGATGTTAATTTGAATTCTTTTTCAAATGAATGTTCTC
The DNA here is from genome assembly GCF_055902415.1 of Bacillus sp. SSR7. Taxonomy (NCBI): domain Bacteria; kingdom Bacillati; phylum Bacillota; class Bacilli; order Caryophanales; family Bacillaceae; genus Bacillus; species Bacillus sp. SSR7. Next base: position 330,058 of record NZ_JBVVXV010000003.1, on the reverse strand, counting down.
CAGGAACAACAACCGCTAATAAATAATCGTATTTCTCACCTTTTTTAATTGGAACGATAACTGCACCTTCTACGTAAGAACACGCACGAAGGTGATGCTCAATTTCTTCTAATTCCATTCGATAACCATGCAGCTTAATTTGGAAATCAAGACGACCATTATAGAATAGAAGACCATTTTCAACATAGCCAGCATCGCCTGTTTTATAGGCGCGCTCACCGTCAATCATAGTAAATGCTTTTTCTGTTAATTCAGGGCTTCCTAAATATCCAACGCTTACGCTTGGACCGACAATTACGATTTCACCTTTTTCACCATCAGGTGCAATCGTTCCATTTTCTTTCATAATAAGAAGGCGGCAGTCTGATTTACAGTAGCCAACTGGAAGTGATTTGTATTGATCAAGCACTTCTTCTGTAATGTGAATACCTGTTACAGCGACAGTAGCTTCTGTTGGACCGTACGTATTCATAATTGTTGCTTTTGGGAAACGCTCAATTAATTTTCTAGCTACTTCATTTGGTAACACTTCACCGCAGAATAAGAATGTTTTCATGTTTGGTAGCATACTCTCAGAGAAAGATGCTTCCATTAAACACATCTCTGCGAAAGATGGTGTGGAAGTCCATACTTGTATATCCGATTGCTCTAAAGAAGCAAACAAGTCTTTTGGACGTGCAATCATATCTTTATCGATTGCCCAAAGTGTACCACCTGTTACTAATGATGGGTAAATATCCATGACAGATAAATCGAATGAGAAAGGTGCTTGGTTTAAGAATACTTGCCCCGTTTGTAAGTTGAAATCTTCTACAGCCCATTTTGTAAAACTTACAAGGCAGTTATAAGTAATCTGAACCCCTTTCGGATTACCTGTACTTCCTGATGTGTAAATAATGTAGAAGTTCTCATCACCTTTTACCGCATGTTCAGGATTTGGAGTGTTCCCTTTATGAGTAAAGAAAATATCTTTTAAGTTGTCCTCACTTACAATGCGAACTGGTAAATCAGTTACAGTTACTTCAGTTCCTGATAAAAGTAGTTTCGCACCAGAATTTTCAGCGATACGTTGTACACGATCAGCTGGGATAGATAAATCTACAGGAATATAAGCATGTCCAGCTTTTACACATCCTAAAAAGTTAATAATCATTTCAGGTTGCATATGGCCATACACCATAATTGGTGAACGATCATCTGGATACTCAGAAGAAATCCAATGTGCTAACGCATCAGAATCTTCCTTTAATTGTTTGTACGTAATTTTCGCATCTCGCCAAACAAAAGCAGTTTGATCAGGCGTTTCAATAGCCCACTTTTCAATTTGTTCTAATAACTTCATAACGTTCCCACCCTAGAATTCATTGTAAATAAATGTACTTGTGTTTGTATCATGGAATCCATACAACCAAAGTAATGCAAATAAAATTGCAAGGTAATAAACCGTCTTTGCAACCCATTGTGTGAGTGGTCGAGACCATATCTCTTTTAATCTTTCCATGTCTTTCCCTCTCTTAATGAAATAATAGCTCTTTGTAGGTATCATGTCCTACATGATTGTGAAAAAAACAAAATTCCACATTTTAGGTAAAAATAAGTCAAAAGGCTCTTTTCTGATATTAGCACTAAATACTAAAAAAGAAAATCCCTAACTTAGCAATTATATTACATTCAGCATCAATTTGTAATGGATTTGATATGTAAATAGGAAGTGGACTGTGTGAATACATAAAAGTGGACTAGAAGAATACGTAAAATATAGTATTTGTGCTTATGAGTCATTCGAGATGAAGTAAACTTTTACATTTCTAGCCCCTTTAAAAAGGAGGAAATTATTATGAATAGAGTGTGGAAGAATCTAATTTCGGAAGAAAATATCGTGAAATGGAGAAGGTATTTCCATAAGTATCCGGAATTATCATTTCACGAAAAAGAAACTTCGCAATTTATATATGATACAGTATGCTCATTTTCTTCTTTTGAAGTAACGAGACCGACGAAGTATAGTGTACTAGCAATTAAAAGAGGAACGGAACAAGGGAAAGTAGTTGCGATTCGAGCTGATATAGATGCTTTACCAATTCAAGAGGAGACAAATAAATCTTATACGTCTGTGAATAAAGGAATGATGCATGCATGTGGGCATGATGCTCACGCAGCTATTTTGTTAAGCACAGCAGAGGTACTGTCAAATATAAAGGAAGATTTTGCAGGGGAGATTCGTCTATTCTTTCAGCACGCAGAAGAGGTATATCCCGGCGGGGGACAAGAAATGGTTGAAGCAGGCGTAATGGATGGTGTTGATTATGTAATAGGTTTACATGTTATGTCAGGACTTGAGAGCGGGAAGATAGGAATTGCATATGGGCCGATGATGGCGGCACCAGACGTATTTACAGTTGAAATTCAAGGGAAAGGAGGGCACGCGGCGAGGCCAGAAGAAACGATAGATCCTATTGCTATCGGAGCACAGATTATTACAAATTTACAACATATCGTATCAAGAAATACAAGTGCTTTTATGCAAAGAGTCGTTTCAGTTACGCAGTTTCATGGGGGAATGGCTGATAATATTATTCCTAGTGCAGCAACTTTAATGGGAACTGTTCGTTCATTTGATCAAGCATTAAGGGTGGAAGCAGAAGAGAAAATTGAGAAAATCGTGAAAGGAATTACAAGAGCACATGGAGGGTCGTATACATATTCGTATCGATATGGATATGATCCAGTTATTAATGATGAATATATTACGAAAGTAGTAGAAGAAAGTGCACTACATTTGTTTGGAAATGAGCGTGTTGTGAAGCTTGAACCTTCTATGGGAGGAGAAGATTTTTCGGCATATTTAAGAAAAGCACCTGGTTGTTTCATTAAATTAGGGACTGGTAATAAAAAGATAGATACTTGCTACCCGCATCATCATCCAAAATTTGATGTAGATGAATCAGCTCTCATTTATGGAGTGGAATTATTTTTAGAGACAGCGATAAGATTACTAAAATCATAGAAAAGTATAAAAAAAAGGCAACTGCGCTCTATCGCAGTTGCTTTTATTTCTTTCCGTCAGAGAGGGCTGAGAAAGAACTATGCTCATTTATAGTATATGAATAGCTAACGGACAAGCTTGTACATTTTAATCATTTTTAAAAAAAAAGTTGTTGACAGTGATAATCAATGTCAATTAATCTAAAAGTAGTTGAAATTGATAATTATTATCAATAGGATGGATGCGACATGTTAATGAGAAAAAAATTTCACCTTCTACGGAGGGGATTAAAAGATAAAAATAAAGAAGTTGATCAGCATATGGAATGGCAACGAAATGTAATTCGTTCTGAATATGTAGATGAGAAGAAGAGCATTCAAACAGAAAAAGAGATACAAAGTAAAGGGAGAGGTTCAGTTGAGTAAGTTAGTAATGATTTTTGCAAGTATGAGTGGAAATACAGAGGAAATGGCTGATCATATTGCCGGCGTGATTCGTGAAACTGAAAATGAAATTGAAGTGATTGATATTATGGATTCACCAGAAGCCTCTATATTAGAACAGTATGATGGAATTATTTTAGGTGCATACACTTGGGGAGATGGTGACCTTCCTGATGATTTCTTAGATTTTTATGACGCAATGGATTCTATTGATTTAAATGGGAAAAAAGCGGCGGTATTCGGATCATGTGATTCGGCTTATCCAAAATACGGCGTGGCAGTTGACATTTTAATAGAAAAGCTACAAGAACGCGGAGCTGCAGTTGTGTTAGAAGGACTAAAAGTAGAATTAACGCCAGAAGATGATGATGTAGAAAAATGTTTACAGTTTGGAGCTGAATTTGTAAAACACCTTTCTTAATGGCAGAAGGGAGATGAAGAGCAAGTGCATGAGAAAATCGCAATTAAAACGATGACAGATTATCATTTGTATGATTTTATGCGTTGTCCGCATAAATTTTATTTTCGTCATATAAAAAGAAGAGAACCTTCTTCGTTTGAATGGCAACAAATCGCACAAATGATTGTGAATCGAATTATTAACGAATATTACACACTACCTGCAGGTCAACAAACGAAAATTGTACTTTTAATATTAATAGAAAAGTATTGGAAAAAAGTAAGGGTTAATATGTTTGTTTCAAAGACTGAGTATTACATTGTGTTGGCGAAGCTAACGGATCACTTATTACAGTTTGTTGAAAGAGATAATAGTCAGACACCACCGTTATTTTTATATGAAAAATTTCAAACATATATGGAAGAGTTAGGTGTCCACATGTCATTGACATTAGAAGTTGGTGAGTGGAGTACTGAGTCGTTTGTAATTAAAAAGTATGTTGTCGATGCGGATGAGGAAATGCTTGCTCTTTGTCAAAAGTTAATGACAGTATTCAGTTATAAAGCTTTCGGCATTCTTCCAGGAAAAATTGAAGTTATTAATTTAATAGAAGGAACTAAGTATGATTACATTCCGAAACAGGAAGATATTATAACTGGAATGGTTCATTTATCTAGAATGAAAGAAATGTTACAGCAACCTGAGCATTATACAGAGCGTCATTTTCGTTCTGAGTGTATAAGTTGTGCATTTCGTAGTGAATGCCAAGGGGAAGAAGTAAAGAAAGAAGCGAAACAGAAGAAAAATATCGTACATTAAAGGATGCAATGTTGCATTCTTTTTTGTTATTGACATGAAAAGCTTTTCATCATGTACCGTATATTTGTAGCAGATTTTAATAAAGGGAGGAATAATCAATGAAAGATGAAACGCAAGTATTTCAATGGTTAAAAGAACAGAATGCCCCTTTTGGAATTCAACTGCAAATTTTACAGGCATTTCAACTGTATAAAGTCATTGTTGAAATGGATAAAAAGTTAATGTTATATGAGGAGAGAGAATATAGGGAGAGAATGTAATCTCATCCCTGTAGTATTGCTTTCAGTTGTTCTATACTAGCTAAAAACTCAAGTTCATTCTTTGTTTCAAAGTTATAAATCATATTATGTAGTAAAGGACTGTATTGATAAAAATTTGTGATGTGGTGAATGAGTAATGGATCATGGTGTGAAGTAAGTGTACTGTATTGTTCATATACTGATGTAGTAAATTCATGTCCGAAATCATAATATAGCCCAGCAAAATCAAAGGCAGGATCTCCAATTTGAGCATCACCAAAATCGATAATTCCTGAAATGGTTTTATTTTGGTTATCAAATAAAATGTGATGATGTGTAAAGTCACCGTGAATGATTGTATTTTGAAATTTGGATGTAGCTAGGCAGGAAAAGAAATTCTCGAATAAACGATTTAAGGCTGATTTCTGGAACGAAGTAAGATTGTTAGTAACATACTTATTTAATTTTGTTTGTAGCTCTTTCCAGTAGGTAAGTGTTTTTTTAATAGGGAATCCTAACGCTGTAACATTTTTTAAAGGAATACTATGTAGAGCAGCAAGGAAAGTTGCTAATTGTGTAATAAGTGCTTTTCGTTCTTGTTTTTCTAGTGTAGTAACTATTTCTGTTTTTAAAGGTTCACCATGAATGAGAGTATAGTAGCTACAAAGCGGAATAGCATCAGTATTCTTTTCATAGAATAGGTGATACTTTGGAACTTCAATTTCATGTAGTGAACAAGAGAGAAGTGTGCATAGTTCTTTTTCTAATGGAATTCGCATTGCATATTCCTGTTTTCGCGGGAAACGAAACAGTAGCTCATCATTTACTATAATCGCTACATTATCCCATCCTTCTTCATTTTGTTTATAGGAATGTATAGAAAGATTAGGTAGAGCTTCTTTAATATATTGTTTGTAAGAGTCCATAATTGTTCCTCATTTCTAAGTTAAGTTATTCTATCCCATGATATCAGAATTTTCCATCTATATGTTAAAATATAATTATTATTATGAAGAGGGGGGAGTGTTATGAAGAAAAGACTATTAATCACTTCTCTAATGAACCAGCACCATAAATAGCGATATAAAAAATCCCCCAGTTCTTTGAGGGATTCTAAAGGTTTTCATTTTGTTGACCAATTTCTTTTTGAGCAATATATAAATTTCCTTGCTCGACTTGTTTTTGAGTAAGAACAGAATCACCTGCATACCCTTTTTCTGTTTTTACAGTTCTTTTTGAACGATTGGAATCTTGTTTCTTCATATAATAAATCACCTTCCATCAAAAATAAACGAAAATGATAAGCACAAGCAATACAGCAGCAAAAATGGTAATACCCATTAAAAACGAAGTGTTTTTATATTTAGGTTGTTTATGTACATCTTGCCGATATCCAGGTGAAATTTCAGGGGCGAATTCTTCGTCGAATGATTGCTTTTTTTCTTTTTCGTCCATATGTATCCACCTTTCTTTTTCATTATGTTATACGTTTAAAGAAAAAATATGCATAAAGAAAACCGCCCTCTATCGTGAGCGGCGGTCTTCTGTTGTGTATTTTCTTTGAACTTGAAAGAGACGGACAAGCAGGAAGGTTGCTCCAAATGCTAGACCGATAATAAGACCAATCCAATATCCTTTTGCTGCCCAATCAGTATAGGTTGCTAATATGTAGCCAAGAGGGAGACCAATTACCCAATAGGCGATCAATGTCATAATTAAGGCGACATTTACATCTTTATAACCACGTAGTGCCCCTTGTACAGGAGTTGCAATTGCATCTGAAATTTGAAATAAAATCGCAAATATAAGGAATTCTTTTGCTAAATGATGAACTTGTATATCTGTCGTATAAATCGAAGCAATTTCATCATCAAAGAAGTAAAGAAGAATGGAATATAATAGGGCGAATGCAAGTGCTAAGCCAATCCCGATAAATCCATATTGTTTTGCGTTATTATATCGTTTCGCTCCAACTTCAAATCCAACAGAGATGGTCATGGCCATTGCTAAACTTAAAGGAGTCATATATAGCAAAGAAGCGAAGTTCATAGCTGCTTGATGAGCTGCGATTGTTGTCGTACTAAAATTACTCATCATAAGTGTTACCGCAGCGAAAATACTCGTTTCAAAAAAGATAGCAAATCCGATAGGGACGCCAAGTTTTAAGAATTCTTTCCAACTCGAAAGAGAAGGGCGATATAATTGTTTAAAGATATTGAAAGATGCAAAAGGCTCTTTCGTACGAATAATCATAACGGTAATAATTAAAATGCACCAATAGGTTGCTGCAGAAGCAATTGCTGCTCCGACACCACCGAGTTTTGGAAAACCGAAGTTACCGAAAATTAATACATAATTTAATACTACATTAATTGGTAATGATAGTAATGTAATGATCATCGTTGTACGAGTTTTTCCTAATGCATCAATAAATCCGCGTAAAACTGTGTAAGTAAATAAAGGGATAATTCCAATTGCGATAATACTTAAAAATTGTGCTGCAATACGTTCTACAGGTTCTTCTAATCGCATGCCATTTAAAATAGGTGTAACAGTAAAGAAACCGATAAGGATAACAATGAGGCTAGCGAAAATGGCTAAATATACTGCCTGTATGACAACGTGAGGAACATCCTCTTTTTTCTTAGATCCAACGAGTTGTGCAACAATTGGAGTCGTAGCCATCAAAATTCCTGTTAATCCCGTACTAACTGGAATCCATATACTTGTTCCGATAGCAACACCTGCTAAATCAATAGGGCTTGCATGTCCTGACATTGTCGTATCGAAAAAACTCATTGCAAATAATGACATTTGCGTAACGAAAATCGGGAAAAATAGTAATACAAATTGCTTTAATTTTTGTGATAATGAATTAGTTTCTTTCATAAAATCCCCTTTCCGCTAAAAAACAAACTCTAACTATCATACAATTTAATCAAAAAATAGAAAAGAAATACGTGTCTACAACATACGGTATCAATAAAAAAAGGATGCACTTTAAAAAGGGATAAGGTATTATGGTAAGGTGTGAAAAAATTACATATTATTTGTTATTAAGGAGGCACTACTTGTGGCTGATTGGTTAATTGGTTTAATCATGGGTGCTGTTGAAGGTTTAACAGAGTTTTTACCAGTATCATCAACAGGACATATGATTTTAACAGGACACTTAATTGGATTTGAAGACGAGAGAGCGAAAGTTTTTGAAGTTGTAATCCAATTGGGATCGATTTTAGCGGTTGTAGTTGTATTTTGGAAACGGTTATGGTCGTTAGTTGGAATTGGAAAAGTAAAAGAAGGGCCATCGTTAAATTTATTACATATTATTATTGGGATGATTCCTGCCGGGGTACTAGGTGTATTATTCCATAGTGCAATTAAAAAGGTTTTATTTGGTCCAGGACCAGTTGTCATTAGTTTAGTGGCTGGTGGTATTTTAATGATTGTTGCTGAGAAGTTTTCAAAACCAAGTACAGCAAGAACGTTAGATGAAATCACATATAAGCAAGCATTTACAATTGGAATGTTCCAATGTTTAGCACTTTGGCCAGGATTTTCTCGTTCTGGTTCTACAATAAGTGGTGGTTTATTAGCTCGCGTGTCGCATACAGCGGCAGCTGAATATACGTTCATTTTAGCAGTACCGATGATGGTGGCTGCAACAGGATTAGATTTAATTAAAAGCTGGGATGTATTAAGCTCGGCAGATGTAACGTTATTTGCAACAGGATTTGTGACTGCATTCGTTGTTGCGATGCTTGCAATTGTTTCATTCTTAAAATTATTAGCTCGTGTAAAACTAACACCGTTCGCTTATTACCGTTTCATTTTAGCTGCGGTATTCTACTTCTTCATTATGTAAGAAATAGATTCTTGGTAACACCCTATAGAATAGACATTTGAAAAAAGTCTATTCTATAGGGTGTTTTTTTATCGTGAGGGAAAATTTTTACCCTCATATACTTGTATTTCACCATATGAAATATGACATAATGATGTCTATATAATAATTTTAAGGAAATCGATAGTGTATTTGAGAGGGGCAGTTTAGTGAGTTTTGCAATAGAAATAGTAATTCCAGCACCAATTGATGTTGTATTTGATTATGTAAATAATGACGAGAAAATAATGGAATGGAGTACCTTTATGGTGGAAAATAGGTATCCTCCACATGTAGATGTAAATAATCCTCGTGAAGGTGATAAATATATATCCGTGCAAAAGATGGGAAAGAAAATATATGAGTTTGAGGCAGAAATTTTAGAGTGTGAAGCACCTTATATCGTATCAATTGGATGTGAAATGAAGCAAGGCTATACAGCCGCAACTTATATGTTAGAAGAGGATGAGGAAGGTACATCACTTACTTTAATTATAGAATTTGAACCGAAGAATTTTTTATATAAGATTATGTATAAGTTGACTGGATGGATGACCCGTGCAGTATATATGGGTGAAATGGAACGGTTAGCAGAGTGCGTAGATGCTGCATATTCTCAGAAAAAAGGATTGTAATTTTGTTTAATAAAAAACCTGCCGAAATCGGCAGGTTTTATTTTATTACTTTCTCAATCATACTTTCCATTACATGTTCCCAAAGAGAAGTGTCATCAGCTAATGTGGCACGGAAATTAGCGTACATTTCTTTTTGTTTCTCTTCGAATGTTGGGTCTTCTTTTTCAGGCAATGTAGCGCGCATTGAAGTTACTAACTCTTGTACTTTTGGAGCACGTGGTCCCCAAACGGCTTGTTCGTTTCCATCTTTATCAATGAAAATAAAGATTGGAATCGCACGTGCTGTTCCATTTGTTAAATATTGATCCATTAATTCTAAGTTTTCATCGCGAATTAATAATGACATATCAATATTTGCAACTTCAGAAATTCGTTTCATAACAGGCACGCATAAAAGAGCATCGCCACACCAATCAGCTGTTAATACGATAACACGCCAGCCATCATTTTGACGTTCTTCTAATACAGGAAGTAATTCATTTGGAATTAAAAAGTTATTGTAAATGTGCAGTAGCTCGTATTGATTTACTTTCATTTCATTCACATATGTATCAAAGGACATACCTTTATCAGCCCATTGTTGTAAGTTCATAAGTAACACCTCTTTAGTATGATTTGTTTTCATTGTACCAATTTTTATATAGAAAAGCTTGTATTCTTACTCTTTCTTGTCACTTAATAATTTACTTAATAGGAAAAAGAATAGTACGACACATAATTCAGCTATGTTGGATAGTTGCACGCTCTCTATCCAATCGTCAGCGGTATGAATGACGAACCAATCTAGCGTAATTTCAATGATTGCGAAAAGAGTAATAGAAAGCCAATTTGGCATGTTTTGTGTCATTGCATATAGCAGTGCCTTGAAGAAACTGAAGATGAAAAATATAATACCGTCTAAGAAAGTAATTAATAAAAAAAATAGAAGTAAGGCAGTGCGCGACCTATACTCTACACCAGTAATATGAAAGATTCCTACATATACAAAAAATATAAATGCAAAAATTACAATGAGGAACAGAATAACAAAACCAATAATCAAAGTTTTATCTTTTAGATTGAGATTCAAAAATTTGTCTTCTTCACCCACTATCCCAACTCCTTTTTTTGGAAATTCAACTTCATTTTATCATGAAATATCTATTAAAAAACTACGAATTATGGGAAAATAAGGTGACAAAAAGTAAGATTTCATGTAAAATTATTAATAAGGTTTTTATTTAACCAAATGAAATAAAAGGGGCTGTCAAAGTTGTCTCAAAATCGAGAGCAATTAATGGAAGAACTATCGACAAATGTTTTTGCTATGTTCCGCACGTTGCGTAATGATATTGGAAAAATATTTGGTGGTTACATACCGTGGAATGAGTTCATCGTCCTTAGAATATTGAATCGTACGAATAAAGAAATGGTATCACGTGTGGCGAATGAGTTAAATGTGTCGAATAGTCATATTACAGCTGTTACAGAAAAATTAATTAATAAAGGTTTTGTAACTCGTTCACGTTCTACGTCAGATCGCCGAGTTGTATATTTGGAGATTACTGAACAAGGAAAAGATTTAGTTGCAAAAATGGAAGATGCAAAAAAACAATATTTGCAAGAAAGATTTTCTGCGCTTTCAGAAGAAGAAATGAATATAATGATATCTATTTCTAAAAAACTTATTTAAGTCATTATAAGTAAGAAAACGCTTACGTTTTGAAAAGAAGACTTTCCTTATATGAGGAAGGTCTTCTTTCGTATGTAAAAGATTATAAAAAAGAAAATATGTAACATACTACTAATAAAGGAAGGGGGCAGAAATATGACAAATCGAAATGGGAGTAAAGGGAGCGGAAATCAAGGCTCACCGAAATCAGGGCAATTTCAGCAAGAGTTTAGTGCAGAATTTGAAACTGGTAACGATAATAAAGGAAAAGAATATCGTTCGAAAAAGGGAAGTAAATCAAAAAAGGAGTGAATCATTTCACTCCTTTTTGATTTAAGACGCGGCAGATTGATCTGTAGTATATTTTTCTTCTGATTTTGCGACAATCATTGCGCAAATTGCATCACCAGAAATATTTACAGCTGTTCTTGACATATCTAGAATGCGGTCAATACCGATAATTAAGGCAATACCTTCTACTGGTAGATTTACTTGATTTAAAACCATCGTCAGCATTACAAGCCCAACACCTGGTACACCAGCAGTACCGATACTTGCTAGTACAGCAGTTAATACGACTACAGCTAACTGGGAGATAGTAAGTTCAACGCCGTATACTTGAGCGATAAATACAGTTGCTACACCTTGCATAATGGCAGTACCATCCATATTAATTGTTGCACCTAGTGGTTGTACAAAAGAGCTGATTGCTTTTGGAACACCAAGCTTCTCTTGTGCGGTTTTCATTGCAAATGGAAGAGATGCATTAGAGCTAGATGTACTAAATCCAATCGCCATTACTGGTCCGAAATGTTTAAAGAAACGGACAATGCTTTCTTTTGCTAATACTTTTAATAAGCCACCATATACGAAGACACCGTGAATAATAAGTACTAGCATAACGACAATCATATACTTGAACATCGCAGCGACGCCTGCAAGACCCATTTTACCAACGGATGAAGCAAGCAACCCAAATGTTCCGATTGGAGCTAATTTCATAACGAGATTAACGAGATACATCATTAATTCGTTGCCCTGTTCAAGTAATGAATGAATACCTTGGACACGTTTTCCTAAAATAGCTATACCAAGTCCAATTAATACGGCAAAGGCAATAATTTGTAACATGTTTCCATCAGCCATCGCTTTTGCTGGATTATCTGGTACGATATTTAACAATGTATCAACGAAAGATGTTTCGGTTTTTGCCCCCTCATATTTAAGCCCTTCGGTTTTAAAGTTACCGCCAGATCCTGGTTTTATAATAAGTGCAAATGTAACAGCGATAGAGATGGCAACAGCTGTTGTGACGAGGAAGAATGAAATTGATTTTAAACCAATTCTTCCAAGTTGCTTCGGATCTCCAAGACCAGCAGCTCCAAGCACGATAGAAATAAACACAACAGGAACAACTAGCATTTTAATGAGTCGAATAAATAATTGACCAAGTGGATTGAACACATATTGATTTAATGGATCAAAAATGGATGGAGCAGCTAAATTTAAAGTAAGTCCGACAACTAAACCGAGAAATAATGCAATTAAGATTGCTTTTGTTTGTTTCAATAAAATCCCCCCTTATTTTTTGTAAAATAGCTTTCTACATTAATTGTACCGAAAAAATACCTATTTTGACAATATTTTCTGAATATTTAGTGTGAGATTTTTGTTTTAATGTAGAGAGGATTACATTTTGTATTTGAAAAACAAAATAGACCATCACATAGGATGGTCTAGGGAAGGGGACAATTTATGTCAATTTAATTAGGGATGGAAGCCATTCAAAGACACTGGGGAATGTCTCTTAAATTAGGGAGGAATAGCTTCGATACATATACTATAAAAGGTAAGTGTGACTTTGATGTGAACATAGAGTGAAAGGGAGAGGGAGTTTTAAATAGAAGATAGAGTAAACAAAAAATAAGACCATCACACAGGATGGCCTAAGGAAAGGGACAATTTATGTCAATTTAATTAGGGATGGAAGTTGTTCAAGACACTGGGGAATGTCTTATAAATTAGGGAGGAACAACTTCGATATATATACTATAAAAGGTGAGTGTGCCCTTGATGTGAACATAGAGTGAAAGAGAGAGGGAGTTTTAAATAGAAGATAGAAAGACAAAAAATAAGACCATCACACAGGATGGCCTAAGGAAAGGGACAATTTATGTCAATTTAATTAGGGATGGAAGTTGTTCAAGACACTGGGGAATGTCTTATAAATTAGGGAGGAACAACTTCGATATATATACTATAAAAGGTGAGTGTGCCCTTGATGTGAACATAGAGTGAAAGAGAGAGGGAGTTTTAAATAGAAGATAGAAAGACAAAAAATAAGACCATCACACAGGATGGCCTAAGGAAAGGGACAATTTATGTCAATTTAATTAGGGATGGAAGTTGTTCAAGACACTGGGGAATGTCTTATAAATTAGGGAGGAACAACTCCGATACATATACTATAAAAGATAGATGTGACCCCTATGTGAACATAGAGTGAAAGATATGAGGATTTAAGAAATGATACATATAAAATGATTGTTGCGAGAGTTGTAGAGTAAGGATAAATATAATAGAAAGAGTCTTGTCATAAAATGAAGTAAAGTTCGAGTATAAATAAAAGTTGAAAACTATGAAAAAAAGGATTATGCTCAACTATATTATAAGAATATAAGGTTTATCCCGCTATTTAAGGTTTTTTATCACGCTTTAATGGGCAGTAAGACCCCCACCTCAAAATTCAGCGAAAGCAAAGAAATTAGGTGGGGGGCGGGCTGCCCATTAAAGCCCGATTGGTTCAACTAATAATCAGTGGGGGATGAAGAAAACCCCCACTGATTAAAGTTTCACTTTATAAGCCTTTAGTTATGAGGGGCAAAAAGGGAGTTAGTGAATATGGAAGTAACAAAAAGACAAAGGCTGTATAATCGTTTTATACGATTAAATCCACCACAAATATTAGCATTAGGTTTTTTCTGCCTAATTGTGGTTGGCGGTTTGTTATTAAAGTTACCATTCGCAACGAAAGTACATATTAGTTGGGTAGATGCTTTCTTTACGGCAACATCAGCAGCGACTGTAACGGGATTGGGAGTAGTAGATACTGCAAGTACGTTTACGATGTTCGGCGAAATTGTAATTATGTTTTTAATTCAAACAGGCGGTCTAGGTCTTATGACAATTGCCATTTTAGTTGTTTGGGTATTAGGTAAAAAAATCGGATTACGTCATCGCTTGTTAATTGGAGAGGCGTTTAATCAGACAAATATAGGTGGTCTCGTAAAATTAGTAAAACGTGTCTTTATATTTTCAATTTGTATTGAGTTTATTGGAGTCATCTTTTTATCATTTCGTTTTATTCCAGAGCTTGGCTTTGGAAAAGGTGTATACTATAGTATTTTTCACGTGATCGCATCTTATAATAATGCTGGATTTGCTCTATGGCCGGATAATTTAACAAGGTATGTAGGCGATCCTATTATTAATATTGGGATTTGCTCTTTAATCGTAATAGGTGGTCTCGGATTTACCGTATTAATTGATATATGGTATAGCCGGAGTTTTCGAAAACTATCGCTTCATTCCAAAATCATGATTATTGGAACGGTAGCGCTAAATGTGATAGCGATGCTTGTGATTTTTGTATTGGAATATAATAATATGAAGACGTTAGGGAATTTACCTTTAAATGAAAAGTTATGGGCTTCTTTCTTCCAAGGGATTACTCCTCGTACTGCTGGATTTAATACAGTTGACTACGGGGGAATGGAAGAATCATCTATATTATTTACGATGGTTTTAATGTTTATTGGTGCAGGAAGTGTATCAACAGGTGGAGGGATTAAATTAACAACGTTTGTTATTTTAGTTACATCTGTCCTTTCTTTCTTTAGAAAGAAAGAGGAAATCGTATTATTTCAGCGCACAATAAAAATGTCGACAGTAACGAGAGCATTAGCCATTGCCGTTGCCAGTCAAATCCTCATTTTTGCAGCAGTATTTGTATTAATGCTTACAGAAAACTTCAGTTTTATTGAGTTACTATTTGAAACAATTTCAGCATTTGGTACTGTAGGGTTAACGATGGGGATTACTGCGAAGTTATCAGCATTTGGAAAATGTATGATTATGTTTGTTATGTTTTGTGGATTAATTGGACCGTTAACACTTGTATTTTCTTTAGCGCGACCAGCAAAACAAAAAATTAAATATCCGTCAGAAGATGTATTTACAGGATAAGGTATCCCGCATAAGCGAGATACCTTTTTCTTTTTAAAAGAGGGAGAACAATAAGCCGATAAGTGCTACTCGGAATAAAATTGCAATGAGTGCTGCAATTCCGCCGACAATCGCAGCGATACCACCAGTTACAGTAGCTCCGCGGTTATAAGCGTAAATACCTAGTAGTACAGAAACAAGACCGAATAATGTTGGGAAGGTGAAAAGTGATAAGATAGATAAGGCAAGAGCGATAAAGCCAGCCGTTGATCCAGCAGCGGAAGATCTTACATCATCTTTATGGTCCTTCTCATCGTAATCATAATCAATGCGCTGTGGTGCAACCTCAGCTGCATATTCTTCTTTATAGTCACTATAATCACTATCTATTCTATCTCTTTTTTTATACTCATCAAATTTCTCAGTCAAAGTCATGACTCCTTTCATAACAAGGTTCAATAGTAGTATGTATCTCTTTATCTTTTTTATCCCGCTTTAATGGGCAGTAAGACCTCCACCTCAAAATTCAGCGAAAGCAAAGAAGTTAGGTGGGGAATCAACTGCCCATAAAAGTCCGATTGGTTAGGGCTAATAATCAGTGGGGGATGAAGAACCCCCACTGATTAAAGTTTCACTTTATCCGAGTATGTACAGGGAGTAATATCCATTTAAAAGGTGAAGATTGTTTTTTTGAAATAGGAAAAGTTAGTATGACTTCCTCTATTTTGGAAAGTATAAAAAAGAATAATGAGGAAAGGGTGCAATACATAATGGAACATCCAATTGAAAATTTAATGAAAACAGCAATGACAAATTTAAAAGAGATGGTAGATGTAAATACGATTGTTGGAAGTCCAGTTTCAACAGCTGATGGAAATGTAGTATTAACAGTATCTCAAGTGGCCTTTGGTTTTGGAGCTGGAGGAAGTGACTTTAAAGGTGAATTTATTTCCCAAAAACATAATAATGGACAAGGGCAGCATAAAGAGAATAAGCAAAGTCATCCATTTGGAGGCGGAAGCGGGGCTGGGGTTTCTATTAGCCCAGTTGCTTTTTTAGTAGTTGGTTCTAACGGTGTGCAAGTATTGCACCTCAATAGTAGTACGCATTTAATTGAGAAGGCTTTAAATACTGTACCAAGCACTGTAGATAAATTTGTAAATAATCGTCAAAAGTGAACTTGCATTTTTTAGGAATTATGATATATTAGAAAAAGTGCGCTTTATGATGATCGGAATAATTGAACTGTAAATATATATGATGTGTGGAATAAGGGAGAGGAACTTATGATTAATATCAAAAACTTAGTAGTTGGCTTATGTATGTTAGTAAGCGGCTTTGTTGTATATGTAATAAAAGAAAAAGCTCCATTCTAAAACAGACAAACCGTTACTGTCTGTTTTTAATTTGTAAAAAATGTTGACAAGTTATTATATTGATGTTAAAATTTTAATTCGTGTCTCGGTTACAGCTAGTGTAAAGTGAATAAATCTTATAAATATAATACGAAAAGTTTGCGAAAGATCGGGTAGTTTTACCAACAACTTTTGTGAACAAACCCTATAAATTATAATTATAGGCTTTATAGGTATACTAGTGAATCAAGGAGCGGTCAGTGGAACCGTAATGATGAGAGAGAGGTAGGGCTTTCATCCAGTATATGTTACTTTCCCGTTAGGTGAATATAAAAAAGAGGGCTCCTTTTCAGAAGGAGTCCTCTTTCTTTTTGTGTATTGAATTTAAATACGGCTTTCAACTTGTTGGCAAATTTCATCCGTTGTTAAACCATGAGCTGTAATTACCGATCCTTTTATTGAGGTATCTGCAATACCCATCATATTAGAATCTTGCCCAGTTACAACACAACAGTCGCATCCTTGTGCATCATGTTCTGAGTTAAGGGTAACGACCTCATGTCCCTGTTGCTGAAGAGCTTGCTGAACATCTGTTAACGAGTTTTCAACACCAATTTTAGCCATAATTCTCACCTCCTACCATCTAGTTGTTAGTATGCTCAAGTTCGGCGCATATATTTATGAAAGATGGTAGGATATATTCATTTGTTTAGTCGTTATATACACCAGTAAGCATTTGGCTTACGAATTGATCGTTTAAAGTATCTTGGGCGGAAGAAGTATTTGAATGGATGTCGATGGAAGCAATAAAATTGTTATGTTTTTTATTATTTGGTTCTACCTCTACATAATTATCGAATTTACAAAAACCTTTCGTATCCATTAGATCAAATAGTTGAAGCATTTCTACTACCTCTTGTCTCGTTCCTTTAATTTGTACACACGCCATATTGATTTCCTCCTTCATTTTGACAAATTGTTTTTTAAAAATAGGATTATGATTCCGAAATGAAAAATATGAATGTTATTTTTAGACAGCGTTATTTTTATTATTTTCCCCCTTTTTCAGCAAAAGTCATTGTATATTCCCGAATTTATAAAAACGGACGTCCGTTTATTGAATACAATAGATTCGTATCAATTGACGAAAATCCTTCTTTTAAACAAATATTTTTTTTAGTGAAAATTGACGAAAAAAATTTTTTGACTTTTTGTAAACGTTAACAATGTTGTTAAATCAATATAATTAAAGATGTACGTGCGAATAAAAATTATAAATTTTCTAAAAATTCACTTGATTTATTTAGAAAGGAGAGTAAACTAGGAAACAATAAAAAATTCATAGAACATAGGAGGCGCTTTCCAGTGAACGAGCAATGGATTTTCTTAAATGGAGAATTTGTTCCAAAAGACGAGGCAAAAGTATCAGTATATGATCATGGTTATTTATATGGAGATGGAGTATTTGAAGGAATTAGAGTCTATAGCGGTAATGTTTTCCGTTTGAGAGAGCATCTTGTCCGGTTATATGAATCAGCAAAATCCATCATGTTAGAAATTCCATATTCTTTAGATGAAGTAACGAATATTGTTGTTGAGACGATTCGACAAAATAAATTATCTAATGGATACATTCGCCTAGTTGTATCGAGAGGAGCAGGAAACCTTGGATTAGATCCTGATTCTTGTAAAAAACCGAATGTAGTAGTAATTGCAGAGCAACTATCTTTATTCCCGCAAGAATATTATGAAAAAGGGATTCCAGTTGTAACAGTTGCAACGCGTCGAAACCGTCCAGATGTATTGTCGCCTCAAGTAAAATCTTTAAATTACTTAAACAATATTTTAGTTCGCATCGAAGCGAAATTGGCTGGAGTACAAGAAGCGCTTATGTTAAATGATCAAGGATACGTAGCTGAAGGCTCAGGGGATAATGTATTTATTGTAAAAGGAAATAAATTAATTACACCACCAAGTTCTGCTGGAGCGTTAGAAGGTATTACACGAAACGCTATTTTAGAAATTGGTGAAAAACTTGGATATGACGTTAGAGAAGAGTTATTTACAAGACATGACGTATATGTAGCTGATGAAGTATTTTTAACAGGAACAGCAGCTGAAGTAATTGCTGTTACGACAGTAGATGGTAGAACGATTGGTTTAGGGCAAACGGGTCCACATACGAATCGTTTATTAGAAGAATTCCGAAAGTTAGTTATAGAAGATGGAGAGAAAATTTACGAAGAAAATAAAGTTGGATAACAACTCTTTATAACATAAGAAAGCGTTGATAGGGAGGAGTAGTTGATTGTGAAGCCTCACAGAGAGTCGGTGGTTGCTGGAAACCGATGGTTCACGTCGACGAACATCGCCCTTGAGTGCTAAGCTGAAGCATTTGTCTAGGCTTAGACGGTAGCTCCGTTATTAGCTAGACTCATTTTATGGGTCACTGAGGCAAGAGTATTCTTGCAAAGAAGGGTGGTACCGCGAAATCTTTCGTCCCTTCAGCACATAGCTGGAGTGTGGACGTAGGATTTTTTTTATTGATAAAAGTTTTTAAAAGGGGGCTTATAAGAACAATGTCTTCAAAAACGGAAGAGAAACTGGCAACTGGTGCACAGCTATTGTTAGAAGCGCTAGAAAAGGAAGGAGTAGAAGTGATTTTTGGTTATCCTGGTGGTGCTGTTTTACCTCTTTATGATGCACTCTATGACTGTGAAATTCCGCATATTTTAGCAAGGCATGAACAAGGTGCTATTCACGCTGCTGAAGGATATGCCAGAATTACTGGCAATCCAGGGGTTGTCATTGCAACGAGTGGACCGGGTGCTACAAATGTGATTACTGGTCTAGCAGATGCGATGATTGATTCATTACCACTTGTAGTATTTACAGGGCAAGTAGCAACAACGTTAATTGGAAGTGATGCTTTTCAAGAAGCAGATATTATGGGGCTTACGATGCCGGTGACCAAACATAATTATCAAGTGCGAAAGGCTTCAGATTTACCTCGAATTATTAAAGAAGCATTTTATATTGCTAGAACAGGAAGACCAGGGCCAGTCGTTATTGACCTTCCGAAAGATATGGTAGTAGAGCAAGGCGAACGATGTAATGACGTACAAATGGATTTACCAGGATACAATCCGAATTATGAACCGAATCTACTCCAAATAAACAAATTATTACAAGCAATTAGGACTGCAAGCAAGCCGTTAATTTTAGCTGGAGCAGGTGTATTGCATGCGAAAGCATCAAAAGAGTTAACGAGTTTTGCTCGTAAATATGAAATTCCAGTTGTGCATACATTACTTGGTCTTGGAGGCTTTCCGCCAGATGAAGAGCTTTTTCTAGGGATGGGAGGAATGCATGGTTCTTACACAGCTAATATGGCGTTATATGAATGCGACTTACTCATTAATATAGGTGCGAGATTCGATGATCGTCTTACTGGAAATTTAGCTTATTTTGCGAAAGAGGCGACTGTCGCGCATATTGATATTGATCCAGCAGAAATCGGAAAAAATGTGCCGACTGAAATTCCTATTGTTGCAAGTGCTAAGCAAGCGCTCCAAGTATTACTTCAACCAGAAGGAAGAAAAGAAGATCATCATGAGTGGATCTCTTTATTAAAGAAAAGAAAAGAAAAGTATCCATTCTCTTATAAACGAAATTCTGAAAGTATTAAGCCTCAATATGCAATTGATATGTTATATGAAATTACGAAAGGAGAAGCGATTGTAACAACAGATGTGGGGCAACATCAAATGTGGGCAGCCCAATATTATCCGCTAAAAAATCCAGATAAATGGGTAACTTCAGGAGGATTAGGAACGATGGGATTCGGATTCCCTGCAGCAATTGGTGCACAAATTGCAAAGCCTGAAGAATTAGTAATTGCAATTGTCGGTGACGCTGGATTTCAAATGACCCTACAAGAATTAAGTGTGTTAAAAGAACACTCCTTACCTGTTAAAGTGTTTATTTTAAATAATGAAGCTTTAGGAATGGTAAGACAATGGCAAGATGAATTTTATAATCAAAGATACTCGCACTCTTTACTGTCGTGTCAACCAGACTTCGTCGCTCTTGCGAATGCGTATGGTATAAAAGGAGTTCGCATAGATGATCCACTTCTTGCAAAGAAGCAAATACAGAATGCGATTGAATTACAAGAGCCAGTTGTAATTGATTGCCGTGTACTTCAATCAGAAAAGGTAATGCCGATGGTTGCGCCAGGGAGAGGTGTTCACCAAATGGAGGGAGTGGAAAAAAGGTGAAGAGAATTGTTACAGCAACAGTTCGAAATCAAAGCGGTGTGTTAAATCGAATTACAGGTGTTATGACACGAAGACATTTTAATATTGAAAGTATTTCAGTAGGTCATACGGAATCATCGGATATATCGCGGATGACGATTGTTGTACACGTTGAAAATGAACAGCAAGTGGAGCAGTTAATTAAACAACTTCATAAGCAAATTGATGTTTTGAAAGTATCAGATATTACAGAAGAAGCGATGATTGCAAGAGAACTTGCACTTATTAAAGTAGCAACTTCAGTAGCGAGAGCGGAATTATATAGTTTAATTGAACCGTTTCGAGCCGCTGTAATAGATGTTGGAAAGGATTCCATAGTTGTGCAAGTAACCGGTACGCAGGAGAAAGTAGAAGCGTTAATTGAATTACTTCGTCCATACGGTTTGAAAGAAATTGCTAGAACAGGTGTAACAGCATTTACGCGTAGTATGAAAAAACAAGATAAGCAAATTATGTTAATTCAATAATCATTTAAATATAGGGGGAAATGAAAATGGCAAAGGTTTATTATGAGAAAGATGTAACGGTAAATGTATTAAAAGAAAAGAAAGTAGCAATCATCGGATATGGCTCGCAAGGTCATGCGCATGCGCAAAACTTGCGTGATAACGGATTTGATGTAGTAGTAGGTTTAAGAAAAGGGAAGTCTTGGGATAAAGCGAAAGAAGATGGATTTTCTGTATATACAGTAGCGGAAGCAGCAAAGCAGGCTGATGTAGTAATGATTTTACTGCCAGATGAACTGCAACCAGAAGTATATGAAGCTGAAATTGCACCAAATTTACAGGCAGGAAATTCTCTCGTTTTTGCACACGGATTTAATGTTCACTTTGATCAAGTAAAACCACCAGCGAATGTAGATGTATTTCTAGTAGCCCCAAAAGGTCCAGGACATCTTGTACGCCGTACATTTAGTGAGGGCGGCGCTGTTCCGGCATTATTTGCAGTATACCAAGATGCAACAGGAGTTGCGACTGAAAAGGCACTTTCTTATGCTGATGGAATTGGAGCGACGAGAGCGGGCGTATTAGAAACGACGTTTAAAGAAGAAACAGAAACAGATTTATTTGGAGAGCAAGCTGTACTTTGCGGCGGAGTAACTGCGCTAGTAAAAGCTGGATTTGAAACGCTAGTTGATGCAGGATACCAGCCTGAACTTGCATATTTTGAATGTTTACATGAACTAAAACTAATCGTTGACCTTATGTATGAAGGTGGACTTGAAAATATGAGATATTCAGTTTCAGATACAGCACAGTGGGGCGACTTCGTATCAGGACCACGCGTTGTAACGGAAGATACGAAGAAAGCGATGGGTGCAGTACTAGCCGAAATTCAAGATGGTACATTTGCGAAAGGTTGGATTGCAGAGCATAAAGCAGGAAAACCAAATTTCCATGCGACAAATGAGAAAGAGAATGAACATGAAATCGAAGTAGTTGGACGTAAATTACGTGAAATGATGCCTTTCGTACAGCCGCGAGTAAAGGCAGGGGTCAAATAATATGAAGCAGATTTTGTTCATGGATACGACGCTACGTGATGGCGAACAATCACCAGGAGTGAATTTAAATGAACAAGAGAAATTGCAAATCGCAAGGCAATTAGAGAGACTTGGTATTAACGTAATGGAAGCTGGCTTTGCAGCAGCTTCCGAAGGGGATTTTCAATCGGTAAAACGCATCGCAAATACGATTCAAAATGCTACAGTCATGAGTTTAGCTAGAGCGAAAGAATGTGATATTCGAAGAGCATATGAAGCGGTGAAAGGTGCTGTATCTCCTCGTCTACACGTATTTTTAGCTACGAGTGATATTCATATGAAGTATAAGCTTTGTATGTCAAAGGAAGATGTATTAGATAGTATTCATCGCTCGGTTACACTTGGGAAATCGTTATTTCCGACAGTACAATTTTCTGCAGAAGATGCGACAAGAACAGCAAGAGATTTTTTAGCTGAAGCAGTAGAAGTGGCGATTCGTGCAGGAGCAAATGTAATTAATATTCCAGATACAGTTGGATATACGAATCCAGAAGAATATTATTCTCTTTTTAAATACTTACAAGAATCCGTTCCTTCATATGAAAAAGCAATTTTCTCTTGTCATTGTCACGATGATCTTGGGATGGCTGTAGCCAATTCATTAGCTGCGGTTAAAGGCGGAGCGTTACAAGTAGAAGGAACAATTAATGGAATTGGAGAAAGGGCAGGGAATGCGGCGTTAGAAGAGGTCGCAGTTGCTCTTCATATTAGAAAAGATTTCTATAAAGCGCAGTCTTCTATGACGCTAAAAGAAATTAAAGCGACGAGTACATTAGTAAGCAGATTAACAGGGATGGTTGTACCGAAAAATAAAGCGATCGTGGGAGCGAATGCATTCGCTCATGAATCAGGAATTCATCAAGATGGTGTATTAAAAGAAGTGACAACGTATGAGATTATTGAACCAGAGCTAGTAGGCGAATCTCAAAATCTATTTGTACTTGGAAAACATTCTGGACGTCACGCGTTTACAGAAAAAATGAAAGAGCTTGGCTATGAATTTACAAAGGAAGAACGAGATGCAGTGTTTGAAGCCTTTAAAAAATTAGCTGATCGTAAGAAGGAAATTACGGAGGAAGATTTACAAGCACTTATGCTTGGTGAAGCAGCATTTGCGGCTCAGCAATATACAATTACGCAACTGCAAGTACATTTCGTATCAAATAGTACACAATGCGCGACAGTTGTATTAAAAGATGAAGAAGGAAATGTATACGAAGATGCAGCTACTGGCTCAGGTAGTATTGAAGCAATTTATAATGCAATCCAAAGAATTTTAGGCTTAGAATGTGAATTGGCAGATTATCGCATACAATCTATTACGCAAGGTCAAGACGCGCTGGCTCATGTTCATGTTGAATTAAAAGAAGGAACGCATCAAGTATCAGGTTTTGGTGTCGCGCAAGACGTATTGGAAGCGTCGGCAAGAGCATATGTCCACGCAGCGGGGAAATTAAAATCTTTTATCCAGCTTGTGAAATAAGTGTTTGACAGGTGAGAGGAGCTATTCTCACCTGTCAATTATAGTTCTGAAAATTCTGTTAAAAGGAGTGTTGAAATTGGAAAAACGTATCGTTTGTTTAGCTGGTGATGGTGTTGGTCCGGAAGTTATGGAAAGTGCGAAGGAAGTATTGCGCATGGTAGAAAGGCTATATGGTCATCATTTTCATTTGCAAGATGAGTACTTCGGCGGGAGTGCTATTGATTCAAATGGGCAACCATTACCACAACGAACACTTGCCGCTTGTTTAGCAAGTGATGCGGTTTTACTAGGAGCAGTTGGTGGACCAAGGTGGGATAGTGCGAAAGAAAGACCAGAGAAAGGATTATTAGCTCTAAGAAAAGGCCTCGGTGTATTTGCGAATGTTCGCCCTGTAACGGTAGAAAGTGCAACGGCACATTTATCGCCATTAAAAAAGGCTGATGAAATTGATTTCGTTGTCGTTCGTGAATTAACAGGTGGGATTTATTTTTCTTACCCGAAAGAACGGACGGACGAAGTAGCAACAGATACACTTACGTATCATCGCCATGAAATTGAACGTATCGTTTCTTATGCTTTTCAATTAGCGAGTAAGCGGAAGAAAAAAGTAACATCTATTGATAAGGCGAATGTTTTAGAATCTAGTAAACTATGGAGAACTGTAACAGAAGAAGTAGCACTTCGTTATCCAGATGTTGAACTAGAACATATTTTAGTAGATGCTGCTGCCATGGAGTTAATTCGGAATCCAGAACGGTTTGATGTAATTGTAACAGAAAATTTATTTGGGGATATTTTAAGTGACGAAGCTTCCGTATTAGCTGGATCATTAGGAATGCTTCCGTCAGCAAGTCACGCGGAAAAGGGACCTTCATTATATGAGCCTATTCATGGATCAGCACCTGATATTGCCGGGAAAAATAAGGCGAATCCAATTGCTATGATGCGCTCTGTTGCCATGATGCTTGGGCAATCGTTCGGATTAACGAGAGAAGGGTGTGCAATTGAAGAAGCGATTTCAGCAGTTCTTAAATCAGGAAAATGTACAGCAGATATCGGGGGGACTGAAACGACAACTTCATTTACAAAGGCAGTTATGCAAGAAATGGAAGAGCAAGCGTTAGTAGGGAGAGGAAGATAATGGGGAAAAGGTTGCTAGATAAGCTTTGGGAAAAACACGTAGTTACGACAAATGAAAATGGATTAGATTTATTATATATCGATCTGCATCTTGTTCATGAAGTAACGTCACCGCAAGCCTTTGAAGGCTTGCGGCTTACAAACCGAACGGTACGCAGACCAGATTTAACATTCGCAACGATGGATCATAATATTCCAACGAAAGATGTTTGGAATATTACCGATCGCATTGCGAAGCAGCAACTAGATACACTTCGGGAAAATTGTAAACAATTTCAGGTGCCGTTAGCGGATATCGGAGATGAAGAGCAGGGGATCGTTCATGTTATCGGACCAGAACTTGGGCTCACGCAGCCAGGAAAAACTATTGTTTGTGGTGATAGTCATACAGCGACGCACGGTGCGTTTGGTGCGCTAGCGTTTGGTATTGGTACGAGTGAAGTGGAACATGTATTGGCAACGCAAACGCTGTGGCAAAGAAAACCGAAAGCGATGGGTATTGAGCTAAAAGGGAAATTACAGAAAGGCGTTTACGCAAAAGATATTATTTTACATCTCCTTTCAAAGTACGGTGTAGCAGTTGGAACTGGATATGTAATGGAATTTTACGGAGAGACAATTGGAGCTATGGAGATGGAAGAGAGAATGACGCTTTGTAATATGGCAATTGAAGGAGGAGCGAAGGCTGGTATTATAGCACCAGATGAAAAAACATTTGCTTATGTAAAAGGACGTAAATATGCACCGGAAGACTATGAAACTTTTGAGAAAAAATGGTCTGAACTGTATACAGATTCAGATGCAATGTATGATTTACATATTTCGGTAGATGTGGCGGATTTAGCACCGTACGTTACGTGGGGAACAAACCCGAGTATGGGTGTTCGTATTGATGAAAAATTGCCAGAAAAGCATGATGCAAATGACGAAAGAGCATTTTCTTATATGGGATTAAGACCCGGACAAAGTACGTATGACATTCCAGTTCAGCATGTTTTCATTGGATCTTGTACAAATTCCAGGCTCTCTGATTTAGAAATTGCTGCATCTGTTGTGAAAGGGAGAAAGGTAAAAGAAGGTGTGCGAGCACTCGTTGTGCCTGGATCGAAAAGAGTAAGGGACGCGGCGATGCAAAAAGGACTACATCACATATTTGAAGAAGCGGGATTTGAATGGAGAGAACCTGGATGTTCCATGTGTCTTGGAATGAATCCAGATCAAGTACCTGAGGGAGAGCATTGTGCTTCCACTTCAAATCGTAATTTTGAAGGAAGACAAGGAAAAGGAGCAAGAACACATTTAGTTAGCCCAGCAATGGCGGCAGCAGCTGCGTTATATGGTCATTTTGTTGATATTAGAAAGGAGAGTTATGATGGAGCCATTTCGTATTCATAAAGGTACTGCCGCAGTACTGATGAATGATAACATTGATACAGATCAAATTATTCCGAAGCAATATTTAAAGAGAATTGAAAGGACGGGATTTGGAAAATATTTATTCGATGAATGGCGTTTTGATAATAACCGCCATGAAAATCCTAATTTTCCGCTTAATGCACAAGATAGAAAAGGAGCAAGTATATTAATTACAGGTGATAATTTTGGTTGCGGTTCTTCAAGAGAACATGCTCCGTGGGCGCTTGCTGATTATGGTTTCCGTGTTATTATCGCTGGTGGGTTTGCAGATATTTTTTATATGAATTGTATGAAGAATGGTATGTTACCAATTGTAATGGATAAAGAAATGCGAGAAAAGCTTGCCAAAACGGATGCAAGAGAACAAATAGAAGTAGACTTAGAGAATGAGGTCATTACAACAAGTACGCACAGGTTTCATTTTACAATCGAGAAAATGTGGAAAGAGAAATTATTAAATGGTTTAGATGAAATTAGTATTACAATGCAATATGAACAAGAAATAAAAGAGTATGAAAGAAGGGTAGCTGTATATTAAAAAATAACGGAATATTTAAAATGTATTTACATTCAGAATTAAGTATTATATACTATGTAAAAATTAGAGGAGAAAGGGAGTAAGTATTATGAAAACAATGCAATCTATTAAAATGCTTACACAACTACATCATCATACATAAAGCCCTTGAACCTAGCGTGAAAACGTGTAGGTGCAAGGGTTATTCCCGTTGTACCTACACGCTACTAAAGAGCCTTGTAGGTATATTTTATCTACAAGGCTCTTTTTATTTTCGGTTTAGGTGCATGAAATAAGCATACATTAGAAAGGGAAAGGTGTGAGAATTTCGATGACAAAATGGAAACGGGCAAATCCAAATGGAACGAGAGATTATTTATTCGAAGAATGTACGTTAATTGAAGAAGTGGAGCAAAAATTAAGGCGTACTTTTTTAGAGAGAGGTTATGAAGAAATAAGGACACCAACAATTGAATTTTATGATGTGTTCGCCTTTCAAAGCCGGCCGATAGATGAAGAAAAGATGTATAAATTTTTTGATGAAAAGGGAAGGATTATCGTATTGCGTCCAGATATGACAATTCCTTTAGCGAGAGTGATCGGAACGCAGAGGTGTGATACGCCACTTAAAGTGACGTATAGCGGAAATGTATTTCGAGCGAATGAGTCCCTAACCGGAAAATATAATGAGATCGTACAAAGTGGTATTGAAATTATTGGTATTGATAATGTAAGAGCTGAAATTGAATGCGTCATAAGCGTCATTCAATCACTGCAAAAGGTGAAGGTGCAATCTTTTACAATAGAGATTGGGCAAGTGCAGTTATATAAATGTATTGTCAAAAAGCTCTCCATTCATGAGGAAGAAGAGAGAGTACTTAGAACATATATTGAAAGTAAAAATTATGCTGCTTTATCAAATTTTATTAGAGAAAAGAAATTAGATCGATGTGATGAAACAGTAAGATTACTTGAGAAATTACCAAGGCTATTTGGGAATTTAGAAGTGATTGAGGAAGCAGAAAAACTCGCCTCGAGTAATGAAATGAAAATGGCCATCGCAAGAGTGAAAGAAATATATGAAGCCATTGAAAAACTAGGTTATGGATCTTACATATCAATCGATTTAGGTATGATCCAACATCTAGATTACTATACAGGAGTTATTTTAAAAGGGTATATATATGAGATTGGAGAAGAAATTGTTAGTGGTGGAAGATATGACGAGTTAATCGGAAATTTTGGAGAAATGCTGCCGGCTGTTGGGCTCGCGGTGCAAGTCAATCAAATTGTGAAGGCGATGCAAGAGCAGCAAGAACCATATGAACGAAAGAAAATAGATATTATCATTCATTATGAGTTAAATAGATTAGCAGAAGCGGAAAGATTACGAAATTTACTTCAAAAGGATGGGAAAAAAGTAGAGCTATCCTTATTCTCTAATGTAAACGACACCTTTCAATTTGCAAGAAAAAATCAAATAGTAACGGTCGTTGAGGCAAAGAATGAATCGTTAGTGGAATATGTATGGAAAGAGAAATGGGTAGTCCAGAAAGAAGGAGAAACTTCATGCGTAACATTCAAATTGCGTTAACGAAAGGAAGATTAGAGAAGCATGTGATTCCACTCTTTGAGCAGATTGGAATTGATTGTTCAGAGCTCAAAAATAAAGGACGAAAGCTTGTCTTTCAAAGTAAAAATACAGATATCTCATTTATTTTAGTGAAAGCAGTAGATGTCGCTACTTATGTAGAACATGGAGTAGCTGATATTGGTGTCGTTGGAAAAGATATTCTAATGGAAAACGAGAAAGATATTTATGAAATGTTGGATTTAGGAGTAGGCGTGTGTAAGTTTTGTGTAGCTTCTATTCCTACTTATAACCCGAAAAGTTACCGAAAGAAACGTATTGCAACGAAATATCCACATATTACTTCTAACTATTTTCATGATAAAGGAGAGAATGTAGAAATTATTAAAATAGAAGGTTCTGTAGAAATCGCTCCTATTCTTGGATTGGCAGATGCAATTGTCGATATTGTTGAAACAGGAAAAACATTACAAGAGAATGGACTCATTGTATTTGAGGAAATGTGTTCTATATCTGCTCGAATGATTGTAAATAAGGCTGCATTAAAAACTAAAAAAGACGAAATATTCAGTATTATAAATATGATGGAGCAAGAAATTTTGTCAGGAAAATAGGGGGGCTTGTAATGGAGATCGTTTGTGAAGATTTTCAAAAAGCGTTATCGAAAATAAAATTGCTACGAGAAAACGCTAATATAATAGAAGAAACTGTTCAAAGAAATGTAAGCGAAATTGTTCGGAATGTAAGGGAGAGTAAGGATGAGGCCCTATCTTTTTATACAAACAAGTTTGATGGTGTGGAGATGAAAGAGTTTCGTGTAAGTGAAGAAGAAATAAAAAGAGCGAGTATGTTTGTAGAAAATTCATTTTTAGAAGCGTTACAAGAGGCGAAGAAAAACATTATTTCGTATCACGAAAAGCAAAAAAGGCAATCCATATTCGATTGCGAGAGTAAAGGCATCGTTAGAGGACAAATCATTCGGCCGTTAGAAAATGTAGGAGTATATGTGCCGGGCGGAACGGCTTCGTATCCTTCGTCAGTATTAATGAATGTATTGCCAGCAAAACTCGCTGGTGTGCAAAAGATTGTAATGGTAACACCGCCGAGAGAAGGAGGAATTGATCCACATATTTTAGTTGCTGCAAGTCTTGCAGGGGTGGATGAAATTTATACGATAGGTGGTGCGCAAGCAATTGCAGCTTTAGCATACGGAACGGAATCGATTCCGAAAGTGGATAAAATAGTTGGACCTGGAAATTTGTACGTCGCTCTAGCAAAACGAGAAGTATATGGAATAGTAAATATCGATATGATTGCCGGACCATCAGAAATTGTAGTTATCGCTGATGAAACCGGTAATGCAAAATATATCGCTGCTGATTTATTATCACAAGCAGAACATGACGAGAGAGCAACGGCAATTTGTATTACAACAAATATAGAGTTAGCAAAAAAAGTAGAAAAAGAGATAGAAAGACAGTTAGAAACATTACCGAGAAGCGAAATTGCACGTGAATCGATAAATAGAAATGGAGCTATTTGTATCGTTCCTTCTTTAAATGAGGCGCTCCAATTATCGAATGAAATTGCCCCGGAACATTTAGAGTTACATATAAAAGAACCGATGAATGCTTTAGCTTATGTGAAACACGCAGGATCTATCTTTCTTGGACCATATGCACCGGAACCGCTCGGTGATTATGTAGCAGGACCGAATCATGTGTTACCGACGAGTGGAACGGCAAGATTTTTCTCACCGTTATCAGTCGATGATTTCGTGAAAAAATCAAGTTTCCTGTCTTATACGGAGGACGCGTTAAGAGATGTCCAACATCATATTGTAGAACTTGCCAATAAAGAAGGGTTACATGCGCATGCGAGAGCAATTCAAATAAGATTTGAGGAGGAAGAATAATGCGTGAGTTTAGTCAAATACGTGAGACGACAGAAACAAAAATAAAATTAAGTTTGCAGCTTGATGAAGGAAAGAACGTTTCTGTACAAACGGGAGTGGGATTTTTTGATCATATGCTAACTTTATTTGCAAGGCATGGAAGATTTGGTTTGCAAGTGGAGGCGGAAGGCGATGTATTCGTTGATGCGCATCATACAGTTGAAGATGTTGGAATTGTACTCGGAAATTGTTTGAAAGAAGCATTGCAAAATAAAGAGGGGATTAACCGTTATGGCTCTGCTTATGTACCGATGGATGAATCTTTAGGTTTTGTCGCAATTGATATAAGCGGCCGCTCGTATATTGTGTTTCAAGGAGAATTAACGAATCCAAAGCTAGGAGATTTTGATACAGAACTAACAGAAGAATTTTTTAGAGCAGTTGCTCATGCTGCCAATATTACATTACATGCTCGTATTTTATACGGAAGTAATACACATCACAAAATTGAAGCGTTATTTAAAGCATTTGGTAGAGCGCTTAGAGAAGCAGTCGAAAGAAATGCTAACATTACTGGTGTAAATTCAACGAAAGGGATGTTGTAATTGATTGCCATTATAGATTATGGAATGGGAAATATTCGTAGTGTAGAACAAGCATTAAAGTATATTGGAGCAGCGTACATTGTAACGAGTGATAAAGAAGAGATTTTTAGAAGTGATGGAGTGATTTTACCAGGAGTAGGTGCATTTCCAAAAGCGATGGATGTATTGGAAGAAAAAGATTTAGTGCGTGTGTTACAAGAAATAGGGCGTTCAAGAAAACCACTTCTAGGTATTTGCCTAGGAATGCAGCTTTTATTTGAAAAAAGTGAGGAACTACAAGACTGTAACGGGTTAAATTTATTGCCAGGCGTTATTCGAAAGTTAAAGGTTCCTTATAAAATTCCTCATATGGGATGGAATGAGTTAAAGAAAGAAGGAGAGATAGCGCTTTGGAATGGAGTAGAGGACGGTTCTTTCGTATATTATGTCCACTCTTATTACGCAGATTGTCCAAATGAAATTGTGTATGGAATAAGTGATTATGGAGTGAAAGTACCTGGTTTTGTAGCAAAAGGAAATATATATGGCGCACAGTTTCATCCTGAAAAAAGTGGTGACATAGGGATGAAAATGTTGAAAAATTTTAAAGGAGTGGTAGAATCATGGAAATCTTCCCAGCTATCGATTTAAAAAAGGGACGATGCGTTAGACTGTATCAAGGAGAATTTAGTAAAGAAACAGTAATGAATGAAGATCCGGTTGCGCAAGCGATTATATTTGAAAAATTTGGAGCGAAACGGTTGCACATTGTTGATTTAGATGGTGCAGTTGCTGGTGAGTCGTTAAACTTGTCCGTCATTGAAAGAATTTGCAAGGCAGTACGTATTCCAGTGCAAGTTGGAGGAGGAATTCGATCACTTGTAGCGGTAGAGAAGTTATTTTCAGTAGGGGTAGATAAAGTGATTTTAGGAACAGCTGCTCTGTATGATAAGACATTTTTAGAAGAAGCAGTTTTTTTATATAAAGAAAAAATCATCGTCGGAATTGATGCGAAAAATGGTTTCGTAGCAACGAGAGGTTGGCTTGATTTATCTGAAATTTCTTACATTGATTTAGCGAAACAAATGGAGAATGTAGGTGTTCAAACGATTGTATTTACAGACATTTCGAAAGACGGGACACTTGCAGGACCGAATATAGAACAATTGGAGTTACTACAAAAAAGCGTTTCTACTCGACTTATTGCTTCTGGAGGAGTTGCATCTATTCAAGATGTGAAAAAGTTAAATGATATGAACATATACGGTGTCATAATTGGTAAGGCTCTTTACGAGAAAACGATTGATTTAGAAGAAGTGCTAGAGGTAACAAAGTTATGTTAGCAAAACGCATTATTCCATGTCTAGATGTGAAAGAAGGGCGAGTCGTAAAGGGGGTAAATTTTATAGGGTTACAAGATGTCGGGGATCCTGTTGAAATAGCAGCTTTATATAATGATGCGGGAGCAGATGAAATAGTATTTTTAGATATTACGGCAACGTATGAAGGACGAAAAACAATTATAGATGTTGTAGAAAAAACGGCTTCAAAAGTATTTATTCCTCTTACAGTTGGCGGAGGAATTTCAAGTGTGAAAGATATGTACAATTTACTAAGAGCTGGAGCAGATAAAGTTTCAATTAACTCAGCAGCATTGCGAAATCCAAAATTAATCGAAGAAGGGGCACAGCATTTTGGTTCACAATGTATCGTCGTCGCAATTGATGCTAGAAAAGTAGCAGAAGATAAGTGGAATGTATATGTGAACGGCGGGAGAGTTGATACGGGAATGGATGCAATCAGGTGGGCAAAGCGCGTTACAGAGCTAGGCGCAGGCGAAATTTTATTAACGAGTATGGATGCAGACGGAACGAAAAACGGATATGACCTTCGTTTAACAGAAGAAATTTCAAAAAGTGTTTCCGTACCTGTCATCGCGTCAGGTGGATGTGGTCATGCTGATCACATTATAGAAGTGTTTCAAAAGACAACAGTTGATGCAGCATTAGCGGCATCAATCTTTCATTACGGTGAGGCGACAATAGGGGACGTAAAGAAAAAGTTAAGAAATGCAAACGTTGAGGTGCGGCTATGAAACCTAACTTTTCAAAAGGACTATTACCAGCAGTTGTAATTGAAGAAGATACAAAAGAAGTTTTAATGCTAGCTTATATGAATGAAGAAGCATATGAAAAAACAATAGAAACGAAAAGAACATGGTTTTATTCTCGTTCAAGAAGGTCGTTATGGAATAAAGGAGAAACATCAGGTAATGTCCAACATGTGCAATCTCTTTATTTAGACTGTGATCAAGATTCAATCGTTGTTGTCGTAAAGCAAGTAGGACCTGCATGTCATACGGGAGAAAAAACATGTTTTCATTACAAAATTATATAGGGGGATACATATGAAAAACGCCTTTACATTACTATTTGAAACAATTGAAGAACGAAAGAGAAACCCACTTCCTGAATCATATACAAATTACTTGTTTTCAAAAGGAGAAGATAAAATTTTAAAGAAAATTGGTGAGGAATGTTCTGAAGTAATTATTGCATCCAAAAATAATGATAACGAAGAGCTAGTGAAAGAAATGGTTGATGTATTGTATCACTGCTTCGTGTTATTAGCCGAAAAAAATATATCATTAGAAGATATTATAGAGGAAGTGACAGAAAGAAATGGGAAGCTTTCGAGAATAGGGGACAGAAGAGAAATAGATACATTATAGGGGGGAATATGTATGAAGGTGGATTATCACATTCATTTAGAAGAAGGGCCATATTCAATAGGATGGCTAGCTAAAATAAATGAATCATTACAACATTATGAACCGCTAAAAGAAGAAAAACATTCTATGGAATGGCTTGTGAAAACACAAGAACGCCTGCAAAGACGTGTGAATGAAGGACCATTTACAACGAAATGGATTGATTTATATTTAGAAGAAGCTTTGCGAAAAGGGATAAAAGAAGTTGGTATTGTCGATCATTTATATCGTTTTTATGAAGCGAAAGAATACTATGAAAAATATGTTGATATTAGTGATTCGGGGCTTGGACGTTTACAAAAGGAATGGTTAGAACAAGTAAGGGTAGCTTCACTACATGATTTTACAAAGGCAATTGAAGAGGCGAAAGAACGGTGGAGTAAAAGAGGTGTTACGCTTAAACTTGGAATTGAAGCAGATTATTTTATTGGTGGTGAACAACAATTACAATCTTTACTCGCATTAGGAGATTTTGATTATGTAATTGGTTCTGTTCATTTTTTAAATGGCTGGGGATTTGATAATCCAGATACGAAAGAATATTTTAAGGAACATGACTTATATGCTTTATATGATACGTTTTTCAAAACGGTTGAGTGCGCAGTTCGTTCTGAGTTATTTGATATTATTGCTCATCTTGACAACATAAAAGTATTTAATTATCGGTTAGATGAGAATGAACAACTTTCTTATTATAAGAAAATTGCGCGTGCATTAGTAGAAACAAATACAGCAACGGAAATAAATGCGGGATTGTACTATCGCTATCCTGTGCGCGAAATGTGTCCGAGTCCGCTATATTTACAAGTATTAGCTAAACACGAAGTTCCGATTACACTCTCTTCAGATGCTCATTATCCGAATGATTTAGGAAAATATGTGGAAGAGAATATAAAGACGTTACGTAATCATGATATTGTTCACTTAGCTACATTTACGAAACGAGTCCGAACGATGAGAT
Source organism: Bacillus sp. SSR7 (assembly GCF_055902415.1). Taxonomy (NCBI): domain Bacteria; kingdom Bacillati; phylum Bacillota; class Bacilli; order Caryophanales; family Bacillaceae; genus Bacillus; species Bacillus sp. SSR7. The sequence continues at coordinate 295,205 of NZ_JBVVXV010000003.1, read as the reverse complement.
TACTAGAAGAAGTAACAATTTCAAAATGATCACGATTTTTTCATGAAAACCCATCTTTTTGTTCAAAATAAGAAAGAATAAAAAGGAGGGTAAAGAAATGGTGAAACAACAAAATAAACGAAATGCACAAGATGCACAGCAACAAGCGTATACTTCTGAAACGAATGCTACATCTCAATCCGTTATTGAGGAACAAATTAGTGATACAGTTGCAGAAGGAACGATCGATGTGAAGCTTGGAAAACAATCGCAAGAAAAAGAATAAGAAGAGGGGGAGACTTGCATCTCCTCTTTTTTTGTGGAAAAGTGTCGATTTTCAAAACTATAATCAAATTCCTTGGTTTTTATATGTGGATTTCTTACAATGAAAGATAAGAGAGATCTTATTTTCTATAGAAGAGGTGTTAGTAGTGGCAAAAATATTAGTAGCAGGGAAAATTCCAGCAATCGGATTAGAACTATTAAAGGATCATAATGTAGAAATGTACGATAAAGAGGAGTTAATTTCTTTAGATGAATTAACAGAGCGTGTAAAAGACAAAGATGCATTGTTAAGCCTACTTTCTACAAAGGTGACAAAAGAAGTGATTGATGCGGCACCTAATTTGAAGATTGTTGCAAACTACGGTGCTGGTTACGATAATATTGATTACTCGTATGCTGGAGAAAAAGGGATTGCCGTAACGAATACACCGAAAGTATCAACGGAAGCGACAGCAGAATTAACATTCGCACTTCTTTTGGCAGCTGCACGTAGAATCCCTGAAGGTGATACGCTATGTCGTACAACTGGATTTAATGGATGGGCACCGTTATTTTTCTTAGGCCGCGAAGTACATGGTAAGACAATTGGAATTATCGGTCTTGGAGAAATCGGAAAGGCAGTTGCGAAGCGTGCAAAAGCGTTTGGAATGAATGTTTTATATACAGGACCAAATCGAAAGCCTGAAGCTGAAAGTGAACTGGAAGCAACATATGTAACATTGGAAGAATTATTACAAACAGCAGACTTTATTACAATTAACTGTGCGTATAATCCGAAATTGCATCATATGATTGATGAGGAACAGTTCAAAATGATGAAGAAAACAGCGTATATTATAAATGCTTCACGTGGACCAATTATGCATGAAGCGGCACTTGCTCATGCTTTAAAAACGAATGAAATTGAAGGGGCAGCTCTTGACGTGTTTGAATTTGAGCCAAAAATTACTGAAGAGCTAAAAGGATTAAAGAATGTGGTACTTGCTCCTCACGTAGGAAATGCAACATTCGAAACGCGTGATGCGATGGCCGAAACGGCGGTAAGAAATATTTTAGCTGTGTTAAATGGCGAAGAACCTGTAACACCTGTCAATCAAAAAGTATTCGTTACAAAATAAAAAGAAACCTTCCGGAATCGGAAGGTTTCTTTTTATTTTTCTTTATTTGCTCTTTTTGATGGTCTTTGTCTAAGGAATTGAGATAGCATGTACAAAATATATAGTGGAATAGCAATGAATAAGAAAACAGAAAAATTACCGAATCCTGTTTGGTACATTGTGATAATGATGCCCACTAAAAATAGTGTAATAATGATGCTATATCGTGGAATTGGTACATCTTTTAAACTTGGGATACGAATGCGGCTCACCATTAAAAATGCGAACGTTACAAATACTGTAATAAGAACGATTTTTGGAATGGTATGTGAAAATAATGTTAAGAAAGCAACAAGCCCTCCCGCTGCTGTAATCGGTACCCCAGTGAAGTATTTCATTGAAGTAGAAGATGGTGTTACATTAAATCGTGCTAAACGATATGCTCCGAAAAGAGGGAATAGCCCCGCTATGTATAGTCCGATGATTCCATAATTAGAGAAAGATGTGTAATACATAAGAACAGCAGGTGCTGCACCAAATGTTACGACATCCGCAAGCGAGTCAAGTTCTTTTCCCATTTGTGAATCAACACGTAATAAACGAGCAACACGCCCATCAAGACTATCTAACATCATCCCGATAAGTACTAAAATAGCAGCTGATTTATAATATCCTAAAGATGCATAGCCGATTGACAAGAATCCACTATATAAATTTCCGAGCGTAAATAAGTTTGGAATAGCTGCTCTATACAAAATCTGATCCCTTGCTTTCTGTAATAAATTCTTAATTAGTGTATGAAAGTTTACTTATTTTATCATACCATAAATTTCTTCCTCATACGAAAGAAATTCCCAATTTGTGAAAGATTTCATAGCAGAATGATTTGAAAAATAAGTGAAAAAAGAAGCAACTTTTATCAAGTTGCTTCGTGTATTATTCAAATTTCGTTGTCATAGTTCCAGTTTTATACCGGTTGTTAGGATCGAAACGTAACAAATCTCCATAAATGAGTTTGTCGGAAAGTTTCAATTCCGTTTTTGCTTTTTCAATATTCGGTTGACATAATGAGATGTCTGCTTCTTCACCTGTGTTTCGTTTATAGCACATGTTTTTTGTATACACATAATCTCCCGAAACGAAGCTACCATCACGCATTACCATAAGAGGGTCTTTTTCTTTAATAAATAGGTCAGTTCCAAATTCAACTGATTGATTTGTTTTAATACCAAGTAAATGAAGTAGCGTTGGTTTAATATCAATTTGACCAGACACTTTAGAAATGACTTTTCCTTCTTGACCAGGCACGTGAATGATGAGAGGGACGCGTTGTAATTGCATAGAATCAAACGGTGTAATAGCGTCTTTCCCAAGGAACTGAGCCATAGCTGCGTTATGGTTTTCAGAAATACCGTAATGATCTCCATAAATGACAATTACGGAATTATCATACAGTCCTTCTTCTTTTAATTGTTTAATAAATTGTTTAAGAGCTTCATCCGTGTAACGAACAGTTGGGAAGTAACGGTTTACAACACCACTTTCTGAATTAAACTCATCAACATATTGATCTTCTGGATTTAGAAGAAATGGAAAATGGTTTGTTAAAGTAATGAATTTTGTATAGAACGGCTGTGGTAAAGATTTTAGCTTTGGAATAGATTGTTCAAAGAACTCTTTATCTTTTAACCCCCAACCGACAGACATTTGTTCTGTGCCTACGTAATCATTTAAATTAAAGTAACGATCATATCCAAGTGCAGGATACATTACATCACGATTCCAAAACGTTTTATCGTTTGAATGGAAGACAGCAGAAGAATATCCGTATTTCTTTAATTGTTCTGGTGTAGCTGTATATTCATTTGTTGCATGAGTAAAGAATACAGAACCGCGGTCTAACGGATAAAGTGAATTTTCAACGATAAATTCAGCATCAGAAGTTTTACCTTGCCCTGTTTGATGATAGAAGTTATCGAAATAAAAACTATCTTTAATAAATTCATTTAAAAATGGAGTAATTTCTTTTCCATTTATTTTTTTATTAATAACAAAACTTTGTGTAGATTCCATTGAAATTAAAATTACATTTTTACCTTTTGCAGCTCCAAATAAGTTCTTATCAACTTGCTTATCTTTTGAGTCTGTATAGTTTTTAATTTCAGAGAACCCGTCCCCACTTGCAAATACACGTTCAGCTGAAGATTTAGATTGAAGTGTAATATCAAATAGATGATATGTGTATAAACCTAAATTTTTCACGACAGTTTGACGGTCAAACGAGCGCGAGAACATTTGTGGTTTATAAATAACGGAAACAACAATTTGTAGTGCTAATAGAGCAGTTACACCGCTAAAGAAAGTTCTCTTCTCAGAGCGAGAAAGCGGCGTCTTGTCGCAAAATGCTGGGAATTTACGCGAAAGAAACATTAAGATGATCGCATCTGCGAATAACAGTAATGTTTTATACGTAAAGAGTTCTTTTATACTCGTCCCTAAATCAGCCATATTATTTGTTTGAAATAATACTGGGAACGTAACGAAATCGTTATAAAATCCATAAAACATTGCATTTCCAAATAAAATGAATGATAGTATAAAACTAATTCCAACTATAATGCGGTTCCGGTGTTTAGATGCAAATAAAGCAAAACCGAAAAATAAAAGTAACGCAGCTAATGGATTAATAAAAAGCATAAATTCTTCAAAGAAATTATCAATTTTAATATCAAAAGCTAGCTTGTACACAATATATGTTTTTATCCATAATAAAACGACTGCAACGAGTGCGAATCGCAGTTTTGGAAACAGACGTTGTAGCATAATATACTCCTCTCCTAAAAAGCATGACGGTTCTTGTGGGCCTATTTGATTAGCGCCTCATTTTATATATACGAACAGTCCTTTATTATTATGTTTATTATACTATGAGTATCATTATACGAAAATAAAAGAGAGTTGTGGACTTTTTTATAACAATTGAGTAGAAAAAGGGCAGTAGGAGACAATAAAATGGAGTTTCTATGTATGATTATTATCGTGCGCGGAAAGAATCGTGTAACAATACGGAGGTTATAATGCGAAAATTATTATATTTTATAGTATGCAGTAGTGTTATACTTTTTGCTTCACCAAGTGTGTCGGTAGCTCAATATGATGCACCTCTTATGGAAGATGCCCTTTATTCTGTGTTATTCCCGAAAATAAATAAAGCAATTGAAAAACAATATGGGAGCTTGAAGCCTTATCAATGTCCTAAAATTATTAGTTTAAAAAAAGTGTATAGTGGTACATATTTATTTCAAGCAAGTATTGAAGTGACAAAGTATGAACGTGTTGCCGGGAAAATTGCGCCACCCTTTGAGAAGGTAACGATTACATTTAATAACGAAGAAGGCGAATGGGAAGTGACAAAGGTTTCAGTAAAGCGCTTACCAAACGATACGAAACTAAACTGTAAAAAAGCAATATAAAAAATTGTTTGACAAATAAAATGATCCTTTGGTATTGTTAATAGCAACAATTAGATGTTTGAAAATTAAATAGACTTACCTCATCTACTCTCAAAGGTAGAGGCCGCGATAGGAAAGAGTAAGCTATGGGAGATTTAATGGAATCTGTGATCATAGGTTGAAAGGGACTATTGCCGAAATATAAGAATAACCATCTTATTCATATATTGGGACTGCATTGAATAAATGTAGTACTGTCATAAGATTTATTTTATGGAGAGCTATTTGGAGATGTTGATGCGGTTTCTTATTTTGAGGAGATAACAACTCGTTTATTTTTTCAATATATATTTTTCCTAATAAGAAACGCGTGTGAACATTGTTCCGCGCGTTTTTTGTCTATCTAAAAGCGTGCTGCAATGAATAGAAGATTGGGGTTATGAGTTTTAGAGGAAATAAGGGAGGAATTCAAATGTATTTACACGGCACAAGCCGAATAAATGGGCAAGGACACTTAGAAATTGGAGGGTGCGACACGACGCAGCTAGCAAAACAATACGGAACACCACTTTATGTATACGATGAAGAGTCAATTCGAGGAAAGTGCCGCGCGTTTCATCGTGCTTTTAAAGAAAGTGGTTTCTCTTATCAAGTAGCATATGCAAGCAAGGCGTTCTTGTGCATGGAGATGTGCCGAGTAGCTCGTGAAGAGAATATGTCATTAGATGTTGTTTCTGGAGGAGAATTATATACTGCGCTTCAAGCAGGATTTCCGGCATCGCGCATTCATTTTCACGGCAATAATAAAACAGATGAAGAAATTGTGATGGCTCTTCAGGCAAATATTGGTTGTTTTGTCGTAGATAATTTTTTAGAATTAGAAATTTTGCATGATTTAGCAGTGCAACATGGGAAATTTGTGAACATATTAATTCGTGTAACGCCCGGAGTAGAGGCGCACACACATGAATATATTACAACAGGTCAAGATGATTCAAAATTTGGATTTGGCGTGTCAAATGGTCAAGCGATGCAGGCAATTGAGCTTGCTTTACAAAAATCAAATTATAACGTGTTAGGAATTCATTCACATATCGGATCACAAATATTTGAAACAGCCGGCTTTGTGCGAGCGATTGAAGTTCTTCATCAATTTTTAAAAAAAGTGAGAGAGCGAACAAATTATGTAGTAAAAGTGCTAAATGTAGGGGGAGGATTCGGAATACGCTACACAGAGTCCGATACACCATTAACTCTTGAGACATATGTGCGAGCTGTAACAAGTGCGGTGAGAGAACAATTTACAGTATGTGAATATCCACTACCAGAAATATGGGTTGAACCAGGTCGTAGCATTGTAGGTGATGCTGGAACGACACTTTATACAGTCGGATCTGTGAAAGACATTCCTGGTATTCGGAAATATGTGTCAGTGGATGGTGGGATGACTGATAATTTAAGACCTGCTTTATATAACGCTCGTTATGAAGCGATGTTAGCGAATCGAGGGAATGATGAGAACGAGGAAGTTGTTTCGATTGCAGGGAAGTGCTGTGAGAGTGGGGATATGTTAATTTGGGATATTACTCTACCGAAAGTTGCTTCTGCGGATTTACTAGCAATTTCGTGTACAGGGGCATACGGGTACTCAATGGCGAATAATTATAATCGGATTCGTAGACCAGCTGTCGTCTTCGCGAAAGGTGGTACATCACAAATTGTTGTAGAGCGCGAAACATATGAAAATATTATTGGGAACGATCGCATACGTATAAAAGAACTTGTTTAAATGAGGAAAAAGGAGTTGTTCGGATGGGCAATTCCTTTTTTATAAAATAAAGTAATTAAAATATATCGGAAAACTAGGATTGAAAAAAATCAGAATTGTGATAAAATACAAATACAAAGCTTATCAAGAGAAGCGGAGAGAACTGGCCCGGCGAAGCTCGGCAACCTGCTTATAGAAAGCAAGGTGCTAAATCCAGCAAAATGGAATCCATTTTGAAAGATAAGGTAAAATATATTACCGAACAGTCTTTTCGAAATGGGAAAGATTTTTTTTATGAATAAAAAGGGGGGCTGTTCGCGTGAGCGTACGGGAACATTTTGAGGAAGTATCTGAGAAAATTGAAGCGATGCTTGCTGATATGAAATATGGTTCAATTACAATTGTTGTGCAAGATGGAAAAGTCATTCAATTAGAGAAAAGTGAAAAAGTACGTTTAAAGTAAAAAGCGCTGACTAGAAAAACTAGAGGCGGTTTTAACCTATTTCATTAGGTTAAAACCGTCTTTTTGCTTTTACAGGGGGAAAAAACATGTTGACGTATGAAACGTGGGAAGAAAATGATGTTTCATTTTCAGAAGAAGATGAAACGAAAGGCGCATTATCTGTATTAAGTTGGGCTTATAAAGAATATAAAAGTGAAATTGTATACGCATGTAGCTTCGGAGTGGAAGGGATGGTACTGCTGCATCTTATTAACCAAGTAAATCCATCTGCTAAAGTTGTATTTTTGGATACAAACGTACATTTTCAAGAAACGTATGAATTAATTCAAAAAGTGCGGGAACGATTTCCTTTATTGAATATTATAGAAAAACAGCCAGAACTTACACTTGATGAACAAGCCAAAGCGCATGGTGACAAGCTATGGGAAAGCAATCCCAATCTCTGTTGTAAGATTAGAAAAATTTTACCTTTAGAAGCATCATTAGCGAATGAAAAAGCGTGGATATCGGGATTGAGAAGGGAACAATCAGAAACCCGTAAGCATACAAAGTTTATAAATCTAGATCATCGCTTTCAATCTATTAAAGTTTGTCCGCTCATTCATTGGACGTGGAAAGAAGTATGGAGATATGTATACAAACATAGCTTGCCTTATAACCCATTACATGACATTGGATATCCAAGTATTGGGTGTGAGAAGTGTACGTTGCCTGTAGGAGAGGGTGGCGATTCGAGAGATGGTAGATGGGCTGGGAAAGTGAAAACTGAATGTGGTCTTCATTACCAATAAGATGAATTTGAAAATAAAGCTAAGAGAGGGTATAGAAAATGAGTACAAGAAACGAATTAATAAATCGAATAGACGAGACATACGACGTATCACAAATTAAAAAAGAAATTGGGCTAGATAACATTGCGTTAAGTGATTTAGAACTATTAGCGACAGGAGGATATAGCCCGCTTACTGGTTTTTTAGGAAAGAAAGATTATGATTCGGTTGTAGAAACGCTTCGTTTAGCTAATGGGAGCGTTTGGAGTATACCAATTACATTACCAGTAACAGAAGAAGTAGCAGAGACGCTAAAAGTTGGAGAGGAAGTAAAACTTGTTAACGGTGGAAATGTATATGGTGTTATTCAAATAGAAGATATTTTTGTGCCTGATAAGGAAAAAGAAGCGTTACTAGTGTATAAAACGACGGATGAGGCTCATCCTGGAGTGAAAAAATTATACGAAAGACCGAACGTTTACATCGGAGGAGCTATTGTTCTTACGAAACGTTTTGAAAATAATCTGTTTCCTTCTTATCATTTAGATCCAATTGAAACGAGAGAAGAATTTAAAAAACGTGGTTGGAAAACAGTAGTTGGATTCCAAACGAGAAATCCGGTACATCGTGCCCATGAATATATTCAAAAATCTGCTCTTGAAATTGTAGATGGCCTCTTTTTAAATCCGCTCGTTGGGGAAACGAAGTCGGATGATATTCCTGCTGATGTAAGAATGGAAAGTTATGAAGTATTACTTCAAAACTACTATCCGAAAGATCGTGTCTTTTTAAGTGTATTTCCTGCAGCAATGCGTTACGCAGGACCGAGGGAAGCGATATTCCATGCGTTAGTCAGAAAGAATTTTGGATGCACCCACTTTATCGTAGGGCGCGATCATGCTGGGGTAGGAGATTATTATGGTACTTATGAAGCGCAAGAAATTTTTACAAACTTTACAGTGGAGGAGTTAGGGATTACGCCATTATTTTTTGAACATAGTTTTTACTGTACGAAATGTGAAGCGATGGCTTCGACGAAAACATGCCCGCATGGAAAAGAAGATCATGTCATCTTATCGGGTACGAAAGTAAGAGAACTATTAAGAAACGGTGAGGTTCCGCCAAGTACATTTAGTCGTAAAGAGGTAGTAGAGGTACTAATTAAAGGTTTGAAAAAAGAAGTAGTAACAGAATAGGGAGAGAATGAAATGGATACGAATATTACTTGGCATACAGCTTCTGTTTCAAAAGATGAGAGAAGAGTGAAGAATGGGCATCATAGTTTTGTAATTTGGTTTACTGGTTTATCAGCGTCGGGTAAATCTACAGTAGCAAACGCGGTTGCTCGTAAACTATTTGAAAAGAATATTGGAAACTATGTACTAGATGGAGATAATATACGCCACGGTTTAAATAAAGACTTAGGCTTTTCTGAAAGTGATCGTATGGAAAATATAAGACGGATTGGCGAAGTGGCGAAGTTATTTGTAGATCAAGGGACTGTTGTTCTTACAGCGTTTATTTCACCGTTTCGAGTAGACCGAAAACAAGTTAGAGATCTATTAGCTGCAGATGAATTTATAGAAGTGTTTGTAAAATGTCCAATTGAAGAGTGTGAGAAACGTGATCCGAAAGGGCTGTATAAAAAAGCAAGAAAAGGTGATATTAAAGACTTTACAGGTATCGATTCACCGTATGAGGAACCAGAGAAAGCGGAATTAATTGTACAAACGCACAAGTATTCTATTGAAGAATGTGCAGAACAAATCGTGAAGTACTTACAAGAGCGTAGTTTTATATAGGGGGATAAAAAATGAGTTATGAAAAAGTATGGGCTAACAATGAAAAATTAAATCAAACTGAGAAAAATAAATTAAAAAAAGATGGATTGGAAATCTTTAATGATATTCCTTACTATGCAGAGAATGGCTTCGAATCTATTCCGAAAGAAGAGTGGGACGCATTCAAATGGGCAGGGTTGTATTTACAAAGACCGAAAGAAGCTGGTTATTTTATGATGCGTGTAAATATTCCTTCTGGGATTATTACGAATGCACAGGCAGAAGTGCTTGCTTCTATCGCTGAGGATTATGGACGTGACGTAATAGATATTACGACAAGACAGGCAATTCAGTTTCATTGGTTAGAAATTCATCAAATTCCAGATATTTTTAAAAGATTAGCAAGAGTTGGGTTATCTTCAGCTGGGGCGTGTGGTGATATAACGCGTAATATTACAGGGAATCCACTTGCTGGCATTGATGCAAATGAACTATTTGATACAACTGGCATTGTGAAAGAGGTATATGATTATTTCCAACATAATGAAGAATTTTCTAACTTACCACGTAAATTTAAAATGTCTATTAGTTCTAACATTTATAATTCAGCAAACGCAGAGATTAACTGTGTTGCATTTACACCTGCAACGAAAGAGATAGATGGTGAGAAAAAAGTTGGTTTTCATATAAAAGTAGGCGGTGGGTTATCAGCCCGTCCATATTTAGCTGATGAATTAGATGTATTCGTTTTACCAGAAGAAGTGAAGGCGGTAGCAATTGCGATTGCTACGATATTCCGTGATTTTGGATATCGTGAAAAACGTCATTTAGCTCGTTTGAAATTTCTTGTTGCAGACTGGGGAGCAGAGAAGTTTAAAGAGAAACTAATAGAATATACAGGACCATTACAAAGTAAAGGAGAAAGTGCTCTCAAAGGCTGGAATGCGGGATACTTTTATGGTGTCCAAGACCAAAAACAAGAGGGACTAAAATATGTAGGTTTTAATGTGCCGGTAGGACGCCTACATGCAGAAGAAATGTTTGAGATTGCAAGAATTGCACAACAATATGGAAATGGACAAATTCGTACATGTAATTCGCAAAACTTCATTATTCCGAATGTTCCGCCAGAAAATATAACTGGCTTGCTAAATGAGCCGTTGTTTGAAGCAATATCAGCAAATCCGAAATCGTTTATTGGTCACGCGGTTTCCTGTACTGGTATTGAATATTGCAATCTTGCTTTAGTAGAAACGAAAGAAAGATTACGAAAAATTGCCGAATACTTAGATACACAAATTGCACTCGATGTTCCGATTCGTATTCATATGGTAGGATGCCCGAATTCATGTGGTCAACGTCAAATTGCTGACATTGGATTACAAGGTGTAAAAATGAAAACGAAGGAAAAAGGAATTGTTGAAGCATTTGAAATATATGTAGGTGGAACGTTGTTAAATGGTGGTGCTTATAATCAAAAGTTAAAAGGGAAAATAGATGGAGAGGATCTACCTGATGTACTCGCATCATTTATAAGTTACTTCAAAGAAAATAAATTACCGGCTGAAACGTTTTATGATTTTGTAGGCCGTGTTGGTGTAGAGACATTACAAATAGCGTTAAATAACGTGTTAGAAGAAGTAATAGCGTCTTAGGAGGGGCAATATGGATTTATATCGATTTGAAGCGGTATTAGTGGATAGCATTGTTCCAATTGTTGTTGTTGCTGAAAGTGAAGAACAGGCATTTAAGATGGTGGAGATTGAGCTTGAAAAACATTTTTTACCGTTACCAGAAGTAAAGGAGATTGCTTTATTTGAAAAAAAGAAGATTCGAAAAAGCGCGGCCTTTGTTATTCATGAGTAAGGAACATTGAAATATGAAGAAATGAAAACTTCCATTCATATATAAGGATGGAAGTTTCACTTTAATAGTAGAAATGAGGAGAGATGATGGGAAAAGTATATATCGTTGGAGCGGGCCCTGGAGATCCAGATTTAATTACTGTAAAAGGATTGAAATGTATTGAGAAAGCAGATGTTATTTTATACGACCGTCTCGTAAATAAAGAATTGCTTTCTTATGCAAAGCCTGAAGCGGATTTAATTTATTGCGGAAAACTACCAAATTATCACACGATGAAGCAAGAGACAATTAACACGTTTCTTATTAAATATGCGAAAAAAGGAAAAGTTGTAACGAGGCTAAAAGGTGGGGATCCATTTGTGTTTGGTAGAGGGGGAGAAGAAGCTGAAGCGTTAGCAAAGCAAGGTGTACCGTTTGAAATTGTTCCTGGTATTTCAGCTGGAATAGCTGCTCCTGCTTATGCAGGCATTCCAGTGACACATCGTGATGCAAGTGCAAGCTTTGCTATTGTGACAGGGCATAGGAAAGAAGATGCTGCAGAGGAAGTGAAGTGGGAAAATTTAGCGAAAGGTGTAGAGACTTTAGCTGTATATATGGGAGTTAGCAATTTACCCTACATATGTGAACAACTGATAAAGCATGGAAAAGATAAAAGTACGCCTGCTGCTATTATTGAGCGGGGAACGACATCTATGCAGCGCACAGTTGTTGGGACGTTAGGAACAATTGTAGATGTTGCGAAAAAAGAACAAATTCAAAATCCAAGCATGATTGTAATTGGAGAAGTCGTCCGTTTCAGAGAAAAAATCCATTGGTTTGAGAAACAGACAGAAAGTACGTATCAAGTAAGTGGAGTGTTATAAAATGAAAGCCATCTTATATATATGTCATGGAAGTCGCTTGAAAGCAGCGAAAGAAGAAGCGGTTGCATTTATTACGTCATGTATGAACCGTGTAGAGGCAAGTATTCAAGAAATTTGTTTTTTAGAGTTAGCGAGTCCAACTATTGATGAAGGGTTCCGTACATGTGTGAAGCGTGGTGCTACAGAGATTATTGTTATTCCAGTTTTTTTATTAGCGGCAGGCCATGTGAAAAAAGATATCCCGTTTGAATTGGAAAAGTTAACTAATCAATTTTTGAATGTTAAAGTGACATATGGTAATCCGTTTGGTGTATCAGAAACACTTGTTAAATCGGTGTATAGCGGAAGTGGTATTGAACAGGAAGGTAGGAATGAAGTCACGTTGCTTCTCGTTGCAAGAGGGAGTAGCGATCCTGAAGTATTAAGAGATATAAACTGGATCGCTTCTTTATTTCAAATGGAAGAGAAGATTAAGAAAGTAGAAGTTTGTTATTTAGCAGCTGCAGAGCCAAAATTTGAGGAGAAGTTAAAGGAAGTTGTAGAACGAAAAGAAAAGAATATCGTTGTACTGCCTTACTTGTTATTTACAGGTTTGCTTATGAAGCATATTGAAAAAGAAGTACGCCAATATGAGCTAGATGAGATAAAAATAAGTCCATATTTAGGGAAGAATGAAGCGTTTCAGTATATGTTAATTCAGAAAACGAAGAAATTATTGAAGGGAGATCAATATGTATCCACTTACAGTGCGAGTTGAGAAGAAACGTGTTGTTGTCATTGGTGGAGGGAAAGTCGCGGGATTCAAAATTATTCCTTTACTCAAACAAGGTGCAGATATAGTTGTGGTAAGTCCTGAATTGGATGCAAATTTAGTGAAACTTGTAGAAGAAAAGAAAATTCGTTGGTATCAAAGGGAGTATGAAAAAAGTGATATTAATGGTGCTTTTTTAGTTGTAGCAGCGAGTAGTGATGCCGTATTGAATGAAAAGGTTGCTGAAGATACGGCAGAAAATCAGCTGGTAAATGTTATTACGAATCCGGAAAGTGGAAATGTTCATTTTCCGGCGGCGTTTCATCGTGGGCTACTTAATATAGCTGTTTCTACTGGAGGAGCGAGTCCGAAACTTGCAAAAAAAATTCGAGATGATATCGCAAATAAATATGATGAGACGTATGAATCGTATCTTGATTTTTTATACGAAGTTAGAATAAAGGTGAAAGAATTACAAATAGAGAAAAGAGAGAGAAATATATTGTTGCAAGAGGTATTGAAGTCGATATATGTTCAAAATGAACAAAAAAGAGAATTGTTCTTACAAGAATTAGAGAGAAGAGTTCATATAGGATAATAAATAAATTGTACTTTACAACTATAAAAATATAATTTATAATCACAAGTAACTTCAATAGATGAAATCGATGAGCAAGAAGAGTATGTATATTTGATACGTTCAGAGAGCTGGGGTAAGGTGTGAGCCCGGTACGATAAAATATACAGAATGGGCTTGCGAGAGGTATGTTGAACATTGTAGTAGGCAGCCCGGGTTCCGCCGTTAAAAGGATAGAGTATCGGAGTTTTTCCTGTACTTGAACAAGTGGGGTTTATCAATCCAATTGAGGTGGTACCACGGTATTAACATTACATATATCGTCCTCTACATGCATATTTGCGTGTAGGGGACTTTTTTATTTTCTAAAGGAGGTGTGCGAGTATGAAATGAAAGTGTATAATTAACAAAAGTTTAAATATTCAGAAAAGGAGAATTTATGATGAAAGAAACACAGCAATGGACGTCGAAAATAGGCTTTGTACTCGCAGCAGCCGGAGCCGCAGTAGGTCTTGGTGCAATATGGAAATTTCCGTATGTTGCAGGTAATGGCGGGGGAGGCGCATTCTTCCTTGTATTTTTACTATTAACCTTATTTATAGGTATGCCGCTTCTTATAGCTGAATTTGTTATTGGACGTAGTACACAAAAAGAGGCAGTTACTGCGTATAAAGTATTAGTGCCAAATAGCAAGTTATATCCTTGGATTGGTCGTATGGGAGTTGTTACTTGTTTTAGTGTACTATCTTTTTATAGTGTTGTAGGTGGATGGATTTTACTATACTTATATTATAGTGTGACAGGAAGCTTCTGGAATGGTGTTGTTGATTATGGGAAATTGTTTGGTGAAACGATTTCAAATCCAGTAAGCGCGATTGGAGCGCAATTTGTCTTTATGCTTTGTACGATTTTTGTTGTAAGTAAAGGTGTAGAGAAAGGGATAGAAAAAGCAAGTAAGTACATGATGCCGCTATTATTTATTTTGTTTATTGCGATCATTGTTCGTGCATTAACACTGGATGGTGCTTTTGCAGGAGTAGAGTTCTTCTTGAAACCAGATTTTTCAAAGCTGACAGCAGATACAATTTTATATGCGATGGGACAATCGTTCTTCTCGCTAACAGTAGGGGCCTCAGTAATGGTTACGTATAGTTCCTATTTGAAGAAAGAAGAACATTTAGCGAAATCAGCAACATCTATTGTAAGTTTAACTGTTTTTATTACAGTACTTGCAGGATTAGCGATTTTTCCGGCGATTTTCGCATTAGGTGTTAAGCCGACTGAAGGACCGGGGTTACTATTTATCGTCCTTCCAGCAGTATTTGCGAAAATACCATTTGGACAATTTTTCTTCATTATGTTTTTGGTGTTATTCTTCTTTGCAACGTTAACATCTGCGATTTCCATGCTTGAAATTGTAGTAGCATCTGTTGCGAAAGATAACGAGAAAAAGCGTCCGTCAGCATCGTTATTAATTGGTATTCTTATTTTTGCAGTTGGAATTCCGTCAGCTCTATCGTTTGGAATTATGAGTGATGTGAAAATATTTGGGAAAACATTCTTTGACTTAGTCGACTTCTCAGTAAGTAACGTATTGCTGCCATTAGGGGTACTAGCTATTTCGTTATTTGTACCAAATAAAATGAGTAAAGAAATGTTAATGAAAGAATTAGAAGTTACGGAAACGAAAGGGAAAACATTATTTAATATTTGGTTCTTCTTACTTCGTTATGTTATTCCAGTAACTGTAATTATTGTATTTTTAAATGCGATAGGCGTATTTAAAATGTTTGCATAATAAAAAGACGGAGAAATCTCCGTCTTTTTATTATGTTGTAGGTGTATTTAATAAACGATTATATGCTTTATAGGCTGTGACGACTGCGAGGAATGATCCGATTAAAAATAAAACTGAGCCGCCAAATGTAAATATCCGGCCAATAAAAGTCTCTCTAGCTTCTTGTATTTCTTGTTGTAATTGTGTATTCATATAACTCACCCCGTAAACTATAGGCATTTAGTTGTAGTCTATGTGGAATGCCTATAGTGTGTGAAGGGGAAATAAAAAAACTCGGTATGCACCGAGTTTTTTTATAATCCGATATAAGGAGATGGATCAACTGCGTTTGTCTTACCGACATTCCATTCTCCAAGATGAAGTTCAAAGTGTAAATGTTGTCCGTATGATTGGCCGGTATTCCCCATAAATCCAAGTTGAGTTCCTTGTTTTACAGTTTGTCCATTCGATACAGAACGGCTACTCATATGAGCATATACTGTTGTATATGTTTTTCCATTAATACGGTGAGATAAGTACACAACATTTCCGTAACTAGATGATAATTCTGAGCGAATAACAACGCCATCTGCAGCGGCAATAATTGGAACAGTTCCTGAAGCAGCGATATCGATTCCTTTATGGTTATCTATAGAGCGCACGCCAAAACCAGAAGTTTTTGATCCAGCTGCTGGTTTAATAAATCCTCCGATGTTTGTATCGTGTGGTGTTGGGGCCGCTTGAGCTGTTTGAGCAGATGAAGCAGCTTGTTTACGAGCTTCTTCCGCCTTGCGAGCTTCCTCAGCTTTACGAGCTTCTTCTGCGCGCTTTTCTTCTTCAATTGCCTTTTGAACAGCTTGACGCTGATTTTCTAAAATGCCTTTAGATTCTTCTAATCCTTCAATCTCTGAATCTACTTTTGCCACTTTCGTATGTAGATCGCTAATAAAAGTTTGTTGCTGTTGTTGGTTATTTTGTAATTCTTGTTGTTTTTGTTCTAATTTTTGCTCGGATTCTTTCAGTTGTTGCTCTTTTTTCTCAACAGCCTCTTTTTCTTTCGTCACAGCATCTTGGTCAGTTGTTTGTTTTTTCACAATATCAGTATCGTTGTTTAAAATTAAACTGACAGAGTACATATTATCAACAAGATCAGCAATGTTTGCAGAATTTGTTAATACTTCCGTAATGATATTTGTGCGAGGTTTTTCTTGCATAGATTGCAGTCGTTGCTTAATAACTTCCTGACGTGTATCTATGTTTGTTTGTAATTGCTCTATATGTTTCTTTTTTTCAGTAATTACTTGTTGTGTTTTACTAATTTCTTTTTTTGTATCGTTTAATTCAGCTTCGTTTTTATTAATAGAAGTAGTTAAATCGTCGATTTTCTTTTGTAATTCTTGAATTTCTTTTTCTATTTGTTCTTTCTCGGCTGATTTATTTTGTAAGTCATTTTGTTTTCCTTCTAATTCAGATTGAATATTAGATAATTTATCTTGATTCGTTTCAGCGTATGCGGGTGAAAGTAACGGGGAAGCAAAAATCGTTCCTGCTGCTAAAACGCTGAACGCTACAAATTTCTTTTTCATGGTTGTCTGGCTCCTTTCCCTATGACTGTTATATATCATAAGAAGAAGAGTGTCTATCGTTGTAACCATAATGTAAAGAAAATTTTATAAAATTACTAAGTTTTGTCGGAATTTATCATTTTTCAACGATAAATTTCACTGTAGATTCATTTTTTATATTTGTGTAACAAAGGTTTGTTTTTAGAGTTTTCTTGTAAAATAAAGGGAAAAGTGAATTTGTTTTATGTAGTGAAATATTAGTTATACATTCAATAAAACACTGGTAAGGAATCGTTCTCATGTTAGGTTTTCTGACATGGGTTTTATTTTTGTCAAGAAAATTATTTGCGTTCGGGCAAACTTATTTTGTTGTCAGATTTTAAATTTTGATTTATGATTTTTAACAGGGACAAAATGTAGTGAATTGTCGAATAATATGTAATACTCTTAATTTCAAGTTTTATAGAGATAGATAGAATGAGAGATAGAGTGACACATCGAAGAGGGGGTTACAACAAATATGAAAAGAATAGGACTTGCATGGCAAATATTAATTGGTCTTACGCTAGGTATTGCAGTTGGGGCGATTTTCTTTGGCAATCCGGCAGTGGTGAGTTATTTACAACCAATTGGTGATATTTTTATCCGATTAATTAAAATGATCGTTGTACCGATTGTTGTAGCGAGTATTGTTGTTGGGGTTGCTGGTGTTGGCGATGTTAAAAAATTAGGTCGACTAGGCGGAAAAACAATTATTTACTTTGAAATTATTACAACAATTGCAATTATTGTCGGTCTATTAATTGCGAATATTTTCCAACCAGGAAAAGGCGTAAATATGGAGCAGTTAACAAAGACAGATATTTCGAAATATACACATACGACAGAGCAAGTACAAAGTCATTCATTTGCAGATACATTTGTAAATATTGTTCCAACAAACATTGTAAAGTCATTAGCTGACGGAGATATGCTTGCTATTATCTTCTTCTCTGTATTATTTGGTTTAGGTGTAGCGGCAATTGGTGAAAGAGGAAGACCGGTTCTTCAATTTTTCCAAGGTGTAGCTGATGCAATGTTTTACGTAACAAACCAAGTTATGAAATTTGCACCATTTGGTGTATTTGCGTTAATTGGAGTTACAGTTTCTACATTTGGTCTTTCTTCATTAATTCCATTAGGGAAATTATTAATTGTCGTATACGGAGCAATGATTTTCTTCGTTGTAGTCGTATTAGGAATTACAGCGAAAATATTTGGAATTAACATTTTCCAATTCTTTAAGATTTTAAAAGATGAACTAATCTTAGCGTACTCTACAGCAAGTTCAGAAACAGTTTTACCAAAAATCATGGAGAAAATGGAGAAGTTTGGTTGTCCGAAAGCAATTACATCTTTTGTTATTCCGACAGGTTATTCATTTAACTTAGATGGATCAACTTTATATCAAGCAATTGCGGCTATTTTCTTAGCACAAATGTATGGTATTGATTTATCTATTACACAACAAATTACATTATTACTTGTATTAATGCTTACATCAAAAGGTATTGCGGGTGTACCTGGCGTATCATTCGTTGTATTATTAGCGACACTTGGTACAGTAGGTATTCCAGCTGAAGGTTTAGCCTTTATCGCTGGTATTGACCGTATTTTAGATATGGCTCGTACAGCAGTTAACGTTGTAGGTAACTCTTTAGCAGCTGTAGTTATGTCTAAATGGGAAGGTCAATATGACGCTGAAAAAGGACAAGCCTACTTGAAAGAAATTTCTAATAAGCAAGCAGCTTAATTATAATTTGAACAAGCTCTCACATAATATGTGGGGGCTTTTCTATATAGAAGGGGAGCAGACGTAATGAAACGTAAATATGGTGACGGTTCTTCGTGGAAGCGACTACTAGAGAAGAATTATACGGTTAAGCAAATAGAAGAGGGAATGCTAGGAATACTGGAAATAAAAAAGGTGAGAGAACCTAGTTGTAAAGAATATGACGGTAAAGAGCTATGTATTGCTGGCAATCAGTATACGTGGATTCAATATTTCATAGACGGGAAAAACTTTGCGATTACCGCTATGTTAGATGATCAAAAAGAATTAGTGCAATATTATATCGATGTGGCGAAAGAATATGAAATAGACGAGCGTGGTTTACCGTATTTTGATGATTTATATTTAGATGTAGTGTTATTACCGAATGGTAAGATGTATGTGCTAGATGAAGATGAGCTAGAGGATGCTTATAAAAGTGGCGATGTTACAAAAGAAGAGTATGAGTTAGCTTGGTACACTACGAAATGGATCATAGCTGCAATAAAAAATAGTGAATTTTATTGGATTTCAATATTGGAAGAAGAAATCAAAAAGTTAAAATGATTATTGTATTCAAATTTTTGTATAATTACCAAAAAAATCTATACAAAAAATAATTGACTTTTGTTTTGTAAGCGAGTAAAGTTAGGGAAGAAATTATTATTAAAAAATAAATATGAAACCTTCTTATAAAGAGAGGCGGAGGGACTGGCCCTACGATGCCTCGGCAGCGGACTCGATTTCAGAGTGCTGTGCCAAATCCAGCAAGCATATGCTTGAAAGATGAGAAGAGCGTTTCTTATAGATGTATAAGACCTCTTCTTGTTGGAAGAGGTCTTTTGTTATTCATTAGAAAAAGGTTGAAACTAGGGAGAGATGGTACTTTGAAAGAAACGAGAGGAAATGGTTTGGCATTATTACCACTTGGGATATTTCTGGCGCTATTTATTGGTTCTGGAATTATTACAGGTGATTTCTATAAATTGCCGATACTTGTAGCAATTTCAATTGCTGTAGGAGTCGCTTTAGCAATGAATCGTAAAGAAAGTTTTAATGTAAAAGTGGAACGATTTGCTAAAGGTGCAGGGAACCCAGATATTATGATTATGGTTCTGATTTTTGTACTGGCAGGAGCGTTTTCTGAAACAGCAAAAGGGATGGGTGGCGTTGATTCTACAGTTAACTTAGCGTTATCAATTTTACCACAAGGATTTATCGTAGCTGGCATTTTCGTTATAGGAGCGTTTATTTCATTAGCGATGGGAACTTCCATGGGAACAATTGCTGCATTAGCACCAATTGCTGTAGGTATTAGTGGGCAAACTGATATCTCAATTGCACTTACGATGGCTACTGTTGTTGGCGGAGCGATGTTTGGAGATAATTTATCATTTATTTCAGATACAACAATCGCAGCTGTACGTTCACAAGGAACAGAAATGAAAGATAAGTTTAAAACGAACTTTTTAATTGTATTACCAGCAGCTATTATTACAATTGTACTATTAGTAATCATTACTTTAGGAAGCGATACGCAGATTAAAACGCATAGCTTTGACTGGATAAAGATTTTACCGTATGCAGGAGTACTTATTACAGCGCTACTTGGTTGGAATGTACTTATCGTGTTAACCGGTGGAACTGTACTATCTGGGGTTATCGGTCTTTTAGATGGAAGTTATACGTTAGAGAGTTTCTTTAAAAGTGTAACGACTGGAATGGGCGGTATGATGGAGTTAGTATTACTTGCTATTTTAATTGGTGGTATGGTCGAATTGATTCAATATAATGGTGGCATTCAATATTTAATGAATATTTTAACGCGTAACATTCGTTCAAAAAAAGGAGCAGAGTTCGGTATCGCTGGTTTAGTAGGTATGACGAATATGTGTACAGCGAATAATACCATTTCTATTATCTTTACAGGTCCGCTTGCGAAAAACATTGCAGATCAATATGAAATTGATCCTCGTAAATCAGCGAGTGTATTAGATCTTTTCTCGTGCTGTGTGCAAGGGTTAATTCCGTATGGTGCGCAAATGTTAACAGCAGCAGGATTTGCGGCGTTATCTCCAATTGAACTGTTACCATATGCGTTTTATCCAATCTTAGTTGGAGTATGTGGAATCATTTCTATATTAATTGGTTTCCCGAGGTTTTCTAAAGTAGCGGAAAAGAAAGAGTATCATAAAACAGCATAATGGAAGTGTATGAAAAGTAACGAAAGCCGTACAGAGAATGTTCTCTGTACGGCTTTTTATGTGCGGGAAAAGAGTGAATGATCCCATGCTACCATATGTTTTTACAAAAGGCTGAATGCAACTCGGTCTTAAGTCTGAGTTAAAAACGGTTCTTAAGCTCGTTATGGAAAAAAGAAAAAATAGTTAAGATAAGAGTATCAAATCGAAGGGAGGCAAGCACAAGATGAAACAATTTCTAGCGTTTATCGCGGCTGGTATTTTAGCTTTAATTGCTCTTGGCAGTCTTGCTGGTATTGTAGGATTCGCAATTGGAGCAGGAGTTGTGTACTGGAGCTATAAATCATTTGTGCGAGCACAATCATTTTTTGGAAAGTTAGCTTGGGGTATTGTTGGTTTGATCGGCTTGTCCATCGCCCTTTCGCATTCCCCAGCATTAATCGGTATAGCAGCATTAGTAGTTTTATACTACGGATACCGTGAGTGGAAAAAAGAAAAAGATGTAGTTGTTGATTCTGCTCCAGAAAGTTCTAAACCATATAGTAACTTTGAAGATGAGTGGAACAAGTTAATGAAAAACTAATATAAAATCAATCAAATCAAATTTATAAAGTAGAAGAGAGGAAGATTATAATGAAACAATCTTTATTCGGACGTGTACGCGATGCAATTTTAGCGGATTTTCATAATGTGTTAGATGAGAAAGAAAGAAAAAACCCAATTGCTATGTTAAACCAATATTTACGCGATAGTGAGCGTGAAATAACAAAAATTGAGAAGTTAATTCAGCGTCATAAAACATTAAAATCTAACTTTGCTCGTGAGCTTGAGCAAGCACGTTATTTCGTGAATAAAAGATCAAAGCAAGCGATTATCGCTCAAGAAGCAGGAGAATTACAACTACATGAGCGTGCATTAGAAGAAGTAGCTTATTATGAAGGGCAAGTAACTCGATTAGAAGAAATGTATGCAGGTGTTGTAGAGCAAATTGATGAGTTAGAGCGTCGTCTTTCTGAAATGAAAAATAAATTAAAAGAAATGCACGCGAAACGTATGGAATTAATGGCACGTGAAAATATGGCACATGCAAATCGTCGTATGAATACTGCGATGCATAAAATGGATGAAAATAATCCATTCTTACGCTTTGAAGAAATTGAAGATCATATTCGCGACTTAGAAACTCGTATGAACGAGGAGCATGAACGTGATACATTTGATATGAAGATTGCAAAGCTTGAGCGTGAAATGAAAGAAAAGAATGATGTATCGTTAACGAAAGAGTTAACAAAATAATAGTAGTATATTATAAAACAGGCTTATGATATAGTGATAGGAGAAAAGGTGTTGGAAAGCAATGCCTTTTCTTCTATGTATATGTGACAAGAAGGGGGGAGCTGAAATGAAGAAACATTTTTCAAAGACACAATTAATGGGGATGCTCCTCATCATATTTGGATTCGGTCTTTTTCTTGATATGATACTTGGACATTTTGAACCAGGTGGTCTCATTTTTGCATTTATTATGCTTATGTTTGGAAGGCATTATCGTAAAAAGAATCGTTATGTACGGGGAAATGTATTTTTATTTGTTGGTGGTATCGTATTTTTATTCTTCTTATTTTCATCAGCAGCATTTGTTCTTGTCGTATTTGCTTGTTTAGCTTTAATTGGTTATCAATTGATTCAACAAGGGCATCAGCAAAAAGCAATGAAGGTTGAAATTAAAGAAAAAGGGATTATAGATGAAGAGAAGCAAATATATCGTACAGAACCATATTTGAAAAATATGTTTGTTGGCAATGTACGAATGATGGATCATATTTATGAACTTGAGGATATTAATGTTCAATATGGTGCTTGTGATGTGGAAATAGATTTAACAACTGCTATGATTCCAGAAGGAGAAACGGTAATTGTTATTCGGGGTGTCGTTGGTAATATTCGTTTATATGTGCCATATGATATTGAACTGTCTTTAAATCATTCTGTTATTGTCGGACGTGTGCTCTTGCCAGGTCATGAGGAGACAGGGTTTAACCGCAATGTTACATTTAGAACAGAGCAGTATAAAGAGGCTCCTCGTCGTATTAAAATTATTTCTTCGCTTGTCGTAGGCGATACGGAAGTGAGGAAAGTATAATGAAGAAACAAAAAAATATTTCGTGGATGTATATTCGTTATTCTATGTTGTCCTCAGTTAGTATCGCACTCATTTGTACAATTGTATATGTATGGAAAAGCGAGCAACAAGTATATGATTTATTATGGAAGGAATCCATCGCTTCTGTTCCAATTGGCTTGTTTATTATGACTACAAGTTTACTTATCGGGGGAATTGTAGGATATGCAATCGGTTACTATATAGAGCAGCGTATACAAGGATTAAATACGTTTCTATTTGAAGTAGAGCGAGGGAATTTTCCGAGTGATGTTTCGTTTACTGCAGATGATGAATTTCGTGAAGTGGAACGAAAAGTAATCGGTCTGGCTCGTCGATTAGAGGAGCAAGCTGGACTCTTTCAAAAGGTAACGAATGAACGAGCTCATTGGAATGAAGAGATGAGACAAGAAGCGATTTCCCAAGAAAGGCATCGATTGGCGAGGGAGCTGCATGATTCTGTAAGTCAGCAGCTTTTTGCAATGTCGATGATGATGTCGGCTATTAATGAACAAGTAGCTGAATTTCCAGAAACGACGAAAAAGCAGTTACAGCTCGTTGAAAATATGGTTGTAAATGCCCAGTCAGAAATGAGAGCATTGCTTCTTCATTTACGCCCAGTACAGTTAGAAGGTAAGAAACTAACAGAAGGTATAGAAGAATTATTAACAGAACTATCTAGAAAGCAACATATGAAAATTGAATGGTTAATTGAACCGATTCAATTAAAAAAAGGTGTAGAAGATCACTTATTCCGCATTGTACAAGAGGCGCTATCTAACACTTTACGTCATGCGAAGGCAAAGAAAACGGAAGTGCGTCTTCGAAAAATTGATCAATATGCAATATTGAAAATTATTGATGATGGTGTAGGTTTTAAAGTAGGAGTGAATAAGGCTGGTTCTTACGGATTAAGGTCAATACAAGAGCGTGTTCATGAAATTGGTGGGACATTAAAGGTACTTAGTTTTCCAAATAAAGGTACACAAATAGAAGTAAAAGTACCGATTATGATTGAGAGAGGGGGAGAATCATGATTAAAGTATTACTAGTGGATGATCATGAAATGGTTCGAATGGGTGTATCAGCATATTTATCAACGCAGCCAGATATTGAAGTAGTTGGAGAAGCTGAAAATGGAAGAAAAGGTTCAGAGTTAGCTTTGCAATTAAGGCCGGATATTATTTTGATGGACCTTGTCATGGATGAGATGGATGGTGTTGAAGCAACACGTGCTATTATTCAAGAATGGCCAGAAGCAAAAATTGTAGTTGTAACGAGCTTTTTAGATGATGAGAAATTGTATCCTGTTATTGAGGCCGGAGCGACAAGTTATTTATTAAAAACATCAAGAGCGAGTGATATAGCAGACGCTGTACGAGCTACTTATGACGGAGAAACGGTATTAGAGCCGAAAGTTACTGGTAAAATGATGTCTCGTATGCGTCAGAAGAAAGAACAACCTTTGCATGAGGAGTTAACAGAAAGAGAGTCTGAAATTTTGTTATTAATTGCAGAGGGGAAAAGTAATCAAGAGATTGCAGATGAGTTGTTTATTGCCCTCAAAACAGTAAAGACACATGTGAGTAATATATTAAATAAGCTAAATGTAAGTGATCGAACACAGGCGGTTATTTATGCGTTTCGACATCAATTGACGAAATGATAAAGTGAAACTTTAATCAGTGGGGTGGTCCCCACTGGTTATTAGTTTGTACAAAATCTTTTTATTGACGCTAATAAATGTAAGCGTTATCATTGAGTTGTTAACAGTACATACAAAGGGGAGAATGTATATGTTAGTTCAAACTATATTCGGCATGGATAAGTCTAAAAAACTAGGGGATTATGTGAACGCATTACAAGCGCTTTGTGAACAATATAATGTTGAAACAGATAAAATTGCAATTGTTGAGGCGACAGAAGAGTACTATTTATTTTTAGTAAAGCAAGAAGAGTGCTACGATGTTGTCAAAGTAGAAACAGTGGATACAAATATTGATTATTATACGAAAGCGTATAAAATAAGCAGTTTTAATCATACTGCTTATCAAATGTAAAAAACTCCCTTTCGGGAGTTTTTTAGGATGCTTTTATTTCACGAGATTCGGTTAGTAAGGGAACTTTTTTCGCGCCGCTTAGCTTAGCGATTGTAAGTCCGCTAAGAGCTCCGATTAATGCAGGTACTAGCCAACCTATTCCTTCATTATATAAAGGGATAAATTCAAAATATGATGTGATAAATGAAACTGAAATACCACCTTGTTTTAATCCATCAAATACGCTTACGATTGCTGCTCCAATTAAAGCACCTACATAAACAGAGCGATATCCACCGAAATATTTATGCAGTAACGATAGTAGAACAAGTACAATCGCAACTGGATATACAACAAGTAGAATTGGAACAGAGATGGAAATGATTTTTGTTAAACCTAAGTTGGCAACTAATAATCCCAATACACAAATGATACTTGCGAATGTTTTGTATGAAAATTTAGTCAATAATGTTGAGAAATATTGACTACATGCAGATACAAGTCCAACACATGTTGTTAAGCAAGCGAGTGTAACGATAAGAGATAATAAAAGCAGACCATATGGACCGAATAATTGTTGTACGATCACAGTAAGTAATTGTCCACCATTCTTTGCATATCCGAGCGAGACGCTAGTTGCACCGAGCCAGCCAAGCGCACCATATACAAGTACGAGGCCAGTAGCAGCAATAAGTCCAGCTTTGGCTGTTGCGATAGCAATGGATTTACGATCCTTCACACCTTTAGAGCGAATGGTATTTACAACGATAATTCCAAATGCAAGTGCTGAAATGGTATCCATCGTTAAGTATCCTTCCATAAAGCCTTTGAAAATCGGAGAAGTTTGATACTCTTGCATTGCAGGTCCTGATTGTCCAAGTGGTGTAAATACACTTTTAACAAACAATAAGAAAATAGAGAATAATAAAATAGGTGTTAATATATTTCCAATACGATCTACAAGTTTAGATGGATTCAAACTCAGCCAATATACGATAGCAAAGAAGATGATTGTATATACAAAAAGTGCTAGGCTGCTAGAGCGAATCGTTTCTGGTAAGAAAGAACTAACGCCCATTTCATAAGCGACATTTGCAACGCGTGGAATACCCATAGAAGGACCGATTGCGATGTATACAACTACCGTAAAGAATATTCCGAATAATGGGTGGACATGACTTGCAAGTTGCTGCATACCATTTCCTGATAACGAAATTGCGATAACTGTTAGTAGTGGTAAACCGACTCCTGTTAGTAAAAATCCAATCATTGCCGGCCAAAAGTTTTCGCCTGCATTTTGTCCAAGCATGGGAGGGAAAATTAAATTACCTGCCCCAAAAAATAAAGAAAATAGCATAAGACCCGTGAAAAAAATATGTTTTTTTGATACAGTGTTCATTGTTTTTCCTCCTTTATTAAAATTCATTTGTAAGAACACAAAAAACTCGTCCCTAAAGAAAGGGACGAGTTATATTTACCCGCGATACCACCCTAATTTATACATGTAGAATTGAGTCTATATGTATACGGCTTTACAACGTACAACATGATACGTGTTCCTTGTAACGGGGGACAGCCGGTAAGAACTTACTGTAACATTCGGTTCTACTTCTCGGAGATGATTTTCGGCTATGCACTGAACGTTGGCTTTCAGCAAATCGCCAACTCTCTGGGGGACAGTCCTATAACATACTCGTTCTCGTCAATGAATTTTTATTCAAGTATTCTGACAGTATTGTTACATGTTTTTTTTTGAAAGTCAACATTTTTTTGAAAGATATGTTTATATACAGAAATATCGAATTTGATATTCGTTGTAGTAAAAAGAATGGTGAATTGTAAAACGGGAGTAAAATTTTGTAGAGAATTGTAAAGTTTATAGAGAAAGTTGATATTTATAGGAGTAAAGAAGGTATTGTTTGAATTTACAGAGAATAATACAACAATCCACTTGCTGGAAAGAACAAACCAAAAGAGGTGACTGAAATGCTTGCGATGGGAGTATTATTTGGCATTATTGCTATAATTGGTTTTATGTGGTTATATTATTCGCGTTCGTTTAAACAAGCAGAAGTTTTACTCTTTCAAAAAGGTAGTTTGTTGACAAATCAGTCTAGATATTTAGTATGTCCGAAGTGTGGAAGTGCACAGGCCAGAAGTGGAGGATATCAAGAGTGTTGCAAAATTAGATTATGAAAGAAGGAAGCCTCACATTATTTTGTGAGGCTTCCTTCCTTACAACTTCATGGCGCTCCAAATGGTCCAACGATCTCTTTCGATAATAGGAGAGACGTTTTGTAAGGCGGTCTTTACTTGTTGTAGAAGTTGAGAAAGTTCATAATCTGTTAGTTCATATAGAATGGATCGGCCTGTTCGAGGCGATAAATCTTGCAATAATGCCTCTACAGAATCATGTATTTTTCGTATCTCCCATTGTGTTTGAGTGGGGAAAACGTGAAGAAAATATTTTTGTAATTCTTGCTGTATCTTGGTGGTTTTTGGACGTCTTTTTGATTCTATTTCAATGAGTTTTGGGAAGATAGAGAAAAAATATCCACGGATGTGCTCGGGACTTCCAGGGATCGTACAATCTTCAATAGTTCGGTCTTGTACAATAAGTACACCGTTTTTCTTTAATATCCGAGAAGCTTCACGTAGAAATGTAGGAACGTCTTGTAAATGATGAATAACTGCGCGCGAAATAACAATGTCGAATGTATCATTAGGATATGGGACGCTATGTGCATCACCTTGAATGATAGAAATGTTTGAAAATCCGCTACAATTTTCTTTTGCAGCCTGTAATATTTCTTTTGAAAAATCAAGCCCAACAACACTTTCTGCTCCCATAAGAGCAAGTTCTTTCGTATAAATCCCGCCACCACAGCCTATATCAATTATTCGTTTATTTTGTACGTCTGTAATATTTTTTATCATTTCTCTCCAAGAAATATGGGCGTTTCGCTGTGCGTATGTGTATTTATTATTTGCATCGTGAAAATTAATGGACATGAAAAAGACCTCCTTTCAATGCTTAGTATAGCGTATTTTATAGTGTGTCACGTTTTTGTTTTTTGTATGAAGATTATAAGAGTTTCTTATTGTAAAAGGAGGATTAAGTTGAAAAGGAAATATGTATTGCTGTTATTTGTTATGTTACTAGCATCTTGTAGTCAAGTTGAGCAAAAAAAAGAAACAAAAAAAGTGGAAGAGACGGTGAATGAAGTGAAAGAAACAATAGAGGTAACCGTTATACCAAAAAAACATAAAGAGAAAAAGTTACAGGAATCAGAAGCTAAGGTAGTAATAGACATTATAGAGAAAGCTGAGAAACAAGACATAACAGGTAGCTTTGGTGAACCTGAATATGAAATACAAATTAGTAGAGATGGGAAGAAAGAAACGTATTATGCATGGCTAAGAGGAGAAGACAGACGAGGATGGGTACAACATAAGAAAGCTATGTATATGCTGAATAAAAAAGATACAGAAAAGCTTTTGGCTATATTTCCAAATGTATCAGAACAAAAAGAAGATGAAACACAGGCAGGTCCTTTAACGGAAGTAACAAAAAAAGATTTGCATATTACCGCGTTCCATATTAAAGCGGGCGATCAAAAAGTGAATTATACAGTACGGTATACGATTTCACAATCACTATACAACAAGTTAGAGAAGGAACAAGAATACTATTTGCAGGTCATTTTTCCAGAAAAAGTTCAAAAATTAATTGGAGCAAAAGAGAGTGAAAAAATCTTAGGAGAAAAGGTAAAGGAAGGATATAAACAGTATGAATTGCATGCTACTGTTCCCGTACAAGGTGCTTCAGAATCACAATTAAAGTCATTAGAAACATATTATGAAAATTATGATTTAAATATATTAAATAGTAAAAAAGAAAAAATAGGTGTTTTTCAAAATATTATTCAAATTGTTAAAGAGTATGGTGAAAAAATGAATTTACAAAGATAAAGTGAAACTTTAATTAGTTGGGAGGAATGTAAATTCGTAAAGTCTATATGACCTTTCCTAGGAAATGATAATAGAGAGGGGAGTCCCCTCTCTATTACTTTGCTTTTGCAGATGGCTCATTCATTGATTTTCGCGTAATAAGAAAAGAAATCATAAGAGCAGAAAGGATGATAAAAGCAATAAATACGTGATTTGGCAACAAATCTAATAATAATACGTAGCTAACGGTATAAAAAATAAGAGTTGAAGCTAAAAACGATAAAGCGCCTATTATGAGAGATTGTAAATTCATTCGTGTACACCTCCTTTTATTTATATTTTTGGCTAAAAATGGATTAAATAAACATTATTTCTAACGATAGAAAAAAATATGTCATAATAGAGAAAGAACCGGCGTTAATGAATAAATATGATTCATTAATGAGAGATAAAGGAGAGGAATATGAAAAATAATAAAAAAGGATTATGGGGAATTATTGTTGCCATAGGTTTATTTTTACTTTCTAAGTTAAAGTGGGTATTTGCAATTTTTAAATTAGCAAAGTTTTCAACAGTATTTAGTATGTTTCTATCACTTGGTGCATACGCAGTTATATATGGTTGGAAATTTGGAGTAGCGCTCATTTATTTGTTGTTTATCCATGAAATGGGCCATTTATGGGCTGCGAAAAGAAAAGGTATACCAACATCACCAGCAATATTTATTCCATTTATGGGCGCTCTTATTGGGATGAAAGAGATGCCTAAAAATGCAAAAGATGAAGCATATATTGCCTATATGGGACCTCTTTTCGGATTACTTTCATTTTTACCGGCTATTCCACTTTATATGATAACGAAAGAGCCGTTTTGGGCGCTCATTATTTTACTCGGAAGTATGATTAATTTCTTTAATTTAATTCCGGTTTCTCCGTTAGACGGGGGACGGATTATTTCAGTTGTAAGTACGAAAATTTGGGGAGCGGGGCTTGTTTTACTACTTGGGTATTCAATTTATTTTAAAAGTATTTTAGGCGGATTTATTGTTATTATCGGCTGTATGGAATTATATAGAGTAATAAAGCGAGATGAGCCGATTAAGGAATTAGGATATAGAATTGATGGAATGAAAGAATATGTTGCAAGGCTTGAAGAAGAGTTAAAAGAAACTGGTGCAGTACATCGGAATATATATATGATGCAACATGAAATAAATGTATTAAGGCAAAAAGAAAGAGAGAAAGAATTAAAAACAGGAGAACTTCAAAAGATTGAAGTGTTAGAGTATCTGTTACCAAAGTTTGAGCCACTTGATTACGTCCCATATGAAGATGAAAAAGAAACACATACAATTCATATACGAGAAGCATTTGAAATGTCAGAAAGAAAATTACAGGAATGGGATGCAGACAAGAAACAACAGGAAAACTATTACAAAGTGGATACGAAAACGAAATGGACAGCATTTGCTTGTTATATCGGATTAATGGCTATACTCGGTTACGCAGCTTATGAAGGGTATATGGTTTTACAAGAACATTTGCCAACGAGGAATGTATAGAAAAATATTGTCGAAATGATAGGAAGAATTTATACAGGAATTAGATTTCTACGAGAGAATGTTACAAGTATAGTATCACATTGTAATATCTCTAGTAGAGAAGGAGTTCTGTATATGAAGAAATTGTTACGTGTATTCGGGATTATTATCGTGATGATCATTGCGAGTTATAGCCTTATGAAAGTGCTGTTACATTATGCGAATAAGCCTGCTGATGTAAATACGATAGCTCAAATAGAAGATGTACAAGAAGAGACAAAAGTACTGGATTTTATTCGTATGACACATGAAAGTTATAATAATTTCTTAAATTATGGTAAAGCAGAGAACTATACAGAAGGGGACTGGAACCAATTGAAACAATGGTTTCAACAGCAAGAATCGACTTTGAAAAATATACATACAGAAGTAAAGAGTGAAAAAATAAAACGTGATGTAAATAGAAGCTATGAAATTGCAAAAAAAGGTGTGGAACTTCAAAATATTGAGTATGTAGTTTATGCGCATCGTGTATACCATGACTTGGATATTATCGTAAATAAATATAGAGGTGAAACGAATATCTGGGGGTATACAGAATTTGGAGATGGGAAAGATATAAGGCTAATTGAACAAGCTATTCAGTCTAAAAAATAAGCTAGCTAGTATTCTAGTTAGCTTATTTTTTTTGTAAGTGCAATGTTCATATATTTTTCACAAAAACATCGTGTTAATAGTGATTAAAATCACAATCTGTATTATACAATTCAGTTAAACTAAAAACAGTTAAGGAAATAGAGGAGTGGGATACAATGTTAAGTGAAAAAACAATTGAAATCGTAAAGTTAACAGTACCATTATTACAGGAAAAAGGCGTTGAAATTACAACGAGATTTTATGAAATTTTATTTTCGGAACATCCGGAGTTATTGAATATCTTCAATCATACAAATCAGAAAAAGGGAAGACAACAACAGGCGTTAGCGAATGCTGTTTATGCAGCTGCAACGTACATTGATAATTTAGAAGTTATTATTCCAGTTGTAAAACAAATTGGGCATAAGCATAGAAGTTTAGGTATTAAAGCGGAACATTACCCAATTGTAGGTACATGTTTACTACGCGCAATTAAAGAGGTTGCAGGTGCACCTGATGAAGTCTTACATGCATGGGGAGAAGCTTATGGTGTCATTGCTGATGCATTCATTAGCATTGAAGCAGAGATGTATGAAGAAGCGGCACATAAAGAAGGTGGATGGAAAGATTTCCGTAACTTTGTAGTTGTTAAAAAAGTGAAGGAAAGCGATGTTATTACGTCATTTTATTTAAAACCTGAAGATGACGGGAAAGTTTCTTCATTCATCCCAGGACAATATGTGACGATTCAAATAAATATAGAAGGTGAAACATATACGCATAATCGTCAATACAGTTTATCAGATGCTCCTGGAAAAGAATATTATCGTATTAGTGTAAAGAAAGAAAAAGGTGTAGATACACCGGACGGTAAAGTATCTAACTACTTACAGGATCATGTACAAGAAGGGGATATGTTACCAGTAAGTGCACCAGCAGGGGATTTCGTATTAAATATGGATTCAACATTACCAGTTGTACTAATTAGTGGTGGGGTAGGGATTACTCCGATGATGAGTATGCTAAATACGTTAATTGAACAAGACTCAAAACGTAATGTATGTTTTGTTCATGCAGCGATAAATAGTAATACACATGCAATGAAAGAACACGTTGAGGCAGTAGGTAATGAATACGAACAAGTGAAAGCATACACTTGCTATTCTGCACCAACTGAAAAAGATTTGGAAATGAAGAACTTTGATAAAGAAGGTTTCATTGAAGCTGAATGGTTAGAAACTATTATCCCGACAACGGAAGCAGAATTTTATTTCTGCGGTCCCGTACCATTTATGAAACATATAAATGCTGCACTAACTGATTTAGGTGTAAAACAAGAGCATATTCATTATGAATTTTTCGGTCCAGCAGCAAGCTTACAATAGATGGAGTTTTGAAGAAGCA
This sequence comes from Bacillus sp. SSR7, assembly GCF_055902415.1. Lineage (NCBI taxonomy): Bacteria > Bacillati > Bacillota > Bacilli > Caryophanales > Bacillaceae > Bacillus > Bacillus sp. SSR7. The sequence goes on along the minus strand of NZ_JBVVXV010000003.1, from coordinate 262,469 downwards.
AAAAAACGAGGTATTATTTCATCTCGTTTTTTATCCCGCTTTAATGGGCAGTAAGACCCCCACCTCAAAATTCAGCGAAAGCAAAGAAGTTAGGAGGGGGTCGGGCTGCCCCTAAAAGTCCGATTGGTGAGGGCTGATAATCATTGGGGGATGAAGAAAACCCCCAATGATTAAAGTTTCACTTTATTTGTTCTCGTAATAGTCGATTTACCGTTTCGCGGCGTATACCGATGAGCTGACCAATTTCAGTTTGTGTTAATATTTCATATATAGGAATGTCACCTAAATATAGTGTGAACCATTCTTGTAAGCGATGAAGACGTTCTTTTGGAGAGACGGTCGTCAATTGGTCGATACGTTGCTGCATCATTCTTAATTTTGACTGTAATTGCATAGCGATATTTGCATATGATGCAGGGTCCGCTTGAAGTTGATTGTACCACTCATTGCTAATTATAGGTTCAACTTCCGTTTTCATTAAAGCGATTGCTGTACCGTGATATTCCTTCGGTGAAATTAAGGAATGGTGAGGTATCGTTTCTCCTGGAACGATAATGTTGAATAGAAATGGTGTTCCATCTTCTTCTATCCTTACTACTTTTAATAAACCTGTTTTTATAAAATATAAAGGACCGTCCTCACCTTGACGGAATAGTACATCTCCTTTGTGTAGAATCAATGTTAGCCCCCCATTTATTAAACATTTCTATTTCTTTTAGTGTATATGTATAAAGACAATATGCTATTTAAACAGCAATTTCATTGACGAAATATATGCTATTACAGTAGTATACTATTTAGTGTGTAATAGTACTAGCAATGAATACGCTGTAGGGGGTTTAGTATATTGTTAGATGCGATAAAAATGACGGATATGAGAATTCCAGCGAATGCCATCATTCATGTAGAAGAGATGAAAGGTGGAGTCGTGTTATCCGTTGAAGTAGATGGCCAAATTATTTATACGATGGCTTATGATGAAGAAACAGATAGTTATGCTGAATTATATGATCGAAGCGATAAGAGGGCGTGCCAAGTACATGAAGACTTTATGGGATGGTCACTTCTTCACTAAAAAAGATGTCAATATGACATCTTTTTTTATTAAAACGATAGAATATACAAAGAAATGAAATATAAGGATAAAATTTGTAATAAATGATTTTGCATTGTTAGCACTTTGTAACTGCAAGTAAATTATTTTTTCGCTATCATAAAGATAACAGTCGCAGTTATAGGAGTGGTCAACGTGAAGAAAGTACATATTTCCAATTACATGTTATTATGTGTTTGTTTAATTTTATTTGTTCTCTTAGGAGGATTTTTATATTCATGTGTATAAAAAAAACGCATTCTAAAAAGAACGCGTTATAAAAAAGAAGTAATGATTAATCTAGTCCCAAGAATAATTAATGTGATACGTAATAAATTAATTACGGCGTTACCGCTTAATTTTGTATTAATATACGCCCCGATTTTTCCACCAATCCATGCACCAGGAATAAGAATTAATGCGTAAATCCAGCTGACATTTCCAAGGGAGATGTGAGTTGCAGAACTTACAATTGCTGATAGAAATACGATAAACATCGAAGTTGCTACAGCAATATGTGCTGGGAATGCAAAAAGTAGCATCATTGCTGGAACAAGTAAAGCACCGCCACCAATTCCAAATAATCCAGATATAAAACCAACTATAAAGGCGATAAAGATAGCGAGAAGCGGTGGGAATTGATAGTGTACAGTGTTTCCTTCGTTATCTGTAAAAGAGCGCTTGATTACAGTCATATTTGATAAAGAAAGGGGTTTTAATTTGTCTCGTAACATAAGAAGAATGGAGACAAAAATAAGAAAAATCCCAAAATATAAAGAAAATGTATCTTGGTTTAAAAATTTATTTGCCCACGAGCCGATGATACCACCAGGGCCACTCCCGATAAATAAAATAAGTCCACTTTTGTAATCTACTCGTTTATGCTTCATATAAGTAAGGGTGGAAGATAGTCCTGTAAAAACGACTGTTACCATTGAGGTTCCTACTGCAAGTTGTGGTGATAGGCTGTGTAATCCGATTAATAACGGAACAATAATAATTCCGCCGCCAAGTCCGACTAGACTCCCGACTGTCCCGGCGATTAGCCCAATGAAAAGTAACATGATGTATTCCAAAATTGCCAACTCCTCTATATAACTTATCCACCAATTATTATACACGCTTTTTCATGAGAAAAAGCTTTGTTCACAAAAAAGTCGTCTTCCTAGAAAAATAAGGAAGACGACTTTTGATTAAAAGATTAAGTGTAATAAAGAGTAAAATAAAGCAGCTAAAGAAGCTGAAATAGGAAGTGTGATAACCCAAGTAATTAACATGCGTTTTGCAGTTCCCCATTTTACACCTTTTACACGATGAGAAGCACCCACCCCTAAAATAGAAGAAGAGATAACGTGCGTCGTACTAACTGGTAAGTGAATGAATGTTGCACCGAAAATAACAAGAGATGATGATAAATCGGCAGCTACACCATTTACAGGACGAATTTTCATAATTTGTCCACCAACAGTTTTAATAATTTTCCACCCACCGACAGAAGTACCAAGACCCATTGCAATTGCACAAGATAATTGTACCCAGAACGGGATGTCGCTAGAAGTATGATAGTTATTAGCCATAAGAGCCATTGTAATGATTCCCATTGCTTTTTGCGCATCATTCGTACCATGTGTATAAGCTTGTAATGCAGCAGTGAAAATTTGGAATATACGGAAATTTTTGTTCGTCTTCGTTAAATTAAAGTTTTTAAAGACGACTTTAAAAATACTGTATACGATATACCCGATAACAAAAGCGATAATCGGTGAAATGATTAAAGCTTCAAGAATTTTTATGAAACCTTTAAAGTTTAATGAACTAAAGCCAGCAGCAGCAATAGCTGCACCTGCGATTGAGCCAATAATGGCATGCGAAGAACTACTTGGAATACCGTAGTACCAAGTAATCAAATTCCATGCTATCGCCGCAAGTAAAGCTGCTAAAATAACAAGAGAACCATTTGGTAAAGCGAACGGATCAACGATGTCTTTGGTAATTGTTTTTGCTACACCTGTAAATGTCATCGCACCTAAAAAGTTCATAATAGCTGCCATAATAATTGCATGTCTAGGCTTTAGAGCTTTCGTTGAAACAGCCGTTGCAATAGCGTTTGCTGTATCGTGAAATCCATTAATAAAGTCAAAAGCTAAAGCGCAAATGACTACTAAAACGGTCAGTATCAAGAGTGTATCCATGATCAAACTCCTTACGCGTTCTTCATAATAATTGTTTCTAATACGTTTGCAACGCTTTGGCAGCTATCCGCTACTTCTTCAAGCTCTTCGTAAATCTCTTTGTATTGAATGATCTTAATTGGATCCTTTTCACGAGAGAATAAGTGCTTAATCGCATGACGGCGAATATCATCACATTGTGATTCATAATCCTTAATCTTAATCGCATTTGTACGAATGTCGACTAATTTTTTGTTAGACATTAATTCAACAGAGTTTGCAATTTCAATCGCACATTGATTAATTGCCTCTACGAATTTAATCATGTATTCATCAGCTTCTGTAATAGAATACATTTCGAATAGACCAGCACTATGATCTAATCCGTCTAATACATCATCCATACTCATTGCAAGCTGTAGGATGTCCTCACGTTCAATAGGAGTAATAAACGCTTTGTTTAGCTCCATAATGATTTCGTGAATAAATGAGTCACCTTTTGACTCATACTCTTTCATGCGCATAGAAAACTCTTTTAAATCGCTAGCATTTTTAATTTTATACTCCACGAAAAACTGCGCGCCTTCTTTTAAATTTTCGGAAACATTCATTAACATTTCAGAAAATTTATCTTTTTTTGATTTAAAGACCATTATTAGTTACCCCCACAAAAGTAATATATGTAAAATATATTGGCTAGTCAATTCTAACAAAAAACTGTCGTTTTTTAAAACATTTTATCGAAAAGTTTACAAAAACTTAACATAACTCTTATTGTTGTATTAATAATATTAATAATCAATATTGAATATCTTACTTGTAGAATGTCCTTTTCTTGCAAAAAGTATGAATGTGAAAGAAAAGCTTTACACTACAGGAAAGACTACGTTATTATAATAAATTTAAAAGGAGGTATATTCTTCCTTTTGAAAAGAAGAGTGTAAACAAACGAAGGAAGTGAACGAATGAAATTGAAGAACACTCACTTAAAAAAAATGCAGGAGTGGTTCAACAAGAGGAAGAAGCTTCGTAATTCATTAATTGTATTAGGAAGTTTGCTCGCTACTCTATTTATTGCTATAAATATAATAATTTCTATTCAAGACATATCTGAATTAAAGCAAGCTGTTCCGCAGCCGACCTTAATTTATGATGCAAATAATGAAGTTGCGACTAAATTAGCTTCTTCTAAAACAGAAGGCGTAAAAAAGAAAGATATTCCTGATATTATGGTTCAGGCCATTGTTGCAGTAGAAGATAAGGAATTTTTTAACCATCATGGGATTTACTATATTGGAATTATAAGTGCAGTTTTTAAAAATATTACAGCAGGAGAAGTTGTAGCAGGGGGAAGTACAATTACACAACAACTTGCGAAAAATGTATTTCTGACACAAGACCGCACATACTCTCGAAAAATTAAGGAATATTTTTTAACAAAAAAAATAGAGCGTACGTATACGAAAGATGAAATCATTGAAATGTATATGAACCAAATTTATTTTGGTGAAGGTGCTTGGGGTATAAAAAGGGCAGCTAAATCTTATTTTGATAAAGATGTAAAAGATTTAACAATTTCAGAAGCAGCAACGATTGCGGGCTTGATTAAAGCACCATCTGCGTATTCACCTTATAAAAACTTTAACAAGTCAATTGAAAGACGTAATGTCGTATTAAGTTTAATGAAAGAGCAAGGGTATATTTCGGACGAACAGTATAATAAAGAAAAAGAGAGTGGACTTGTGTTAAAACGTGGCGTTGATGATAAATACAAGGGAAAATACTCTCAATATGTAGACTATATTGTTAGAGAGGCGATGGACAAGTACGAATTAACACAAAATGAAATTTTAGCAGGTGGTTATCGTATTTATACAGAGCTTGATTCGAAAAAACAACAGGCCGTAGAAGACGTTGTGAATAATGATAGTTATTTCAAAGATAGTGGCTCAGACCAACTTATGCAAACGGGTGTAGTTCTTATGAATCCCAAAACAGGTGGTGTACCAGCTTTAGTTGGAGGCAGAGGGCCGTATCAGTTTTTACAGTTTAACCATGCAACCCAATTAAAAAGACAACCTGGCTCAACGTTAAAGCCTTTGGCTGTATATGTACCAGCGTTAGAACAAGGATATGAAGTATACGATATATTAAAAGATGAACCATTTAACATCAAAGAATATAAACCACAAAATAGCGATCATACTTTTCACGGTGATGTGACAATGTATGAAGCCGTAGCAAAGTCGTATAATGTTTCAGCTGTGTGGCTATTAGAACAAATTGGATTAGATAAAGGATTGAAATCTTTAGAGCGATTTGGTATTCCATTAGTGCCAGAAGATCGTACGTATCCGATTGCTTTAGGCGGTATGCATGTGGGAACATCTCCATTTGTAATGGCTCAAGCATACAGTACATTTGCAAATGACGGAGTCCAAGTGGAAGCTCATGCAATTAGGGAGATACAAAATGCTGAAGGTGAAACGCTTGGAAAGTGGTATAAGAAAGAGACACGAGTGACGAGCGAAAAAGTTTCTCAAAAAATGACATATTTATTAAAAGGTGTTGTCGAAAAGGGAACGGGCGAAAAGGCGAAAGTTAATAATGTTGATACGGCAGGTAAGACAGGAACTACTCAAATTGTAAATGGCCCGAGCACCGGTGCAAAGGATTCATGGTTTGTTGGATACACACCAGATTTGGTAGGTGCAATTTGGGTAGGATATGATAAAACCGATAGCGATCATTATGTTCCGGGTGGTAGTCAAATTACGACGACAATGTTCCGGGATATTATGAAAAAAGCGAACGCAAATCCAGCTCAAAAAGCATTTCAGTTATCTCTCATATCTGAGGCTGATTATAAAAAACAATTGACTACAATAGAAGAGGAAAAACGAAGAAAAGAAGAAGAGAAGAGAAGGAAAGAAGAGGAACAACAACGAAAACAAGAGCAACAAGAGTGGCTTGATAAAGTGAAAGAGTGGATTCCTTCATTTTGGTAAAAGAAAGAGGCGAATAACGAAATTCGCCTCTTTTTTTGTACAAAAACAACATAAACTTTTAATCGGTAGAGATTTTTGTCTATCTTCATTAGCTATTAATCCATATCTATTGAGATACATGATATTACTCATTAAGTATAATATTTGTACTGCCAAAGGATTCGGAATCGTATGTGACGATTATTTGGCCTTTACTAATAGGTTCGTAAGGTAATTCTTCTTCGTAATTACCGCTATTTTCATTGTGGATAGAGAGTGTCATTTCATCGATTTTTTTATTTTTATACTGATCTTTAATCGTTTCAGCAATTTGGAGTAACGCCTCGGAACTAGAAGCTTTCGTAATAAGCATCCCTTTTATAACTTTTTTTTCATTCTTTGTGGCATTGGAATAAGGAATGTTGCTTTGTTTCGTATATAGAAGTTTGTATGGAGCAGTTTTTCTCTCTGCTTTTGATATAGTGGAATATTTTAGAGTTAAAAAAAATCCTACACATAAAATAATGCATACCATAAGTGCAAACCAAATGCGTATTAGTGACATAACTCTCATTTTCATCCCTCTTTCATATCTTTGACTTCACTATTTATCATACAAAATGAGGATTAAGTTAAAGTAAATTTGAGGTAAAGAAACGTAAAGAAGGAGCACTTATCCTCCCAAATAAGTGCTCCTTTCTATATAAAGAGAGATTTAATGCATGGTTAAACAATACATACTATTATAAATATACTTATTGAGTGAAAATTAGTAAATTCGGAATACAGATAGTGTTGCAGTTGTATCGCCTGTGTTTGGAATAGAAATAGTGTTTGCTGTAGGTTGTACAGCAATCGTTGTACCAGCTTGTAAAGTAACGATTGTAGAGAAAGAAACAGCACTACCGATAACGTTAGTTGAGAAATTGCGAGTAGGTGGTTGGCCATTGAACGAAATACCAAACCCAAACGGTGAAGATCCTGGGAAAGTTGTAGACGCTGAGAAACTAATATCATATACGCCTGTTTCTAAAATTGTTAAAGTATCTGAAGTATCGTTGAAAGCGATATTAGTTAATTCAAATACTTGGTTTAATTGGATGTTTGTTCCAGGGTATATAGTTTGTGGATTTGAGTTTCCGATTGCCGCGATCGTTACAGGAATTGGTGTACCCGCTGGTCCTTGAGCACCAGTAGCACCTTGAGCGCCCGCCGGCCCTTGAATACCTTGAGGCCCTTGAGGTCCAGTAGCGCCTTGAGCGCCTGCCGGTCCCTGAGGCCCAGTAGCACCTTGAGCACCCGCCGGTCCTTGAGGTCCAGTAGCACCAGTAGCGCCAGTTGCTCCTCCTCCAAGGCATCCTGACCCGTATTGAACTAGGATAGTTTGGATCTCTGTTATGAGTTTAACTAGTTTGTCGGTCGTACAACAATCTACTTTGAATAACTTAGCGATATACAATAAATAATTCAGCAGGCTTTGTAGTTCAACGTACAACGCTCCGCATGAGAAAGGTGTTGTTCTTAAAATAGTTAATAGATTAGCAATGATAGAATTTCCAATTTGTCTTTGTGCTGGAGATAAATCTAAGCAATTGAGAAATTTTTGTAAGTTATTTAGGGCAGCGATCAAGTTATCGATATTATTTTGAGAAGGGTTTTGAAAGACAGCTTGAATAGCTTGGCCAAGAACTTGAAGCAGTCTAACGAATTCTGTAAGTTCGGACTTAGAGATGTTAATATGACTGCAAGCTCTGACTTCGCAACAATCATTACCATAAAATACTTTTCCTTTATTTTTATTGTTCATCTTTTCATTCTTTTCTTTCATAGAATGAATAGTCATTACTATATATTAAAATGAAATTTATACTAAATCAGTGCTGGACAAACTACCATTTCTAAAAAAATAAGTAAAATATAGAGAAGGTTTTATATAATGTAAAGAAGAAAAGTTCAACATAAAAAACTGCATGTCAATTGTTGAGGGATTTAACAATTGACATGCAGTTCGTGGATTGGATTTTATTTGTATTGATTTAATCTTTCAAGGGCTGTTTTAGGTAAGATTGGAATTGAAATAGTAAAAGTAGTACCATCTTCATTACTAGTCATTTTTAATGTACCGTTATGATTTTGAATAATTTTTTTCGTTACTGCCAAGCCGAGTCCTGTACCGGAATCTTTTGTTGAGAAGAATGGATCAAAGATATATTCTTGAATGGCTGGTGGAATACCAGTCCCATTATCAGTGAAAGTAATACGAACAAAATTATCTAGACGATAACTAGTGATTTGGATAGAAAGTTTTTTTTCTCCTTGAGCATCGACAGCGTTCTGGAATAAGTTTAAAAAAACTTGCACAAGTTCATGACGATCAATATGAACTAAAATATTATCTAATTCGGTAGAAAAATTATAATCAATTGAAATGTTATGTAAAAAGACTTCGCTAGCTAGTAACTGTTGAATATACTCACGTAAAAATGTATTAATTGGAAAGGGCTCTCTTGTAAATTCGCGTGTTTTTGAAATAGATAAAAATTTTGTAATGATACTATTTGCGCGATCTAATTCAGGAATAAGTAAGTTTTTAAATAGTTCTTTATTAGATGGAGAAACAGTTTCTTGTAAAAATTGTAAATAACCTCGTACGGTTGTAAGAGGATTACGTACTTCATGTGCAATACCAGCTGCGATTCGCCCTGCTAATGAAAATTTTTCTGCATCACGTTCTGTGTTTAAATAATGAAAGACACTAATAACTCTAAAAATTTCTCCGTTATAATCACGAATAATTCGGTTATTTAAAATGCCATAGTTTTTGTCTAAAACTTCTTCATTATATATTTCTGTGCCTGTTCTTAATGTTTCAAGAGCTTTAATTTTTTCTTCAGGTAATTTTAGTAATTGTTGAATTGGCTTTCCGATTATATCATTTCGTACTACACCAAAATCATCTGCCGCAGCCTGATTACATAAAGTTATATTTCCTTTATTATCAACAAAGGTTACATGATGTGAAAAAGCATCAAAAATATGAACAAAGTATGTTTCAAGTTGTTTAAATAAAAATAATGAATCGCAAGTAAGCTGAAAATCAGCCTCTTTATTCTCTTTTTGTATGTTTTGAATAGAATGAGTTGATCTCGTTTTCTTTATTTGTAAACCAATCTGTGGATTTTTATATGTGAAATGATGTGGTAATTGATTCACAAGTTCTTCATAAAAACGTACTTTATTTTCTAATTCTTCTATTCGTTTTTCATGACACACAATATCATCTTTTGGAAGCATAAATAAATAACCCCTCAATTTAAAAATTCTTCCATCTAGTATATCATATTTTTATACGGATACTCTTAAAGAAGGGACTACTTAATGAAATTGATTGGTCGAAGTGTTCAGGAAGTGAGTAGAATGGATAGTAGGTGAAGTTAAAAAGGGAGGAATATATTTGCTTTTCATTGGAGTAACAGGGTGGGGAGATCATGCTTCTTTATATATAGATCCCTATGAAAATAGAAATAAATTACGAACATATAGTGAGTATTTCCCTATAGTAGAAGTGGATAGTTCATTTTATGCGATGCAACCTGCACGAAACTATACAAAATGGGCAATGGAGACACCGAAAGATTTTTCTTTTATCGTCAAAGCATATCAAGGAATGACAGGACATATGAAAGGTGAAATTCCTTTTTCTACGTTCGATGAGATGTTTGATGTATATAAACAATCTATTCTTCCTTTAATTGAAGCTGGTAAATTAAAAACGATTTTATTTCAATATCCACCGTGGTTTGATTGTAAAAAGAAAAATGTAGATTTTCTCCGATATACGAAAGAAAAAATGGAAGGTTTGCCGTGTGCAATAGAATTTCGAAATCAAACATGGTTTTATCCAGAAATGAGAGATAAGACGTTACAGTTTCTAGAGCAAGAGAAATGGATTCATACAATTTGTGATGAGCCACAGGCAGGGATGGGTTCAGTACCACTCGTATTAGAAGTAACGAATGCAGAGATGGTGTTAATACGTTTTCATGGCCGAAATGTTCATGGCTGGCTTGATAAAGGGGAAAATTGGAGAGCGGTTCGTTGCTTATATCGCTACAACAATAAAGAATTAGAAGAATGGGTAGAAAGACTAGAACAATTAAAAAAGAAGGCAAAGGACATATACGTACTATTTAACAATAATTCAGGCGGAGATGCAGCTGATAATGCGAAACAGCTTATGAAAATGATGAACATTACATATGGCGAGCCAAAGCCTGAGCAATTAAATTTGTTTGAGTGATAATAAACAAGAAAGGCACTGTACAAACAGGGGGAATGTACAGTGCCTTTCTATATGAAAAAGAGGGGTAACAATGTTACTGAGCGTTTGGTTGATTCATCAATTGTTGGCTCCGTAATAAATGATAATGGTTATCATTATCATTGTCAATGGTTTTCCTGAAAATAAATAAAAAATTTTTTATGAGGTAGTAACGATAGGGAGATGCCTAATAGAAGTTTGGCTAAAGTAAGGAATTGTTTCGAGGTAGATTTCCGGCAAACCCCTGATAAAGTATAAAAAAAGAACAGCAATTAATGCTGTTCTTTGCTAGTGATGAATTGTTGTAAATCAAAAGGAGTTATCGCTTGGATAAATTCTTTTGAGATAAGTGTTTGAACAAGAGTACTCTCAGAAATAGAAGCACCTGTTTTCTTTTCATAAGCTTGTTTTAATAAATCAAGTTTTTCAGCCGTTTCTTTCGGTAATTCAATTGTTAAAGTGTTCATAATTTCTCCCCCTTACTATTAGAGTACCACTACAATATAGGAGAGACAAGAAAAGAGAATGTGAAACATAAAAAAGGTTACCATTTATAAATGGTAACCTTTTTTATGTATAAGAGTTATTAAGCAATACCGATATACTTTAAAGTTTTTGATGGAGTACTATGATCAAAGAAGTGTTGTAAAAATGCGATATCAACACCTGATTTGTATGCACAATATCCCCAAGTTTTTCGAAGTGTATGTGAGCTAATCCCTTCTAATCCAACTTCTTTTGCAGCTTTGTTTAAAATGTACCACGCATGTTGTCTCGTAATAGATTTTGTTCCTTTTTGAGACTTTAACAATGGTTCATTACGTTTCCAAGTTTTACGTTCTTTCATATAGTCTTCGATCGCGTGCTGTAAGTCTTCATTTACAGCGAACCATTTATGTTTCTTTACTTTTTCATTGTAAAATAAAATGGAATGGCGAACATTTTCATTTTCATCGATTACATCACTAACTTTTAATTGTAAGATTTCGCTTACTTTTAAGCCAGAATTTACAGCTAATACGAATAATAAGCCATCACGTTTCGAAGATTGTAAAAGTATATTTTTGATAGTTTCTAATTGTTTTTCGTTTTGAATAGGTTGTCCTGCTTGTTTCATTTCACGCACTCTCCTCTTTTATATGTGTAAAGGAAAGGATTAACTTGTTTCTTACTATAAAGGGAGAGTGTGAATTTCATGTGAACTCCTAGTGAAATTAAGACAAATTATTTGACTTCTTTTACTTTTTGTAAATTAAAGTAGAATACAACACTATTAGTCGTATTATATACACCGTACTCGGCATGGTGGAGGTCTAAAATATTTTTAACAATAGATAATCCAAGACCAGTACCACCAGTATGACGGCTACGCGATGCATCTAAACGGTAGAAACGATCCCAAATTTTTTCAAGACTTTCTTCTGGAATAGGGTTTCCTGTGTTTTCGATTTCAACTTTTACTGTATCTTCCATTTCCATAACGGAGACTTGTATTTTTTCTCCATCTGGTGTATAGCGAATTGCATTGCTAAGTAAGTTCACAACTACTTGCTCAATACGACTACGATTCGCTTTCACAAATATAGAAGGATCTACATCTATATTCACTTGTAAATGCTTTTCCTCCATGCTAAATAATAACTTTGTATAGACTTGTTGAATTAATTCACCAATTGAGAACGTCGTCATATCTAGTTTGTACGTACCTGATTCTAATTTTGCTAATTCTAACATTTCAACAATAAGTCTGTTCATGTTTTCTGTTTCTTCTAAAATAACATCTGTGTAATACGTCGTATCTTTACTAACGCCATCTTTAATTCCCTCAGCGAAACTTCTAATTACACTGAGCGGTGTTTTTAATTCGTGTGATACACCAGAAATGAATTCTTTTCGCGTTTTTTCTAATTGACGTTCACGTTCAATATCTTGTTGTAATTTTGTATTGGCAACATTTAATCGATCGATTCGGTCTTTTAAATTTACAGATAACGTATTAATACTACCGGAAAGCCCTCCAATTTCATCGTCTGCTGTTACAGGTAATTTCTCGCTAAAATCAAAATTGGCCATTTTTTTTGTAACACGATTCATTTTAATTAATGGTTTCACAATGATTTTTGAGTAGTAGAAGGATAATAAAATAATTACGAGAAATACGATGATTAAGGCATAGACATAATAATCTTTCAAAACAAGCATCGCTTCATTAACAGGTTGCAAGGATGCTATCGCAAAAGCATATTCTGTAATCTCTCCATTTTTCATAATAGGTTTTACAAAGATACTATTCTTTATATTCTCCCCGCTATCTATTATATAAGTGTTTAATTGCTGCGAGTTAGCAGTACCATTTCTAATAAGCTCTGCAAAATATTGAACGGCTTGCAATGTTTCAATATCATTTGCAAGACGAACCTCAGTTCTCGATGGAAGCTGTAACTTAGAGATCGTACCAGTAAACTCAATTTGAGTAACAGTTTTGTATCGGTTTGTAAGTCTATTTTTAGAAGGGTTACCATTAATAGATGAAAAATCTGAATTGGTATATTCGTTTTGCCATCGATTATAATTTGTTGTCAATTTTATTGGTGTTATTGTTTTGTTTTGTAGCAAACCGACGACGTTTATCACATCGTCTTTTTTCAATCCTAAGTTTTCAAATTTCTTATATTCTTCGGGTGTTAAAAGATTATTGAGCGGAATAGAATATGTCTCATTATTTTTAGGATTAAATACATCAATATAGTAATTGTTGTCGCTTTTAATAATGCCATTCGTATTTAAAAATTGCATGTCAGCATTTGTTTTATCATGAAATTCTTGTTTTAGTTTTCGAATTTCTTCATAAGTTTTCCCACTTTTTTCGTACGTATCTACGAACTTTTCAAAAGCAGTTTGAACTGTTTTTACTTTTTTATTAATATAAAATTTCTCTAAAAATAGAGATTGTCCTAGGAAAAATAGGAGGAATATGATTGTAAATAATGTTGATGTTAATAAAAATAGTTTAAAGACGATACTTCTGTTTTTCACTGCGTCACCTCTTGTGAGAAATACTGTAAATGATTTCTTTATTATAACAAACGTTACAAAAAAGTAGAGGAGAAAATCTGTCTCTTCTGGAAGTAGTTTTTAATAAAAAGTCACATAAAAAGAACTCGACAGACGTATGACGAGTTCTTTAATGTATTATTGTTGAATTGCTGCATCTAAAGCGATTTCAATCATTTCGTTAAATGTAGTTTGACGCTCTTCAGATGTTGTTTCTTCACCAGTGAAGATGTGATCGCTTACTGTTAATACAGATAACGCATTTACACCGTATTTCGCTGCTAATGTGTAAAGCGCAGTTGTTTCCATTTCTACTGCTAGTACACCGTAATCTCCAAGCTTTTTAACCATGTCCATGCTTTCGCGGTAAAATACATCTGCTGTTAAAACGTTACCAACACGAACGTGTAAGCCTTTTTCAGTTCCAGCATCGTAAGCTTTCTTTAGAAGGTCGAAGTTTGCAGCTGGTGCAAAATCAAATCCTGGGAATGTTAAACGGTTCATATTAGAATCCGTACAAGCTGTCATTGCAATAATAACGTCACGAACTTTTACGTCTTTTTGAATGGCACCGCAAGTTCCAACGCGAATTAAATTTTTAACTCCGTAGCTTTGGATTAATTCGTTTACATAAATAGAAATAGAAGGAACACCCATACCTGTACCTTGCACAGATACACGTTTTCCTTTATAAGTTCCAGTGAAACCTAACATACCACGCACGTTATTATAGCAAGTAACGTCCTCTAGAAATGTTTCAGCAATATATTTTGCACGCAATGGATCACCAGGTAATAGAATAGATTCAGCAATTTCGCCTTGTTTTGCTTCAATATGTACACTCATGAAAAGTCCTCCTTATAATGTATTGATAGAAATCAATATCATTTGCATTATACACTACGAATCCTTTCAATTAAAATCTTTTTATTATTTGTAATATGTGCAAAACAGAAGGATTTCATAAATTATCATCTAGAATATATATGTAAGAAGTTTTGTATGAATAGAGACTATAAAAATGGTAGGTGATGTTTTGAAAAATCTTGTCATTGGACTCGTTGCTTTGCTATTTGTTGTAGTAGGCGGATTTTACATAAAAAAGTATCAAGAAACAACAGAGACTGTAGGTGATGTTCAGGAAGTAAAATGGGATGTGTCAAATGGAAAAGGAAATGAGAAAGCAGATATTGTGTTTCAATTATTAAATAATAAAAGTAGCGAAGTGCGTGGTGTGAATGATCAAATTCGGGCAGTTATTGTAGACGGACAATTAAAACATGTACAACAAATGAAACCTACATTCGCAGGAAATGGATCATATAAGGTATCTTCTAAAATAGCGAAAGATGAAGGATATACAATATTTTTATATGAAGACAAAAATAAGTCTGTGCAATCATTTGCGAAGAAAGATTTTGGGAAGGAAATAGAGGAGAAAAATAAGAAAAAAGTAAAATTTCCAATCGATAGTGTACTTACAAAAAAAATAGGGGAGTATGAAGTTTCTCTTTTATTCGGTGCACTGCATCCGAATGAGCCAGTGACGTTAACATTTCAATTTCAAGCGAAAAAGGGTGAAAAATTGAAATTACATTCAGAGAGAGGAGAAGTGGAGGCGCTCTATATTGTGGACGAAACGAGAGAAAATTTTTTATATGCAATCCCTGTTGATACAGATGGACAATTACAATACCGTATTACATTTCCTGCTGAAGGAACGTACAAAATATGGGGAGATTTCTATATAAATGGTAAGAAATATGAAAAAGAATTTATTGTACAAGTTCAAAAAAGAAAAAACAGCTAACTATTTAGCTGTTTTTTCTTTTTCCTATTAATTTTGTTACAGAGAGCATTGTAATTGGTAAAGAATGATTCTTTCTAAATGCTAAATATTTACCGCTCCATGCTGGTTTATATTTTTCTTTAAAATGTCGTAACCCGCTGAAACTATATGTATAACGAACATTATTAAAGATGGCAGCAGCAACCCGTTCAGACCAGAAAGATTGTGTCGATAAACCTACATTTGAAAGTGGTGCCATACCAATATTAAAGGAGTGGTATTCATTTTCTTTTGCCCACTGGAATAGGTGGATGAAAATTGCATCCATAATACCGCTAGGCGCATCTGGATAATAGCGCATTAAATCAACAGACAATGATCCGTCTTGATATACGGGCATAAATGTCGTGAATGCAATGATTTTTCCATCTGCATCAGATAATGTAGCGATAGGAGCACGGCTAATATATTCACGATCAAAGTATCCGAGTGAGAAACTTTTCTCTTTTTTTCCACCGAGCCACGCATCTGAAACTTTTTTTAATTCTTCAAATAGTTCATCTGAGAACGGCGGCTGGTGAATAGAGAATGTATAGCCTTCTCGTTCAAAACGGTTGAAAGTCGCTCGCATACCGGCACGTTTTTTTCCTGTTATTGTAAATGTGTTCAAATTAACGACAGCTTCTTCACCAAGCTTAAAGAAGTTGTAACCAAAATCATGATATAAACTCATCCATTTACTTTCGATTTGGTAGAATACACAAATGTATCCAAATCGGTCAGCTTCAGCTAAAAACTCTTGTAACACAGTACGGTAGGAGGAAGGATCTCCAATTGGATCACCTAGCACAACAAGACGTTTTCCAGTTATAGAGAAGAGAAGGAGCGCTTTCCCATCACTACTAAAGAAGAATTGTTTATCACCTAAAAAACCTAAATGACTAAGTACATTTCCACCATGTTCATCTAAAAAGTTTTGCAATCTTTTATCATTAGCTGGTTGCCCGGGAAATTCATTTCGATAACGATTAGCAATGAGTGAGCCAATCAGTAAAAATGTAGGAACGAAAAAGGCAGCTGCTAATGCACTTCGTTTTACTTGCGTAATATTACGAACGACAAAATCAGGTTTAAAAGCTTCTTTTGCACCTGCAAATAAAATACCTAAGTTTTTATATAAATATAAAGTTATAAGTAAGAATATAAAAACTTTTACGATATCAGAAAGTGAGACTTCCATTTTCTCGCGTACAAATCTTTTACGAAGCATATATAATACAGCGAGTACAATTAATAAAATAAACGTTTCTTCAATATCAATCCCTTTTAGCGTATTAAAGATAGCTGCTCCGATTAAAGAAATAATCGTCATATAGTAAGAACGCTTTGTTCCATAATATATGCCTCGTGAAAGGATCAGGAGGAGAATACCGAATGTTAGTGATAAGCTAAAAGAAAATTGAATAAGATGTTTTGGAGCTAGAATATGTAAGGCGTGAGCTCTGTTTATACTTGTCGGTAGAATGGTCGATAAAATAACCATTAATCCAGCAAATACTGTTAAAGCAGCAGAGGCCCATGAACCTAGTTTTCCTAGAAAATCACGCTGCAAAGTCCATATAACACCAGTTGTTTCTAATGCAGGCGCAATAAAAGGTTTGTCTTCAAACTTTTTAATGGCCACGCCTGTCATTTCAAAAGCTGCAAAAATAAGACCAAGGCAGAATGGTAAAATGTAATAGACGAGGCGATATAATAACATAGCAGGTAGTAATACGCCTGTATCAATGCCATATTGTCCGAGCCCAGTTAAAAAGACAAGGTCAAATGAACCAAGTCCACCAGGTACAAGACTAACAACACCAGCTAAAGCAGCAATGACATACACGCCTAAAAACTTTTGAAATTCGATATCAATGCCAAATAATATTAGTATGACGTACATAACAATGCCAGCAGATACCCACTCAACTAATGAGACTAATGAGTATAAAACAGTTGGGTTTTTCTCTTCTTCTCCTTCAACTTGTCCTTCGGTTTGCTTTGGTTTTCTATTTTTTAGTTTAGAAAAGCCGATGTATATAGGGACGAAAAGGGCGAAGAAGATCAAAACAGGCCATAGCCACGGTTTTTCATGCAAAATAAAACTTGTGTCTAATATTCCAATAAGACCGAGGAATGAAAGAATAGCGAGTCCGTTAATAAAAGCAGTTGTCATCCAGGCGATACTTTTAATAAGCTTGCCATTTTCTTTTATGTATGGACGATAAAGCATTGTACGTACACCCGCTCCAACGAGACCACCAAATCCAATAAATCCATTTAAGGTATTAGCAATCCAGGAGATACGAAAAATCTTTTGGACTGGTATATCAGCTTTTAAATAACGAAGCATAACATAGTCGTAAAAGAACATTGTTGATACGGCAAATGCACCAAGTGTAATTGCTAAAAAGACTCCTCCGGTTGGAATGTTTTTAATTGTATTGATTGCTTCTAAAAAAGAAATGCCTGCTAATTCTTTTTTTGCTTGAAAGAATACAATGGTTAATACAACAAATGGGAAGATAATTTTCCCGATTTGTAAGAAACGTTTCCATGAAAACGACATAAATACAACTCTCCTTGTATAAGAAAACTGAGACAATAATATTATTATGACAAACTTCAAGAAAAATAAAAAGGTAAATTCCTGTATAAGGAAGCTATTTTTTATAGGGATTATATTTAAAAGAGTATTTCGTTTGTCAGAAAATTAAGTTAAAATAAATTGAAAGAAGGAAAAGAGGGGAATTAGATGATTATAATAGGTTATGCGGGATATGAGCTAGAGAAAGCAAAACCTAATACGTCAGAAGATTTTTTTAATAGATCTGAAGTGACATATATATTAAATGATAAAGAAAGAACCTTTTCTGTTTTATATGTTCGGTATTTTGAAGAAGTTTTACAAGAAATTACTCCTTTTGAAGGAAATCCGGTATGTAAAGTAGAAAATCAAGACATATATTTGCGGGAAATTGTAGCGATCTGTTGTTTACTGAAAGAGAATGAGCTTCGCATGCAAAAACGTTTGTATTTAAATAATATAGAAGAATTCCAACAATATTTTGATGAGGAAATAGTCGTGAAAGTACAAGAAATATTGGCTGAATTACATAAAAATAAAAGAGTAGAAATAGCGTGAAATGGCAAAGGAGAGGGAAAAATGTCTAATCTAATGGTGGAAAATCAAACAGAACAAGTTTCTATGTTTTTAGAAGATGTTATTCATTTGATAACCAATTATGTAAATTATCATACGTTGCCTTCTTTATTAGAAGAGACACCGGCAGGAAACGAACAATATTATAAAGGGTTATTAGCGTCAATAAGACGTCTTCTCGTTTTTTGTGAAGAAGGGCATGATGCGTGTTTTGTTTTGTTAAATAGCCAGCCATTTCGAAAGACAGCAGCTGAAAAGATTTTATATAAAATTTATCATCAAGTAATTGCAGAGTTTTTTTCACCAAAGAGTGATCATTGGTATGAAAATAGTCGATCTGCTTATACAGGGAAAAACTCCATCGTTTTTCAACAAACGCCACCTGCATCTATAGAGCAAGTAATGAAGAATTTAGAAGGTAAATTTCAATTGATGCGTGAAGAACTAGAATATTATGAGACGGATTACCAAACAAAGATGTTACACAAATATTAATTGTGAAAAAGAAGCTAAGGGTACTTAGCTTCTTTTCCTTTTGTACAGTTATATAAGGGATTTCCTTTGAATATATTTAAGGGGATAGCATTAAGGAGGTGTAACATGAGTCAGCAAGGTGTATTCACAGATTACTTTCATGAAGTAGAAAGCTGGTGTGAAAGTGTTCTTCACGTGTTAGATAGCCGTGCAATGGAAGTGTATGATGTCCATATGCTTGCTTATAAAATTCAAACGTTATTAGACCGTATGAAAGAGCATGAGTATGATACAGATGCAGAGTTTATGTATGAAATAAGTGATGATGTAGAACATATTCAGCATCATTTGCAGGAAGTATTCGTGCAGGCAGAAGAGGAATATGAACTATGTGAAAGAGGGGATAGTGAACGAGCTGTTCCAATTGGAGGGCATACACTCCCGCCACTACCTTATCCATATAATGCGTTAGAACCGTATATTTCTAGAGAAATTATGATGTTACACCATGATAAACATCATCGTAGTTACGTAGAAGGATTAAATAAGGCAGAGAAGATGATGGAAGAAGCGAGAAAAACAAATCAATTTGATTTAATTAAGCATTGGGAAAGAGAAGCGGCCTTTCATGGATCAGGTCATTACTTGCACACAATATTTTGGAATAACATGAAAAAAGGTGGCGGCGGAAGTCCAAGAGGGGCTCTTTCACACCGGATTGAACAAGATTTTGGAAGTTTCTTGCGTTTTCAAAAACATTTCACAGAAGCAGCCTCTAAAGTGGAAGGTTCAGGATGGGCAATTCTCGTTTGGGTTCCGCGATCGGGAAGATTAGAAATTTTGCAGAGTACACTTCATCAATTATTTACACAATGGGATACGATACCGCTCCTTGTACTAGACGTGTGGGAACATGCGTATTATTTACAATACCAAAATCGAAAAGATGAATATATTAAAAATTGGTGGAATGTTGTAAATTGGCCGGATGTAGAAAAAAGATTTGAAAGTGCAAAACAAATTGAAT
Organism: Bacillus sp. SSR7; assembly: GCF_055902415.1. Classification (NCBI taxonomy): domain Bacteria; kingdom Bacillati; phylum Bacillota; class Bacilli; order Caryophanales; family Bacillaceae; genus Bacillus; species Bacillus sp. SSR7. Next base: position 242,348 of record NZ_JBVVXV010000003.1, on the reverse strand, counting down.
GGACGCCATATTAGACGCATATTGTATGCGTCTTTTTTATATCACGAAGGCTTGCATATTGAGGGCTAATGGTTAGTGGAGAATCAACAAAGCCATAACTGATTACAGTTTTGTTTTATTGGGGGAGAGGGAGATTTCGTTCATATTTTAAAAGGCCAAGCATACACTTGTACAAAAAGTGCCAAAAGGACGTGGGGGGAAATATGAGACGAATTTGTGTAATCATTACGCTTCTTATTATGTACGCAAGCGTTATACCAATTCCTACATATGCAAAGATGAACAGTAATGTCAGTGCTCGAAATGCTGTATTAATGGAGCAACAGTCAGGTCGCGTATTATACGGAAAAGCAGAACATGAGCCACAAAAGATTGCTAGTATAACAAAAATTATGACTGCCTTGTTAGCTGCTGAATCAGGAAAAATGAAAGAAATGGTCTCGGTTAGTAATGAAGCAGTGAGAGTGGAAGGCTCAGCAATTTATTTAAAGCCTGGACAGAAAGTGAAGTTAGAGGACATCGTATACGGACTTATGCTTAGATCTGGTAATGATGCAGCACAAGTAATTGCTGAAAATGTAGGAGGGAGTATAGAAGGGTTTGTATATTTAATGAATGAGAAGGCGAAACAAATTGGAATGAAAGATACTCACTTTTCAAACCCGCATGGTTTAGATGGAGATGGATCTCATTATTCGTCTGCCTATGACATGGCACTTTTAACAAGGTATGCAATGGGGAACGAAACTTTTAAGAAGATTTTTGGGACAAAAACGTATAAATCAGATTCGTGGGATTATCCGTGGAGAAACAAACATAAACTTGTGACGTCTTATTATGAATTTGCAACAGGAGGAAAAACGGGTTTTACGAAGAAAGCGGGACGGACGCTTGTTACAACAGCATCAAAAGATGGACTAGATCTAATTGTCGTAACTTTGAGCGCTTCTAGCGATTGGGATGATCATATGAATTTATTTGATAAAGGTTTTGAACGTTTCAAACAAACAAACGTTGTAGGACAAGGAGCTCTTGCTGAAATAACTGAAAAGAAATATGCGAATCATGTTTATACGAAAAATAGTTTTGCGGTACCTTTAACTGAGCAGGAAAGAAAGGATGTCGTATTAAAAGTTGAACTTGATAAAAGTGCGAAACTTAAGGATGGAGTAAAGGTTGGGAAGACAGAAATTTATGTTGGCAATGAGAAAGTTGGAGAACGAAATTTATTTTATAGTAAACGGAAGTTAGTAGCTACAACGGGAATGTACTGGAATAATGTGAAAGAAATTTTTTCTCATATGATAGGTGTTGGAAGCGATGGTTAATCTCGTATGGGTAGCGATGGCAGTCATAGGGATCGTATATGCCATGATCAATGGAACGATGGAAGCAATAAATAAAGCAGTATTTGATGGAGCAAAAGACGCAGTAACAATTTGTATAGGACTGATTAGTGTTTTAGTATTTTGGCTCGGTTTAATGAAAATTGCAGAGGAAGCAGGGTTATTAAAAAAGTTAGTTACACTTTTTATGCCGATAGTCAAAAGGCTGTTTCCAGAAATACCGAAAGATCACCCGTCAATGGGATTTATTTTATCGAATATGATGGCTAACTTTTTTGGGTTAGGTAATGCTGCGACCCCTCTTGGTATAAAAGCGATGGAGCAATTGAAAGAGTTAAATGGGGGAAAGGATTCGGCGAGCCGTTCTATGGTGACGTTTCTTGCGTTAAATACATCAGCGATTACTTTAATTCCTACTACTGTCATTTCGATTCGAATGACGTATGAATCAGCGAATCCTACTGAAATTGTTGGGGTAACATTCATTGCACAAGTACTCTCTATGATCGGAGCGATTTGGATTGATCGCTATTTTTACCGAAGAAGGAGTAGGAAGGGGCGGAAAAAATGAGTATTGTTAATACGATATCATTATGGGTAATCCCTTGTGTAATTGGTTTTATCCTTTTATATGGAACGATAAAGAAAGTTCCGACGTACGAATCGTTCGTTGAGGGGGGGAAAGAAGGGATTCAAATTGCAATCTCTATTTTACCGTTTATGGTTGGAATGCTCGTATCTATTTCTATATTTCGAGCTTCAGGTGCACTAGATGCAATGATATCAGTAATGAAGCCGATGTTAGATTTAATTCATGTCCCAGCAGAAATTGTTCCACTAGCACTTATACGTCCTATTTCGGGCTCTGCTGGTTTAAGTATTACGACCGATTTAATTGCCACATATGGACCAGACTCATTCATTGGACGATTGGCTTCTACAATGCAAGGGAGTACAGATACGACTTTTTATATTTTAACGGTATACTTCGGAGCTGTTGGAATTAGAAAAATGGGGGATGCATTAAAAGTAGGACTTTTTGCTGATTTAATCGGAATTATTTGTTCGATTGTGTTTGTTTCTTTAATGTTTAAGTAATACTATTCATTTTTTATGCTATTTCGCTTATAATACGTATACGACCACTATTAAGGTGTTGCTTAATAGTGGTTTTTTTATGCGGTATTTTTGACAAAATAATGAACTTTTATTGTAAGCAATATGAAAAATATGGACAATAATAAAAGGTAAAAACATGATTTGACCTTTATATGTTTATTATCATCGCTATGTTGTTTAAGTCAGATGAAGCGAAAAGCCGTCAAGCGTATGCGGTTGCCAAGTCTTTCTAATGTAAGGTAAGATAAATTCGAGGTGAAAAAAAGAAATGGAACGATTACAAAAAGTGATTGCGCAAGCAGGTATTGCATCGAGAAGAAAGGCTGAGGAATTAATTCAGCAAGGAAAAGTGAAAGTTAACGGAAAAATAGTGAAGGAGTTAGGAACGAAAGTAACTCCTCAAGATAAAGTAGAAGTAAATAACATCCCTCTTGAAAAAGAAGAACCTGTTTATTTTTTACTATATAAACCAACTGGCGTAATTTCAAGTGTATCAGATGATAAAGGAAGAAGTGTTGTAACAGACTTTTTCCCGGAAATTACACAACGTTTATTCCCAATCGGACGCTTAGATTATGATACGTCTGGCGTATTATTAATGACAAACGATGGGGACTTCGCAAATGTATTAATGCACCCTAGATATAAAGTTGAAAAAACATATGTTGCAAAAATAAAAGGGCCTCTAACAGGTGAGAAAATCCGCATGTTAGAACGCGGTGTGACGTTAGAAGACGGAAAAACAGCACCAGCGCGTGTGAAGATTATTTCTTGGGACAAGCGTAAAGAAATGGCGATTGTACAATTAACAATTCATGAAGGACGTAACCGTCAAGTACGTCGTATGTTTGAAGCGTTAGACTGTAAAGTAGTGAAACTAAAGCGTGAACGCTATGCCTTTTTAGAAGTGGGTAGCTTGCGACCTGGTGATGCAAGAGAATTGACACCGCATGAGGTGAAACAATTACGTGCATTGGCTTCTACAAAGCCTCGCTAATCGATATTGTGAAACTTTCACCAGTGGAATGCTCCGCTGGTGATTTATTAAAAATACATATATTCATCACTCGTCGAAGAGAGGGGAAACAATATGAAAAAAAATCGCTTATTATTTCGCGTTATTATTCTGCTCATTTTATGTGGTGCTGTAGGATTTACACTTTATCAAGGATATTTCACTAAAGAAGAGAAAATGGAAATTGGAAAAGAAGCACCTAACTTTGTTGTGACAGATTTAGAAGGAAAGAAAATTGAGCTAAAAGATTTTAAGGGAAAAGGTGTATTTTTAAACTTTTGGGGTACGTGGTGTAAACCTTGTGAGAAAGAAATGCCTTATATGAATGAACTATATCCAAAGTATAAAGAAAAAGGCGTTGAAATCATTGCGTTAGATGCAGATGAAACGGATATTGCTGTTAAGAATTTTGTGAAACAATACGATCTTAAGTTCCCCGTTGCAATCGATAAAGGTGGAGAAATTATAAAAACGTATGGAGTAATACCATTACCAACAAGCTTCTTGATTGATAAAGATGGTAAGGTGATTCAAGAGATTAAAGGTGAACAAACAAAGGAACAATTGGAGGAGTATTTAAAGAAAATCACTCCGTAATAAAGAAAGCCGTTACATAAGTGGCGCTTACCTATAGCGCCTTCGATTTAAAAATTCTGAGTATTGTGGTAACTTTAGGTTAGAATATACAATAGTACATATAGATACAGGGGCGGTGAGAGTGTTGAAAGAAATTAAGTGTGAATGTGGACATGTAAATCCGATAGGAACTGTTTTTTGTGAAGCTTGCGGGAAACCATTTGAAAGCAATGAAAATATAAAACTATTGGATATGCGCTATGAGGGGACTGCTCGAAGATCTCTCACGCAAACAAAAACGATAGTCGATAAAATTTGGAGTTTTTTCTCTTCTGTAAAAGTCGGTGTATGGCTCATTGTAATTACTTTAGCTGCATCAGCGATTGGAACTATTTTTCCGCAAGAAATGTACATAACTCCAGGGATTGCACCCGCCGAATATTATAAGCAAGAATACGGATTTTTAGGGCAATTATACTATCAATTAGGTTTTAATAATTTATACGGTTCATGGTGGTATATGATGTTAATTGCTTCAATTGGTATTTCTCTTGTGATATGTAGCTTAGATCGTGTCATTCCACTTTATAAAGCTTTAAAGAAGCAAGGGGTAAAAAGACACCCTAGCTTTTTAAAGAGACAGAGATTATATGGCACTGGTACACCGCAAGAGGGAGATTTTGAAAAAGTTCAAAAGAATTTAAAGAAAACGAACTATAATGTGAAAGTAGAAGACGGAAACGTTTTAGCAGAAAAGGGACGTTTCTCGCGTTGGGGTCCATATGTAAATCATATCGGTCTTATTATCTTTTTATTCGGTGCGATGCTTCGTTTTTTACCGAGTATGTATGTAGATGAAACGCTTTGGTTACGTGATGGTGAAACGAAAGAAATACCAGGGACGGATGGCCAATATTATTTAAAAAGTGAGAAGTTTATAAAGGAAGTTTATGATAAAAGTAAGGACAAGGAAGTTTTTGATGAAGCAATTGATCGTGTAGGTGATAAAATGATTGCGAAAAACTTCCAAACGAATGCCGTATTATATAAAGCGGTAGGTGAAAAGGTAGCTGGACAAAAACCAAAATTGGAAAAAGTAAAGGAAGTTGAAATTCGAGTAAATGAACCGCTAAAATTTGATCAATTTGCTGTTTATCAATTGAGTTATAGAGAAAATGAATTTAAAAGTATGTCCTTCCGTTTGCAAAATAAAGAAAATAATCAAAAGTGGGGACCGATTAAAGTTGATTTAACAAACCCTGCAGAAAAATATGATTTAGGAAATGGTTATTCTTTAGAACTATTAAGCTATTTCCCTGATTTTTATTTTGATGAGAATGGAAGACCAAATACAAAAACAAAATTACCAAACAACCCTGCATTTGTATTTAAAATGTTTACACCTGAAACACCAGATGGTGAAGTGAGTTTTGTTGGTATTCAGCAAAATATAGAACCTGATGGGAATAACAAATATAAAATGTCCTTTGCAGGTGTGGAAATGCAAAATGCAACAGCACTTACTGTAAGAAAAGATTTAACGCTTTGGATTCTCGGTATTGGAGGATTTATATTTATGGTTGGTGTCATTCAAGGAATGTATTGGAATCATCGCCGTATTTGGATACAACGCGTTAATGATGAATGGTGGATTGCAGGACATACGAATAAAAACTGGTTCGGTTTAAAGAAAGATATTGAAAGAGTACTAGAAGGTACAGCAATTCCGCAACCAAATGATAAAGTAGTCGATAAAAAAATTAGTTAAGGTGGGGAAACGATATGGTGCAAATAAGTAGTAACTTTCTCTTTACCGCATTTATTTTATATTTAATTGCCACTCTGTTTTTTGGGGGAGCAATTAAAGAAAAGGGTCATAAATGGGCAAATATAGGAATAACGATTACAATTTTAGGGTTTATTGCACAAACAGTTTATTTTGTAACAAGGTGGATCGCATCAGGTCATGCGCCAGTTAGTAACTTTTTTGAATTTGGTACGTTTTTCGGCATGATGCTTGTCGGAGCATTTATTGTCATGTACTTTATGTACCGCGTAAGTATAATCGGATTATTTGCATTACCGGTTGCGCTTTTATTAATTGCTTATGCAAGTATGTTTCCAAGGGAAATATCACCGCTTATTCCATCTTTAAAAAGTAATTGGTTACATATTCACGTGACGACTGCGGCTGCAGGACAAGCAATTTTAGCAATTAGTTTTATTACGGGTGTTATGTATTTATTGAAAAATGTAGATCAATCAGTGAAAAGTAAACGTACATTTTGGCTAGAGACGGTAGTATTCACACTTGTTTGTACAGTTGGGTTTATTGGAGTAACAACGGTATATTCTAGTATGAAATATGAAGCGAAGTTTCAATGGATTGATAAAAATGAACAACAAGTGGAAATGAAATACAATCTTCCGGCTTTAGTGGGGCCGCATGAAGGGAAGTTACTGACAGAAAATAAATTAGAGCCGACAGTTGAAGTTCCGGCAATTGTAAATGCGAAAAAATTAAATACTGTTATTTGGTCAGTGTTAGTCGGAACGTTACTCTATATCGTATTAAGGCTAATTTTACGTAAACGAGTATCAGCGGCGCTTCAGCCGTTAGTGAAAAATACGAATAGCGATTTGTTAGATGAAATAGGATATCGTTCTATTGCAATTGGATTCCCAGTTTTCACATTAGGTGCATTAATTTTCGCCATGATTTGGGCTCAAATAGCGTGGACACGTTTTTGGGGCTGGGATCCAAAAGAGGTTTGGGCGCTTATTACTTGGCTCTTTTATGCTGCGGTATTACATTTACGTTTATCAAAAGGATGGCATGGAGAGAAGTCAGCATGGTTAGCGGTAATTGGTTTTGCAATCATTATGTTTAACTTTATTGTAGTAAACTTAATTATCGCGGGTTTACATTCATACGCATAGAGAAATAAAATAGGAGAGTGTATGTCACTTTCCTATTTTATTTTTGTCAACTTTTCTTCTTTTTTGAGAAAAACATGACAAAGTAGCGGTTGATTTTGTAAAATGATGTCGAGGACATTATATACTGTTCAAAAAAAATACATAGTTTTGGAAAAAAATTGAACAAACTTTATTATTCTTGTGAAGCATAATATGGGAAGTGAAACATTTAGAAGATTGCTTAAATAAACGAGAATAGCGCAACATAATAGTATAGAAGGGTAGGTGTGAACCGTTGTGGTAAAAGTACGCAACGGGTAGAAATGGAAAATGAATCAAGAATTTTAATTGTAGACGATGAGGATCGTATTCGTCGTTTGTTGAAAATGTATTTAGAGAGAGAACAATACACAATTGAAGAAGCAGACAATGGTGATACAGCTTTAGAAATGGCGCTGCAAAATGATTATGATTTAATTTTATTAGATCTTATGATGCCTGGTAAAGATGGTATCGAAGTATGTAAAGGGGTTCGTGAGAAGAAAGCGACGCCAATTATTATGTTGACAGCAAAAGGTGAAGAAGTAAATCGAGTACAAGGGTTTGAGGTAGGAACTGATGATTATATTGTGAAACCATTTAGCCCACGTGAAGTAGTGCTTCGAGTGAAAGCGGTCTTACGCCGTTCTGTACCAACAACATTCTTTACACAAGATACAACGACAAAAGATGTTACAGTATTCCCGCATTTAACAATTGATAATGATGCACACCGTGTTACAGCAGATGGTAATGAGGTGAACTTAACACCGAAAGAGTACGAATTACTATTATTCTTAGCGAAAGCGCCTGATAAAGTATTCGATCGTGAGCAATTGCTAAAAGAAGTATGGCAATATGAATTCTTCGGAGATTTACGTACAGTTGATACGCATGTAAAGCGTTTACGTGAGAAGTTAAGTAAAAAATCACCCGATGCTGCCAAGATGATTGTTACCGTTTGGGGAGTAGGTTACAAGTTTGAGGTTGTGAACGACTGATGCTTTGGAGAAGTGTAGTAGGGAAGTTATGGATGACCATATTGCTTCTCGTTTCGTTCGTGCTTGGATTTGTTGCGATTTTACTTTCACAGTTTTTTAGAACATATTATGTTGATATGAGTGAAGCTAGGCTTCAAAAAGTTGCAACAAGTGTTTCAGAGTTAATTGAAGAAGGTGCCGATGTAAAAACAATTGAGAATATCGCATACAAATTCTCTGACCCACTTTCAAGGATCATTATTGTAGAAGATGGTAAAGAAATATCTTCTTCACCGAAACAAGAAGGATTAGTCACTCTTACAATGGATGACTTAAAAGAAGATAAAGAATTAGCGGCTGTGTTTACAGACAAAAAAGAAATTAAGAATAACATTAGAAAAGCCTCTAATAGTAGAAAGAATAAAAATACTGAAAATGATATTATGATTGTCGGAAAACCAGTACAGTCAAAAAATCAAAGTGCAGTGTTTGTATACGAATCTTTACAAGTACCGATACAAGGTATGGAAAGAACGACTGATTTTATATTCTTATCAGCAGGGATTGCGATTATATTAACAACTTTCTTTGCATTCTTCTTATCTACTCGAATTACAGCACCCCTTCGTAAAATGCGTGAGGTTGCTTTTGAGGTATCGCGTGGGAAGTTTGATGCAAAAGCTCCTATGGTATCCCAAGATGAGATTGGTGAGCTTGCAACAGCCTTAAATCAAATGGGGAAACAGTTGAAGTTTAATATGAATGCCCTGCAGCAAGAGAAAGAACAGTTAGCTAGTATTTTAAGTAGTATGGCAGATGGGGTTATTACATTAAATCAAGAGGGTGAAGTCGTTGTAATTAATCCGCCGGCTGAACATTTCTTACAAGTTTGGCAAGAAGAAAAAGAGATAGAGCTCAGTAAAAAACTACCTTCTGAACTTGTTGAACTATTCCATCTCGTTGTAGAAAGCGAACAACAACAAGTGGTTGAAATTAATTTACAAAAGGGTAATTATGTAGTTCTTATGACGCCGCTTTACAATCAAACGAAAATTCGTGGGGCTGTAGCTGTATTGCGTGATATGACGGAAGAACGCCGTCTTGAGAAAATGCGCCAAGACTTTATTGCGAACGTATCACATGAACTTCGTACACCGATGGTCATGCTCCAAGGGTATAGTGAAGCAATTTTAGATGATATTGTGCAAACAAAAGAAGAAATTAATGAGTTTGTTCAAATCATTTATGATGAATCCGTTCGTTTAGGGAAACTTGTAAATGAATTGTTAGATTTAGCGCGTATGGAAAGTGGTAATGTAGAGTTACATATAGGTGAAGTTGATATTCATCCTTTCGTTGAAAAAATAGGTCGTAAATTCCAAGGAATTGCAAAGGATAAAGAAGTCGCGTTAACGGTTGATTTCAAAAATCCAATTGAGCAATACCCGTTTGATGCAGATCGTATGGAACAAGTATTGACGAATTTAATTGATAACGCAATACGTCATACGAACGCAGGTGGACATGTAACGCTTGTAATTGATACGAAAAATAATGGTCTTATTTTTGAAGTACAAGATTCGGGCGCTGGTATTCCAGAAGAAGATATTCCATTTTTATTTGATCGTTTCTATAAAGCTGATAAAGCAAGAACACGTGGAAAAAAAGGTGGAACAGGACTCGGGCTTGCGATTGCAAAAAATATTGTGCAAGGCCATGATGGGAAAATTGCTGTTTCAAGTGTTGTTGGAGAGGGAACTACATTCTCTGTATATTTACCGAATCGTATAATTTAGATATATGTTTTTAAAGTTGATAATGAATAAAGTTCTACTGTTGTTTATTTTTTTGTAAAATCGATTAAATAAATAATAGTAGAACTTTTTTTCTAACTTAGTCGAATGAAGAATCGTGAGAGGGGTGTCGTAAAGCGATGAAATTATATACAAAAACAGGAGATAAAGGGACAACAAGTGTAATAGGCGGCAGAGTGGATAAAGATAATATCCGAGTTGAAGCATATGGCACAATAGATGAGGCGAATTCTCATATTGGATATGCGATGACTAAACTACAAGGCGGGTCTTTCGGAGATATTTATAATGAACTTGAAACGATTCAACATGAACTATTTGATTGCGGGGGAGACTTGGCGATAGTAAGCGAGAAAATTCCTTATAAACTAAAAATTGAAATGGTCGAAAACTTAGAAAGTAGGATTGATTCGTATATAGAAGAAGCACCGCCGCTAGAACGGTTTATTTTACCAGGTGGAAGCGAGTCGGCAGCTGCTATTCATATTGCACGTACAGTTGTAAGGCGAGCAGAACGATGTATCGTGTCCCTGCAAAAGGAAGGAGAAATAAATGAAGTCGTTCTAAAGTATGTAAATAGATTATCTGATTATTTATTTGCAGTAGCTAGAGTAATAAACGCTCGATTACAAGTAAAAGATGTAGAGTATAATCGCAGTGCAATCGTTTTTCGTGATAAGAAAGAGAAGGAAGTGGAGTGATTCACTTTCTTTTTTTGTATAGTTTTTTCTGTAATATACCAAAATAGAGAAGGTATGGTCGTAATTAGAAAACGGAGGATGTATATGAAAGCTTTAAAATATGGCGTCATGTTATTGACAGTACTATTTTTATCTCAATTACATGTGTACGCAGAGGGAAATCAATGGGCATGGCCTGTTGAAGGACAGATAAGTGATTATTTTGGAACAAGGCACGGAAAACACTACGGTATAGATATAGCGGCACCGATCGGCGCGCCTGTGTTAGCTATTCAAGAAGGTAAGGTAACAAAGTCTTATTATTCAAGTAGTTATGGAAACGTTGTTTTTATTAAACATGGAGAATATGAGGCTGTGTATGCACATTTAAATAAGAGATATGTAGTTCAAGGGGATTATATTTCAAAAGGAGAAATAATTGGAGAAGTAGGAAATACAGGAGAATCCCGAGGTGCACACTTACATTTAGAAGTTCATCAAGGAAGATGGACGATGGCAAAAAAGAATGCGATGAATCCATTGCTTGTTTTACATGAACAAAGAAATGAAGCAGTTTCTTCATCGTTATACGTCGTCCAAAAAGGCGACACTCTAGTTAGCATTGCGCGGAAATTTAGAATGTCAGTTAAGGAAATTCAAGAAAAAAATGGGTTGCAACAAGAGCTGATTTATCCAAATCAACAATTATATGTAAAGTAAAAAAAGAGCTAGTTTTAACTAGCTCTTTTTTACCAAAAAATAAAGACACATATAAATCCAGAAATAGCTAAGTAGCTATATAAGTAAAATACTTTCGCTCTTGTTTTTTCGTTTGTTCGAAATAGTACAATAGTTGGTTCAATTAAACCAATTGTCAAACAAAGTAAACCAAGAAGCATACAACCAATTGAAATAGAGTACAGGGCGATTTGTGGTGCTTGAAATGGAATCATCCATTTTAATAAAAATGCAATGAGTGCAGTGTAGCAAATGCTGCCGATGTATTTATTCAATGGTGCATTAGAACGGAAGCCTGGAAGTTTTTTTAAGAAAGAGCGGGAAACAACTTCAGTTTGTAAAGATGTATGCTCTTCTATTATTTTTTGAGCTTCTTTTCCTTTTTGAAAAAGGGATAATATCCAGTTTCGCTCACCTTGAAAAATAAATTGTGAAGTTGTCAAATAATGATCAACCTTTACTTTATTCCAACTCTTCCATGGATGACGCTCACATAATTTTAATTTACTTTCTGTCTTTTTATCATACTGATAAATACTGATGCCGTCTTCATCGAAAGCAGCATAGTATGTCTCGCTTGAGAATGTGCCTAAATCAATTGGACAGTAGAAAAGTAATTCTTTTTTTAAGTAAAAGTATTCTTTCCTTAAGTTTTTTTTCATTGTTTCTCGAATAGAGTGTCTCTTCTCTTTCTTCATGACATTTCCTCCATAATCCAGAAAATGTTCTTATCTTAACAATTCAACATCTTATCACTTTTAATTATATATGACTAGGGGATTCATAGGAGAAATGCCGAATACTAAAAAATATGGGGTGTATTGTAAAATATAATGAATAATCTTGGTTATGTAAAATTAATAACTTATTTTTAATAAGTTACGATTTTTTTGTTCACAATACGATCATGTTGTTGTATAATGAAGTAGAAAATAGAATATCGGTCTATCTTCGGGGCAGGGTGAAAATCCCGACCGGCGGTGATGAACTATATGTGATTTTGTTCTAAGCCCGCGAGCCGTTAAGGCAGGATTTGGTGTGATTCCAAAGCCGACAGTACAGTCTGGATGGGAGAAGATGGAGGTTCAAGCGTTCAAAAAAGATAGGTATTTGAACGTCTGTTTGATGTGCCTTAAATTCTCCCTTTGTGTAAAACACAAAGGGTTTTTTCGTTCTATGAAAAAGTAGGCATAGCAGAACCTTTCCACTTTCCATGAGATGATCGATGGAAAAGGAGAGAGAAAGATGAAACAAAAAAACAGTGTAGTGCAGATGGTGAGTGTAGCAATGCTAAGTAGTATTGCATATTTACTGATGATGTTGGATTTCCCGTTCCCAGGGCTTCCGCCATTTTTAAAAATTGATTTTAGTGATGTGCCAGCTCTAATTGCTGCGATTATTTTCGGGCCAGTTGCAGGGGTTATTGTAGAAGCGATAAAGAATATTTTACATTACGGGATTCAAGGGAGTTTAACGGGAGTACCAGTTGGAGAAATTGCTAACTTTATTGCAGGATGTTTATTTATTGGACCAGCAGCTTTCTTATTTAGGAAGTATCGTACTGTTAAGAGTTTAACGACAGGATTAATGCTAGGGACAATTACAATGGCGCTCATTATGAGTGTGTTAAATTACATCATCATATTCCCAGCTTACACTTGGTTTTTAAATTCACCAGCTATGTCTAGCGAAGCGATAAAAACAACGGTTGTAACGGCAATCTTACCATTTAATTTGATTAAAGGAATTGTTGTGACAATTGTATTTGTAGCGTTATTCTCACGCCTGAAAGTATGGGTATTTGCAAAAATGAAAAATGCATAAATATAAAATAAAACCATTAGTAGTATATACTACTAATGGTTTTTTATTAAGGAGACTGACAATAGAAAACAAAAAATACCCCTCAAATGAATGAGGGGTATTTTTTGAAGTTAATAAAAGACTATTCGAATTTTAAAGCATCGCCGTCGAATGATTCGTCAGCAACTTTAATTGAGTCAGTTGGACAACCTTCGAATGCATCCATCATATCTTCAAGTAATACATCTGGAATTTCAACGATACCTTGGTTATCGTCTAATGTTACGAATGCAATACCTTCATCATCATAGTCATAAATGTCTGGTGCAGCAGCGCCACAAGCACCACATGCAATACAAGTATCTTTATCAACGATTGTATATTTTGCCATCTTTTTTCCCTCCTGATAATATGTATGTGAAAAGCTCGCCATAAAAATTATAACCTTATTGTAAAACGGTTTTTAAAACTTTTCAACATAAAATTATAATGATAATCCTTATCAATTAGAGTGTCAACTAATTTTTGCATTATGTCATAAGATTTTCAAAATACGTAAATGTTATTTCGTTTGGTACAATATAATATATACAAGTATATATTGCCCATATGATAAGTTTAATGAGTAACGGTAGATGGCGCAATCATATCAAAAGCAATTAAGTTAGATTGAAAGGTGGAAGCGGTAATGCAACTACAATATACTGTATTGTATTGTTTAAAACAATTGAATGGTGAAAGAACCGTTTCTTCTATTTATTATTTATTAAAGGGAAAACGTTCTTCGCAAACGTTACAAGATGGAAATATGTTCCGAATTTCTTTTTTGTTTGGAATATATAAATCGTTAAATAGAACTGAATATGATCGTGAAGTTGCAAAGTTGTTGCAAGCAGATTTGATTCAAGAAATACATGAAAATACATATTTGTTAACACCTAAAGGTAACATGCAGTTACATACATGGGAGGAAGGGTATGCTTTTCCAGTCCATTTGCATGGTTTGCACTATGGTGAATTAGGTGAAACGTTTTGGAAAAGATTATCTTTAATTATTCAAACTGTATCTAATTTACAACAGAATAATACGAAGTTTATTCCTATTCAACAAGATACAGAAATAATGGTGTGGGTGAAGCGGTTTTTAACAGGTATGCCGTATAGGCGAAGTGAATTGGCGAAAAGATTATGGAAAGAAATACATAATCTTTTAGGGAAATGTGATGTGATAGAAGCGACGATTGTAACATATAGATTAACAGGATATGAACGTATCGGTTGTACATTGCAGCAGTTAGCGGAAATTACGAAACGAGATATTTTCAGGGTATATTTTTTATTTTGGGGTACAATTCATTTCCTTATACAAGAAGTTCGCGATAAAGAAAATGAATTTCCGTTATTAGCTGAGATTATCTCTTATCCAAATGAGAGAGCTGAATTATTTAGTTTATCAACGAAAAAAACATATAATTTTTGGAGACAAGGGCGCTCATTAGAAGAAATAGCGACAATTAGAAATCTAAAGGTTGCAACGATAGAAGATCATTTTGTTGAAATTGCTTTGCGAGAAAGAGATTTTTCTATCGAGATGTTTATGGAAAAAGACAAAATAGATAAAGTAACAGAAGTAATTGATGCATTACAAACACGTAAGCTGCGTGAGTTGAAACAAGCGGTTGGAGAGGGTATCTCTTATTTTGAAGTTCGTCTTGTATTGGCGCGGATGGAGGGTATAAATGAAACTTGAGGAATATTTATATAGGTGGTTTGGATATTCTGAATTTCGTCCAGGTCAAAAAGGGGTAATTACAGATTTATTGGAAGGAAAAGATGTTATAGCGATGCTTCCGACCGGAAGAGGGAAGTCTATGTGCTATCAACTTCCAGGGCTCATGCAAGAAGGGACAGTACTTGTTGTATCACCATTATTATCTTTGATGGAAGATCAGGTTACACAATTAAAATATGTTGTGAAAAACCGAGTGATAGCATTTAATAGTTTTCGGACATTACATGAAAAAAGAGAAGCGATGAAAAGGTTAGCTTCCTATAAATTTATTTTTGTTTCACCTGAGATGTTGCAGTCGGAAGTGTTAATAAGAGAATTGAAGAAAGTTCATATTTCATTATTTGTTGTGGATGAAGCTCATTGTATTTCGCAATGGGGTTATGATTTTAGACCAGATTATAAAAAACTAAATGTAGTTATTGAAAATATCGGGTCTCCTACGGTGCTAGCATTAACTGCAACAGCGACGAAAGATGTACTCCGAGATATAGCAGAGAGTTTGAATCTGAAGAATGTGACGCAGCATGTGTACTCTATTGATCGTCCAAATATAGCAATGGAAGTACAATTTGTAGAGACGATAGAAGAGAAGAAAGAGGCGCTTTTGGAACAGGTGATGTATTTACAAGGGCCGGGGATTGTATATTGTTCAAGCAGAGCGTGGACAGAACGTTTAACGGAATATTTAAGAGGAAAAGGCGTTACTGGTGTCGCTTTCTATCATGGTGGTATGGAACATGAAGAGCGCATGTTAATTCAACAGCAGTTTATGAATGACCAGTTGCAGCTTGTAATATGTACAAGTGCTTTTGGTATGGGAGTAAATAAATCAAATACGAGATATATTATTCATTTCCACTATCCGACTAATATAGCTTCTTATTTACAAGAAATCGGAAGAGCTGGAAGAGATGGTGAACCTAGTATAGCTATTTTATTATGTAGTCCGTTAGATCACGATTTACCAATTTCAATAATTGAAGATGAATTGCCAAGTCAGTCACAAATACAATTTTTATTTTCTTTACTGCAGGAAAGAATGTTTCAAACGAAAGAATTACCAATAGAAGAGGTAGAAGAAATTTGTTATAATGCAGCAAGATTTAATGAACAATATTGGCGTTTCATCCGCTATCATCTTGAAAAGCTTGGAATCATACAACAGAGAAAATTAATATTAGAGAGCTTGTCAGATGAAATTATGACAAGATTAATAGCTGAAGTAGAAATCAGGCTACGTAATAAATATAGTGAGCTAGAAAACATGAAATCATGGATACAAGTGAAAGAATGTAGACGTGAATATTTGCTGCGACAGTTCGGTTACAGAAAAGAGGGCGAGTTAAAGAATTGCTGCGACTATTGTCATATTACAAAAATAGATTATAAAAAAAGACAAGCGCAACAATCGGATTTCGACTATAATTGGGAAACAGAGTTACAAAAGCTTTTCGGTCTAGAAAAGATGGGGGAATGATGAACATTCAAAGGCATAATATTGAAGATATGAGTCCGAAAGAAATAAGGCTGAATCTGTATATCACACAGTTCATTATTATCGGTATCGGTTGTTTACTAGCATACATACTATTCCGAGATATAAAATCGGTGTATAGTCTGTGGAAATGGGAACCGGTGTCTATACTTATAATAGGTGGCTTGTTAGCGATTGGTATTGTGTTATTAGATTATGTTGCAATGCGAGTATTTCCAGAGTCTTGGTTTGATGATGGGGGTATTAATGATAGGATGTTTCAAGGGATGTCAGTTATGCATCTACTTGTTATTACATTCATTATCGGCTTTGCAGAAGAATTTTTATTTAGAGGTGTAGTGCAGACGCACTTTGGAATTGTAATAGCGAGTTTCGTATTTGCAGTATTACATATTCGGTATATAAAAAAGCCATTTTTGTTTTGTTTCGTCTGTTTCATTAGTTTTGTCTTTGGTTATGTATTTGAATGGACAGGAAATTTGTTTATAACAATCTTTGCACACTTTCTTGTTGATTTTATAATGGGGCTCCAATTAAGAAAATAAATGGAAGGTGGTGGTGAACAACATGAGAAGACGAATTCCTGATTTTGAAGAGGAATTAGAAGTTGAGCGAGTGGAAGAAAAAGAAGGTTTACCGCCGCGTAGTGAAATTCATAGAAATAAAGAGAAAAAACAAAAGTTTAAAATGAATCATATTTTCGTCCGAGTTTTAACATTTCTATTCATATTACTACCAATTAGCATTTTATGGTATACGGATAAATATATTCAGGTGAAAAGTGATGGTAATAACGCTGGAAAAAGTGCATTTGAGGTCATTTTCTTTGATTCAGCTAAATCTCAGTCCGAGGCATCATCTGAGAAAGTTGTCACGCATACGGTGAAAGAGGGAGAAACCTTAGAAAGTATAGCGAAGCAATATTTTTCAGATGAAACTGGGATCGAAGTGATTAAAAAGTATAATGATTTACAAAAAGATGAAGTGAATGTAGGTCAAGAATTAAAAATTCCGATAAAAGATAAGTCCACAAAGCGAGAGAGTTAGTAAAATACTTACTATAAAAACTGGGAATTATCTTTATGAGGAAGGGAGTAAAAAATATATGATATGGATTATCTTATTAAGTACTCTCGTTTGTATTGGTATTATATTTCTTCTTGTAATGTATACGGAAGCAACGCGTGATACGGTGCTAGAACATACTTTAATATTTGAAGAATTTCCGAAAAGTTTTAAAAAAGTAAATGTATTCTTTATATCAGATATTCATAGAAGGGGCATTTCAAATTCGTTAATTGAACAAGTAAAAGGAAAAGTAGATCTTGTAATTATTGGTGGTGATTTAGCGGAAAAAGGTGTCCCTTTATCGAAAATCTCTGCAAATATACAAAAGTTAAGAGCGATAGCTCCTGTATATTTTGTATGGGGAAATAATGATTATGAGATTGAATATCATGAATTGGATGCTTTATTATTAGAAAATAATGTGAAAGTTTTAGATAATACAAGAGTTGTATTTGAGTCTGAATTAGGAGAGAAGATTTGTTTGCTCGGTGTAGATGATGTTGGTTTGAAACGTGATCGTTTAGATTTAGCGTTGGCTGATTGTAAGGAAGATGGTTTTCGCATATTAATTAGCCACAACCCTGATATAATAAATAAAATGTCTGGAAAAGAACAAATTTCACTTGTGTTAAGTGGACATACACATGGAGGACAGATCCGATTATTCCCATCTGAAAAATATTTAAAAGGTGGCGTATATAAGCATTCAAATATGACTCTTTTTGTTAGTAATGGGTATGGAACAACGTTGGTTCCACTTCGCTTCCGAGCACCTGCTCAAACACATATTATTACGTTATGCGGAGGGAAATGATGCCAACTCTAAACGGAAAATATAATATAAAAGCTGTTTCGAATATAATTGGAATTCAACCAAGTACGCTTCGTGCATGGGAAAGACGATATCAAATGATTGCCCCAAAGCGGAATCATGCGGGGCATCGATTATATACAGAAGAGCATATTCAAATTTTGAAATGGTTAATGGACAAGGTTTCTTCCGGCATGATGATTGGACAAGCAGTTCAATTATTAGAAGGGAATCGTTTGCAGAATAATGTTCAAAATGAAATACATTACGATAGAGAAGTTGTTTTAGTGGACGATATACTACAAGCTTTGTTAAAATTTGATGAAATTACAACTTCTGCATTGTTAAACGAGGCTTTTAGTATTTATGCAACAGAAAAAGTTGTAGCAAGTATTGTTCTTCAAGTGTCAAATAAATTGTTAGCGTTAAAAAATAATAATGAAGTTACAATGGTGCAATTCCAATATGTCGTATCATTTTTACAAACGCGTCTAGGAATGGTATATCATAATGCATCATCGTTTTCTTCTATACACAAAGTTGTCGTGTTAGAAAGTAATATGTTGAAAGGGTTTGTTTTCTCAACGTATTTACGATTAAAAGGATATGATGTGATATATATTCGGGCAAGCTTAGCGGAAGATAGTATTTCATTAGCTGTTGAGCAAATAAGACCTAAATATGTAGTGATTTCTTTTGATGACGGACGAGAACGGAAGAACGCAATGAGCTATGTGGATTTTTTGCAAGAAAAAAATGAGAACCTTTCTGTTGGGATTATAGGAGGAATAGGTGCTCGAGATCAGTTGAACATTCAAACAAGCCTAATTGGTGATACGAAAGAAGAATGGGATGATTGGTTAAACATGTTAGAATAGTTGTTCGAAAAGAACCATCTATTTTCTATTTCATATAATAAAAATTATATTCATTGGTTGCGTAGGGAGGGTATGAGATGAGGCTGGAACGATTAAATTACAATAAGATAAAAATTTTCTTAACATTTGATGATTTATCTGAAAGAGGATTAACGAAAGAAGATTTGTGGAGAAATGCACCGAAAGTACAGCAATTATTTCGTGATATGATGCAAGAAGCAAATAAAGAATTAGGATTTGAAGCGGATGGTCCGATTGCAGTTGAAGTATTTTCTCTACAAGCGCAAGGAATGGTCGTAATTGTAACGAAAGAACATCAAGAAGCGGATACAGATGATGAATTCCGTGACGAGTTTATTGAAATGCAAGTGACTCTAGATGAAAGCGAGCATATCCTTTATGAGTTTGCTACACTAGATGACGTAATTAACCTGTCGAATCGTTTATATAACCTTGATGTAACTGGCGGAAAATTATACACGTGGGATGGGCGTTTCTATCTTTGGATGGAAGAAGAGGAGCAAATTCAATTACTGAAGGCAGATTTTATAGCTATTTTAGCAGAATATGGTAATCCGTCTACGGCAACTATTTATCGTCTAATGGAGTATGGTAAAGAATTAATGGCTTCTCAAGCAATTGAACAAATACACAATTACTTTGTGAAAAAACAAAACCTTAGCTAATGTAACATAGCTAAGGTTTTGTTTTTTTACTTTACTTTACTTAAATGTATCTTTTCAAAGTACTGTACATGAATAAAATAAAAAATATTTAAATATTTAAGTATTTTACTTTTCTAAAAGTAATAAAAGGACTATAATGATAGTGAAAACGCTTGCAACAGAAAATACTTTGTATATATTTGTTAGCGTTTTCTATTGCATTCCAAATTTAACGGTGTATACTAGGCAATGAAGGTTTACTAAACAAGTGAAATTACAGGGGGTTTACTTACTATGGTAGCCGAAAAGGGAACTCAAACAAAAACACAACAACAAAGGGAACAACATTTTGAACTATTGAATTCAACACAAATTGTTATCAGTGAAGCGTTAGAAAAATTGGGTTATCCAAACGAAGTATATGAATTATTAAAAGAACCAGTTCGTATGATGACAGTGAAAATACCAGTTCGTATGGATGACGGGACTGTTAAAATATTTACAGGATATCGTGCACAACATAATGATGCTGTTGGTCCAACGAAAGGTGGAATTCGCTTCCATCCGAATGTAACAGAAAATGAAGTGAAAGCACTTTCAATTTGGATGAGTTTAAAATGTGGTATTGTCGACTTACCATATGGCGGAGGTAAAGGTGGAATTATCTGTGACCCACGTGAAATGTCATTCCGTGAGTTAGAAAGATTAAGCCGCGGTTATGTACGAGCAATTAGTCAAATCGTAGGGCCGACGAAAGATATTCCAGCTCCAGATGTATTCACAAACTCTCAAATTATGGCATGGATGATGGATGAGTATAGCCGTATTGATGAATTTAACTCGCCAGGATTTATTACAGGTAAGCCACTTGTATTAGGTGGATCACATGGACGTGAAACAGCAACGGCGAAAGGTGTTACAATTTGTATTCGGGAAGCTGCAAAAAAACGCGACATTGATATTAAAGGTGCGCGCGTTGTTGTTCAAGGATTCGGTAATGCTGGTAGCTTCTTAGCTAAATTTATGCATGATGCAGGTGCGAAAGTTATTGCAATCTCAGATGCTTACGGCGCATTGCATGATCCAAATGGATTAGATATTGATTATTTATTAGACCGTCGTGATAGCTTCGGTACAGTAACAAAACTATTTAATAATACAATTTCAAACAAAGAATTGTTAGAACTTGATTGTGACATTTTAGTTCCAGCTGCAATTGAGAATCAAATTACAGAAGAAAATGCTAATAATATTAAAGCGAAAATTGTTGTTGAAGCTGCAAATGGCCCAACAACATTAGAAGCAACTAAAATTTTAACAGATCGCGGAATTTTACTTGTTCCAGACGTATTAGCTAGTGCTGGTGGGGTAACAGTATCTTACTTTGAGTGGGTACAAAATAACCAAGGTTACTACTGGACTGAAGAAGAAGTAGAACAACGTTTAGAAAAAGTAATGGTAAGATCATTTGATTCTATTTATGAAACAGCACAAGTTCGTAAAGTGAATATGCGCTTAGCAGCGTATATGGTCGGTGTTCGTAAAATGGCTGAAGCAAGTCGCTTCAGAGGTTGGGTATAATACCATATCATGAGAAAACGTGATTCCTTTCGAGGGAATCACGTTTTTTTGTTGAAGTATTAGAGTGAGGTGTTGTAAATGGGAAATGAAATGATGGAACGAGTAGAACAATTAGAAGAAAAGGTTAAGAGGTTAGAGGGAGAACTCGTAAAAACGAAGCAAGACCGAAAAGTAAGTACCGCTCGGGTGTTCGGAGAAGGATTATTGTTTTTAATATTTGGTGCGGTTGTAGTAGGGCCGATTATCGCTTTTATATTAGTAATTATTAATTGGTTTGTTGAAAAATAAAACAAAACTAAAAAGAACGCTTGTTCTACTCGAACAAACGTGCTATACTCTCCTTAGATAAACAAAACGGAAATGATTTTAAGGAGAGATAAATGATGAAAATGACAGTAGACCAAAGATTTATGATGCCAGCGGATGTTGTAGAACGAGTGGAAGTATTAAGAAATAAACAAAGTAAGCGCGGCACATTATTACAATCAGTAAATAAATTTTTCGGTTTAGATACGAAAGAAGATTGTGTTTGGTTTTACGGTTTTTATGGAGTTGCTGTAAGTATTTTATTATTTATGGTGTTCACATCAAATATTTTCGATTTTCTCTTCGCGTAAGAAATATGCTATAAGGACATTACTACCGAATACATATATAAGGAAGTAAGGTAATCTTCTGAAGCGGGAGTTGGTAGTAATGGCGATGTTTCCTATAGAGCGTAACTATATTGGATATGGAAGTTCACGACCGGGAATTCCTCTTTCTAAAGTTAGGTTTATTGTAAGTCATGATACGGGGAATCCTGGTAGCAATGCGATAGGGAATCGAGATTATTTTAATGAAATACAACCGAAAGCTTCGGCACATACATTTATAGATGACAAAACGATATTAGAAATTATTCCTATAAATGAAGTTGCCTATCATGTTCGATATGGTGTGCCGACAGATAATGACTTATATGGGTATGATGCTAATAAGGCTGCCATTGGAGTGGAGCTTTGTTATGGCGGTGATGTTAACTTTTGGGAAGCATATACCCGTTTTACGTGGTATCATGCGTATTTATGTCAAAACTTCGGCTTGAATCCGAAAAAAGATATTGTATCACATAAAACACTTGATCCAGCTAGAAAGATTGACCCGGAAAATGTATTAGGGAAACAAGGTATTAAATTTCAGCAGTTTTTAGCAGATGTCTATCGGATGTACGTTTCGTTTAGATGACAAATATATGAAAAATGAATACAATAAAGATAGGTGCCTACTGCTGTAAGTAGGTTTTTTCTTGTTTTTATAAATAGTGTATTGGTAGAAGACTAGGAGTGAACCGAGTATGCAGAAAGAAACAGCTATCATAATTGGAGGCGGTCCGTGCGGATTAGCAGCAGCAATTTCGTTGCAAAAGGTAGGGATAAATCCATTAGTAATTGAAAAAGGAAACATTGTAAATGCGATTTATAATTATCCAACTCATCAAACATTTTTCTCTTCTAGTGAAAAATTAGAAATTGGTGAAGTAGCTTTTATTACAGAAAATCGTAAGCCAGTTCGAAATCAAGCACTTGCGTATTATCGCGAAGTAGTAAAGCGTAAGTCTGTACGTGTAAATGCTTTTGAACGAGTAGAGAAAGTTCAAAAAGATGGAGAAGTTTTTCAGGTTGAGACGACAAAGCGTGACGGAAGTAAAGAAATATATATAGCGAAATATATTGTTGTAGCAACTGGATATTATGACAATCCAAATTATATGAATGTTCCAGGTGAGGAATTGAAGAAGGTAGCTCACTATTTTAAAGAAGGACATCCTTATTTTGATCGAGATGTAGTCGTTATAGGTGGGAAAAACTCGAGTGTAGATGCCGCTTTAGAGCTTGTGAAAGCTGGTGCGCGTGTAACGGTTTTATATCGCGGAATTGAGTACTCACCAAGTATAAAGCCGTGGATTTTGCCAGAGTTTGAGGCGTTAGTCCGAAATGGTACAATTGACATGCATTTCGGGGCTCATGTGAAAGAAATTACTGAACATACATTAACGTATACAGTTGATGGCGAAGCATATACAATCCAAAATGATTTTGTATTTGCGATGACTGGTTACCATCCTGATCATAGTTTCTTAACAAAGATGGGTGTTCGGATTGATGAAGAGACAGGACGTCCAATTTATGCAGAGGATACGATGGAAACGAACGCTGAAAATATTTTCATTGCAGGTGTAATTGCTGCTGGAAATAATGCAAATGAAATATTTATTGAGAACGGTCGATTTCATGGGGATGCGATTGCGCAAACCATTGCAACAAGAGAAATATAAAAAGAAGCTGTCGAAATAAACTTCGACAGCTTCTTTTTTAATCGTGCATAAACATGTTTTGGATTGCTTCATGAGAAGTTGTATTCTCTAATGCAACTAATAATTTAATACGTGCTTTTTGAGCGTTTAAACCGTATGTGAATACAATACCCATATCTTTTAATTGTTTGCCGCCACCTTCATATGAATATACATCTTGAACGATGCCGTTGAAACAGCGAGAAACTAATACGACAGGAATTCCTTTATTTATTAGTCGCTCTAGACTAGGAAGTGTTCTTGGAGGTAAATTACCTTGTCCAAGCGCTTCAATAACAATCCCGTCTACCGGAAGATTTTCAATTGCTGCTAACAATGTATCGTCCATACCAGCGTACGCTTTTAGAACGACTACATTTTTAGAAACCTTATTTACTGAATATGTTTCGTGATGTACTAAAGCATGGTGGAATACAACGCCGCGCTTTGTTACCATACCGATTGGTCCATACTGTGGACTTT
The DNA here is from genome assembly GCF_055902415.1 of Bacillus sp. SSR7. Classification (NCBI taxonomy): domain Bacteria; kingdom Bacillati; phylum Bacillota; class Bacilli; order Caryophanales; family Bacillaceae; genus Bacillus; species Bacillus sp. SSR7. The sequence goes on along the minus strand of NZ_JBVVXV010000003.1, from coordinate 218,211 downwards.
GGAATGTTGCTACATTACTTGTATGTGTTTTCGTTACGTTTGTGGCGCAATGAATTTCGTCGTTTAATACGACTAAAACGCCTTTTTCGGCAGCTTCACTACTGCTAGCGACTTTTACAGCTGATAAGAAGTTATATAGACCATCAGCACCTAATTCATTGCTAGAGCGCATTGCGCCTGTTACAACGATCGGAATAGTTGCTTGTACTGTTAAATCTAAGAAATAGGCCGTTTCTTCTAATGTATCCGTACCATGCGTAATGACTACGCCATGAATGTTGTCTTGTTTTACTCTTTCATCAATGATGACTTGTAATTGTAACATTTCGCTCGGTGTCATATGAGGAGATGGTAGATGAAACACATCTTCAACGATTAAATCAACATCGCCTTCTAAATCAGGAATGAATTTTAAAAGAGGATTTTTTTCACCTGGTTGTACGACCCCAGTTTCTTTATCTTCCTCCATTGCAATTGTTCCGCCTGTGTGTAAAACTAGGATTCTTTTCAATGCTTATACCCCTTTCAAGTAAAAAAATACATTTAGAACATAACATGTTTTGAGTAAATTCGACAATGGAAATGTATAAAAGTATGCCTCGAAAATGACAATAAAATGAACTGCTATATGTACGATGTATAAAATTACGAAACGAAATGTGCAAATACAGTATAGGAGGGAGCCATTACGTTGAAAAAGATGGAGAGAATGCTTATTCGTATATTAATAATACAATTCATTTGTCTTTCTGTTGTACAATTGTTATTTATACATAAGTCATCAGTGAAATATTTATCTAAAATTGTTTATTATGAAGGTGTCATGGTAAAAAACAAAGCAGAAATCTTACAGGTGAATAGGTAGTTTTCATTTTCTTCTATGAAGGATTATGCTACAATAATTGAGGATTTAATGACGTGAAGCAAATGAGAAGGAGCAGGAGAATACCTGCTTTTCGTTTTGTTTTATAAGTGAAAAAATGAGGTGTTACAATGGATAAACGAATTTCAATTGCTATAGATGGTCCAGCAGCTGCTGGAAAAAGTACAGTTGCAAAAGTTGTAGCGAAGAAGCTTTCTTACGTTTATATTGATACAGGCGCAATGTATCGTACGATTACATATGCAGCTCTTGAGCAAAAAGTTGACATTGAGAATGAAGAACAGTTAATGGAAGTTGTAAAAAATGTGAAAATTGAGTTTCAGCAAGGAGAAAATACACAACTTGTATTTTTAAATGGACAAGATGTTTCGGAAGTCATTCGTACACCTGAGGTGACGAATCGAGTATCGATTGTGGCGAAACATCGCCTTGTTCGTGAAGAAATGGTACGCCGTCAACAAGAGTTAGCAGAAAAAGGCGGCGTTGTAATGGATGGCCGTGATATTGGTACACATGTGTTACCAGATGCTGAAGTGAAGATCTTTATGCTTGCTTCTGTTGAAGAAAGAGCAGAGAGAAGACATTTAGAAAATATGAATAAAGGCTTCGATTCTAATTTAGAGCAGTTAAAAGAAGAAATTGCTCAGCGTGATAAATTAGATTCAGAACGTGAAGTTTCTCCTCTAAAAAAAGCTGATGATGCATTGGAATTAGATACAACTTCTTTATCAATTGAAGAAGTTGTCCAAAAGATTATGAGTATTGTTTCAGGAGTGTTTGCGAAATAAAGAAAGGGCATAGCCCCTTTCTTTTTTTTATTTCTATAGAAATGTAAAGGATACGTGAATTGTGAGTCTCTTTCCTTGACAAATGATCAGATTTGTAAGAAGTTAATAAAAGAGGGATAAAACTTTCAGAATATATTCGCTATTATATTTCAAAACATACTTTCTTCAAGATGATTTTGCTGTATACTATTTATATAGGTTTAATATATTTTCTAGTGAAATGTATGAAGCTTACGTATGTGATGATAAATTCTTAAACATGCAAATGGAAACAATTGTTTTCATTTCGTATATACATAAAAAATGCTTTGTCAATTCTGTAGGGAGGTATTTCCATGGTAGAGAAAATGAATGAAGAAGTTATGGATTCAAAAGAATTACAAGTTGGTGACGTTGTTACAGGTTCTGTAACGAAAGTTGAAGAGAAACAAGTGCTTGTAAATGTTGGATACAAAACAGATGGCGTAATTCCAATTAGTGAATTAGCTAACGTTCATATTGAAAAAGCAAGCGATGTTGTAGAATTAGATCAAACACTAGAATTAAAGATTATTAAATTAGAAGAAAATGATCTTGTCTTATCTAAACGTGCTGTTGATGCAGAAAAAGCATGGGTAGAATTACAAGAGAAATTTACTTCTGGTCACGTATTTGATGTTACCGTAAAAGATATCGTGAATGGTGGATTAGTTGTGGACCTTGGTGTTCGTGGTTTTATCCCAGCTTCACTTGTAGAAGTACATTATGTAGAAGATTTTACTGACTATAAAGGAAAAACATTAGCCGTGAAAATTGTTGAATTGGACCGTGAAAAAAATCGTGTGATCCTTTCGCATAAAGCGGTAGTAGAATTAGAACTAGATTCTAAGAAGAAAGAAGCAATTTCTTCATTAAAAGAAGGAGACGTTGTTGAAGGAACAGTACAACGACTAACGGACTTTGGTGCTTTCGTTAATGTTGGGGGTGTGGACGGTTTAGTTCATATTTCACAAATTTCACACGAACGTGTAGAGCAACCTTCTGAAGTATTAGAGCAAGGTCAAAAGGTAAAGGTGAAAGTGTTATCTGTGGATGCTGATACACAACGTATTTCTTTATCAATTAAAGCAGCTCAACCAGGACCTTGGGAAAATATTGCTGGTGAAGTAAAAGCTGGAGATATTCGTGAGGGAATAGTAAAACGTCTTGTTACATTTGGTGCATTCGTTGAAATTTTACCTGGCGTCGAAGGTCTTGTGCATGTATCTCAAATTGCAAACCGTCACGTGAAAAATCCAAATGAAGTATTGGAAATGGGACAAGAAGTAAAAGTGAAAGTACTTGAAGTTCATGTAGCAGAGAAACGTATTTCTTTAAGTATAAAAGAAGCGCTTGAGGAAAATAATGTAACTGAAGATTATAGTCAGTATGAACCGAATGCTGATTCTGCTACTTTCCAATTAAGTGACATTATTGGTGAACAACTGAAAAAATTAAAGAAATAAAGAGGGGTACAAGTGGTAAGGGCAAAACGTAAATTAGATCATATTGAATACGCTCTTTCTACTGGTCAGTCTCGTACGCATGGCTTTCATGATATTGATTTTGTGCATCAAAGCTTGCCAAATTCAAATTATGACACAATAACATGTGAAACAAAAATCGGCGAACTTTCACTAAGTTCGCCGATTTTTATCAATGCGATGACTGGTGGTGGAGGAGAGAAAACGTTACATATCAATGAGCAATTAGCATATGTAGCGAAACATCATAACCTTGCTATGGCTGTAGGTTCGCAAATGGCGGCATTAAAAGATGAAAGTGAGGCTGCTTCTTATAAGATTATCAGAAAGGTAAATCCAAATGGTATTTTCTTTGCTAATTTAGGTAGTGAGGCAACTATCGAACAGGCAGAGCGTGCTGTTGATATGATTGAAGCGAATGCATTGCAAATTCATTTAAATGTCATCCAAGAGTTAACGATGCCAGAAGGAGACCGTGACTTTACTGGTGTACTTCGGCGCATTGAGAAAATTGTTTTAAATAGTAAAGTTCCTGTCATTGTGAAAGAAGTTGGATTTGGGATGAGCAAGGAAACAATGCAACAGTTAGCGAGCATAGGTGTAACGGCAATTGATATTGGCGGACAAGGTGGTACGAATTTTGCTGCTGTTGAAAATGAAAGAAGACAGCGAATGCTTTCTTATTTTAATAACTGGGGCATACAAACAGCAACCTCGATTATTGAAGCAACCTCTACAAATAATAACCTCTCTTTTATTGCATCTGGGGGTATACAAACAGCGCTTGACGTAGCGAAAGCAATCGCATTAGGGGCGAATACAACTGCTTTTGCTGGATACTTTTTACGCATTTTAATGCAAGATGGCATCGAGAAGTTAGTGGATGAAATTGATCTTTTACATACAGATTTGAAATTTATTATGACAGCTCTCGGTGCGAAGACGATAGAAGAGTTGCAATCTGTACCTCTTGTTGTAAAGGGCGAAACGTATCATTGGTTAACGCAGCGTGGAATTGATACGACGCATTATAGTAGGAGATAAAAAATCAACCGTTTGGTTGATTTTTTTTGTATTCTATTCGTTTTAGTAATATAAGGCGAGGGATATAATTAATATTCTATAAAAATAAAGTTATCTATATATATGAGTATTTAATTAAAAAGTTTCGACTGAAAAATGTAGATAGTGTGCAATTGAATTCTTGAAGAAGGTTTAATTTTGCTAAGGGAAAAGGGAAGGGTAAAAAATAAATTGTAGAAAGATTCGCAGGTGAAATATTATTTTGATATAAATAAAAATTATGAGGGATATATGAAAGACGGTTTCGTACCATATCGAAACCGTCTTTTTGTATTCACTAGTGCTGATTTTGTTTTCGAGCTTGTTCTGGTGTATCAAGTCCAGTTGCGCCTGGATATTGTAGTGATTGGTCACGGTCAGATTCAACGCGGCGTGATTCTCTTAGTTTTCGTTCTTGACGATCTTTACCCATAATGAATAGCACCTCCTTATTAAAAGTGTTGCTGTTATATGAAAAAACTATGCGTGAAGAAAGTGGATTAACTTTCATAAAAAGTTCCCATAATGGAAAACATAGGAGGTGAAATGATGGAAGGGAGTACTTTTTATTTTGTAGCTTGGATAGGGTGGATTATTGTAACCTTTTTTATGAAAAAGGACTCTATTCGGTGGAAGATAAGCGCCTGTATATTGATTTTTATTATTTGCTCTCCGTTACATGTAACGATTGCTTCATTCACGGTATCAGTAAATGCACTTTTACTTTCTGTTGTTGCTTTTATAGGAATCGCACTATATTCTATTTGGAAAAAATTATATAGCTTACTTTCGGCACTTATTATTGCAATGTTATATACAAGTTTTCATTTGTTAGAAGTATATGATCCAATTTGGATTGTGGTGGACAGATTGTTTTTGTTAAGTGGTGCACTTGTGTATGCATCGGTTTTATTACACGAAGATCGCATACTACGATTATGTTCCCTTTATATAGGAATGTTACAGGGAGAATTGCTAGTGACACTTATTTTTCGGAAACTACATTTTCCTTATGATTACGGAAGTTTAGCATTTTTTGATATCGTCGCCGTTTCTACATTTTTTATGGCAATTTTGTTTTGGATTGCGAAAGCATCAGTATATATGGAACAGTTCAAGAGAAAAACACGTAAAAGAAAGGCGAGGGTAATACATGACTGAATATACACCGGCCATTTTATGTGGCGTAATAGCGGGGACAGTAACGAGAGTGCTAATGCTCCGGACGGATACGCGGCAATATCCGACGAGACTTCACGGGAAAATTATTCATATTGCGATGGGGTTAATTGCAGCTGCTTTAGGAGCAATTGCAATTCCGTCCATTTTGAAAAAAGATTTTTCTGCCATTACGTTTCTTACGTTGGCAGCAACACAGTTTCGTGATGTGCGCAATATGGAAAGAAATACATTGCAACAATTAGATGGTTATGAGCTCGTACCGCGTGGGAATACATACATTGAAGGAATTGCATTAGTTTTTGAAAGTCGCAACTATTTGGCGATGTTAACGTCGTTTGTGACGACGTTTGCGTATATAGGGTTCCGTTCATGGATTGCTGGAGTAATTATGGCAATCATCGCATTTTTTATTGCGAAAAAATTAATGTCTGGTAGAAGGTTGCATGATCTTGTTGATATAGAGCATGTTCCACTTCGTTTTGAAGGAGCAGGGCTATATATTGATAATATTTACATTATGAATATTGGATTGCCAGCAAGACAAGAGGAAATTATGAAATATGGAATGGGTTTTATTTTAAGGCCGAAAACAATTGATGCGATGGTGACAATCTCCAACTTAGGACAACGACAGGCTATTTTACATGATGTTTCTGTTGCTTTAGGGATTTATAGAGATTCTGGTACGCCGGCACTTGTACCGTTAGCAAAGCGTGATTTAGAGGATGGTAGGGTTGGAATCTTTGTCTTGCCACAGGATCAAGATGCGGAGAAAGCGATAGGTGTCATAGGGAACGTGCCGACGTTAGAAAGTGCTGTTCATATGTCATCGGAAGCCCCGAAAGGAAGGGGAGATAAGAGATGATGTTAGAAAGTGTAATTCTTGCAGTTATTACAACGACCCCGGAGAAATTTGCTGGTGGTGCCCCTCTGTTTACTTGTGAATCGACAGAGGAATTAGAATTTGTTGCAAATAATTTAGAGGCAATTCTAGATGGCATTGCGCATCGCTTACAAGAGAATGTATATATTATTGTGAAACATTAGCAACGTGTGTTATAATGTGAGGTGTTTTGATACGTTGAGAAATATTCTGGAATGCAAATCCCTTCTTGCACAAAGAAGGGTTTTTTACATAATAAACAGAAGCAAGTTGAAAGGATGAAAGTATATGCCGAAACCAGTAATAGCAATAGTAGGCCGCCCGAACGTAGGGAAATCTACTATTTTCAATAGAATTGTTGGAGAGAGAGTTTCAATCGTAGAAGATATTCCAGGTGTAACGCGCGATCGTATTTATAGCGCTGGAGAATGGTTAAATCATGAATTTAACATTATTGATACAGGTGGAATTGATATTGGAGACGAGCCATTTTTGACACAAATTCGTCAACAAGCTGAAGTAGCAATTGATGAAGCGGATGTTATCATTTTTATGACGAATGGTCGTGACGGTGTAACAGCAGCTGATGAAGAAGTTGCAAAAATATTATATCGTTCAAATAAACCGGTTGTACTGGCAGTAAATAAAGTGGACAATCCGGAAATGCGCAGTGATATTTATGATTTCTATGCATTAGGATTTGGTGAGCCATTCCCAATTTCAGGTACACACGGATTAGGATTAGGTGACTTATTAGACGAAGCTGCACAGCATTTTCCAAAGATTGAAGAAGACGGATATGATGAAGATACAATTCGTTTCTCTTTAATTGGACGTCCAAACGTAGGGAAATCATCACTTGTAAATGCTCTTCTTGGTCAAGAGCGTGTAATTGTTAGTAATGTAGCAGGAACAACTCGTGATGCGGTCGATACACCATATAGTAAAGATGGGAAAGATTATGTAATTATCGATACAGCTGGTATGCGTAAAAAAGGGAAAGTGTATGAAAGTACAGAGAAGTATAGTGTACTTCGTGCACTAAGAGCGATTGAACGTTCTGACGTTGTTTTAGTCGTTTTAGACGGTGAAGAAGGAATTATTGAACAGGATAAAAAAATCGCTGGATACGCTCATGATTCAGGGCGAGCTGTCGTTATCGTTGTAAACAAATGGGACGCAGTGAAAAAAGACGAGAAAACAATGAAAGCATTTGAAGAAAACATCCGTGCTCATTTCCAATTTTTAGAGTACGCACCGATTGTGTTCTTATCTGCGAAAACGAGAAAACGTACACAAACGCTAATACCGGTTATCGATGAGGTAAATGAAAGTCATAGTATCCGTATTCAAACGAATGTATTAAACGATGTAATTATGGATGCGGTAGCGATGAACCCAACGCCAACGCATAACGGTAGTCGTCTGAAGATTTTCTATGCAACACAAGTTGCGGTAAAACCACCAACATTTGTTGTGTTTGTAAACGATCCAGAACTATTGCATTTCTCATATGAGCGTTTCTTAAAGAATCGTTTACGTGAATCATTTGGCTTTGTGGGAACGCCGATTCACATTATCGCTAGAGCAAGAGACTAATGGAGAGGATGTGATTTTATGACAAAAATCACAGTAGTTGGAGCAGGTAGCTGGGGAACAGCGTTAGCGATGGTATTAGCTGACAATGGGCATGATGTACGTATTTGGGGAAATCGTTCTGAGCTTATGGATGAGATTAATACAAAACATGAGAATAGTCGATATCTTCCGGGAATTACATTGCCAAGCACAATCGTAGCCTACTCTTCTTTAGAAGAAGCATTAGTAGATGTAAATGTAGTACTGCTTGTAGTACCAACGAAAGCGTATAGAGAAGTACTACAAGATATGAAGAAATATGTAGCGGGTCCGACTACTTGGATTCATGCAAGTAAAGGAATTGAACCTGGTACGTCAAAACGTATTTCGGAAGTGATTGAGGAAGAAATTCCAGAGGACTTAATTAAAGATGTTGTTGTACTGTCTGGACCGAGTCATGCTGAAGAAGTTGGGTTACGTCAGGCGACAACTGTTACGTCTGCAGCAAAGCGTATGGAAGCGGCTGAGGAAGTACAAGATTTGTTTATGAATAGTTACTTCCGTGTATACACAAATCCAGATATCGTTGGAGTTGAACTTGGTGGTGCGTTAAAAAATATTATCGCATTAGCTGCTGGGATAACTGATGGTCTTGGATTAGGTGATAATGCGAAAGCGGCATTAATGACGCGTGGTTTAACGGAGATTGCTCGTTTAGGAAGAAAAATGGGTGGAAATCCGTTAACGTTTGCTGGTCTAACTGGTATGGGTGACTTAATTGTAACTTGTACAAGTGTCCATAGCCGAAATTGGCGTGCTGGGAATTTGCTTGGAAAAGGACACTCTTTAGAAGAAGTGTTAGAAAGCATGGGTATGGTTGTGGAAGGTGTAAGAACAACGAAAGCTGCGCATGAGTTGGCAGAGAAAATGGAAGTGGAAATGCCGATTACAGCTGCTTTATATGACGTCTTATTCAATGGGAATAATGTAAAAGATGCAGTGGGCTCATTAATGGGGCGTGTTCGAAAACATGAAGTGGAAGCTATACCTGACTTACTTTAAAGAAAAGCGACAGAAGTACAATTGTACTTCTGTCGCTTTTTATTTTTTTGGGTCTTTTCACCATTTTTTTATTTTTGCATAGGATGAAGAGTAACTTGAGGAGAGGGTGAAAAGAATGGATAACAACATTTTTAATAACATTGAAAAAGAAGCAAAAGTGAATAAAGAAGATATTTTTAAATTAGCATCATCTGTACAAAATGCGAATTTACGTGATGAGACTGTACTTCGTCAATTGATTCATCAAGTGGCTCTTATGGCAGGACGTGAAGTGCCGAAAGAACAAGAGGATCAAATTGTAAAAGCGATTATTAACAATAATATGCCGACAGATTTTGGCTCGTTAAGCAAAATGTTTAAAAAATAAAATATGAGAAACAAAGAGTTTGTAGATTGCATATGATAGCCATGAAAGTATGGGAATAGAGCTGTTTTGGGCATATTTGGTCAACCGAAGCGAGTGTATCACTCGCTTCGGTTTTATTTTTATCCCGCTTTAATGGGCAGTAAGACCCCCACCTCAAAATTCAGCGAAAGCAAAGAAGTTAGGTGGGGGATCAACTGCCCATAAAAGCCCGATTGGTTCAACTAATAATCAGTGGGGGATGAAGAAAACCCCCACTGATTAAAGTTTCACTTTATCTAGATTTGTAGTAAAATGTTCTTTTTGTATTTGTTTAAAGATTTTAATTTGTTAAAATAGTATAAAAATAGATTGGTAAAAAGGGGGTGTGTATATGTCGGAAGGGCTTATAAAAATGTGGTTTGCTTTAGGGGCAATTGGATTTATGTTTTTTGCAGTAAGTTTTATTTTGCTAAGCAGATATAAAATAAAGAATAAATTTTTGAAAGGGATTACAGCGTTGGTAGCGTACACCCTTATGATTGTATCAGGAATTGTTATTTTTCTTGTTGTATTTAGTGGACCTGTACAGCAGTAAAGGGCATGGTACGGAGCGAGTTATATTAGTATGAAAAGGTGATTACTAGTGAAAAAAATCCATATTATTTTAATATTTTGTTGTATGAGCATTTTAACAGGATGTCTGTATCCAAAAGAAAATATGAAACAAAATGCTGTGCCTTATGAAGATCAGTTGCAGGTCGTTCAAAAAGCTGTTGCGACATTTAAGGAGCAAAATGACGGGATATTGCCAATTAAGACGCGGGATATGAATACGCCTATTTATCAAAAATACCCAATCGATTTTCAAAAGATTTCTCCGCGTTACATACAAGAAGCGCCAGGGAATGCCTATGAAAGCGGGGGAGTATATCAATACGTATTAATAGACGTTGAAACAAACCCGACAGTAAAGTTAATTGATGTGAGGATGGCTGAACAAATTCAGCAATTATCATTAAAGCTTAGGATGTATCGAGATGAACATCAATATCCACCATTTAAAAAGGTAATTTCAGATGGTGTGTATGAATTAGATTTCAAAAAACTTGGATATAAAGATGTACCGCAAGTGACAAGTCCGTATTCTGGTAAAGGACTTCCGTTTGTAATTAATGAAAAGGGAGAAATTTATGTTGATTATAGAATGGACTTATATGAAGCGTTGAAAAAAAACGAAGGGCAAATTAAGGAGGGGGAAGATATTCGGAATATACTTTCGAAAGATTCTCCGTTTGTACCTGCGTATTCTTTACCGTATACGGTAAAGAATGGAGAACCAATTTTTTTAAAATCATAAGTCATGAACCTTTCTTTTAGTGAATAAGTTCTAGAAGAAAGGTTTTTTATGTTACACAACTTGCGATGCAAACAAAAGGTATTTTTTTAATAGTCATATGAAATTGGACAAAATTATATGATATATTGTCCGCACTTCTAGAATACCATTATATTATATCAGATATTATAGGCAACGTTAGAGAAGGTATTAGTTGACTATAAACGTGGAATTATTCCCAAAAATATTGAGGGAGGGAATCACTTGGAAAAGGTAGATATTTTTAAAGATATTGCGGAACGCACAGGCGGTGATATTTATTTTGGAGTTGTAGGAGCTGTTCGAACAGGAAAATCAACATTCATCAAAAAATTTATGGAACTTGTAGTTATTCCTAATATTGAAAATGAGTCTGACCGTCAAAGAGCGCAGGATGAACTACCTCAAAGTGCTGCTGGCCGTACAATCATGACGACGGAACCGAAGTTTGTTCCAAACCAAGCGGTTTCTATCGAAGTAGATGAAGGTCTTGAAGTGAATATTCGATTAGTAGATTGCGTCGGATATACAGTTCCAGGAGCAAAAGGTTATGAAGATGAGAATGGCCCGCGCATGATTAATACTCCTTGGTATGAAGAACCTATTCCGTTCCATGAAGCTGCAGAAATCGGAACACGTAAAGTAATTCAAGAACATTCAACAATTGGTGTTGTAATTACAACAGATGGAACGATTGGTGAAATCCCAAGAAGAGATTATATAGAGGCAGAAGAACGCGTCGTAAATGAGCTAAAAGAAGTCGGAAAACCTTTCATTATGATCATTAACACTGTACAGCCGTATCATCCAGATACAGAGCAATTGCGCCAAAGCTTATCTGAAGAATATGATATCCCAGTCATTGCGATGAGTGTTGAAAGTTTAAGAGAAACAGATGTATACAATGTACTTCGAGAGGCATTATTTGAGTTCCCTGTTTTAGAAGTGAATGTGAACCTTCCGAGCTGGGTAATGGTGCTAAATGAAGGGCATTGGTTACGCCAAAGTTATCAAGAAGCCGTTCAAGAGACTGTGAAGGATATAAAACGTCTTCGTGATGTAGACCGTGTCGTATGGCAGTTTAGTCAGTATGAATTTATTGATCGAGCGAGCCTAGCTGGCATTGATATGGGGCAAGGCGTAGCAGAGATTGATTTATATGCACCAGATGAATTATATGATCAAATTTTAAAAGAAGTAGTAGGGGTAGAAATTCGAGGGAAAGATCATTTATTGAAGCTTATGCTCGATTTATCTCATGCGAAAATAGAATATGATCAAGTGGCGGATGCCCTGCGTATGGTAAAACAAACAGGATATGGTGTAGCGGCGCCTGCGTTAGCTGATATGAGCTTAGATGAGCCAGAAATTATTCGTCACGGTTCAAGGTTTGGTGTGAAATTAAAAGCTGTAGCACCATCTATTCATATGATTAAAGTTGATGTGGAGTCCACGTTTGAGCCAATTATTGGTACTGAAAAACAAAGTGAAGAACTAGTTCGTTACTTAATGCAAGATTTTGAAGATGACCCATTATCAATTTGGAATTCTGATATATTTGGACGTTCGCTTAGCTCAATTGTTCGGGAAGGCATTCAAGCGAAACTATCTTTAATGCCAGAAAATGCGAGATATAAATTAAAAGAAACGCTAGAAAGAATTATTAATGAAGGATCTGGCGGATTAATCGCGATTATATTATAAGAAAAAATCCCTCTCATCGTAGAGGGATTTTTTTAATTTTCGCATACAAAATAGAGAAATAAATAGCCATTATCTAATATATTGTTGTAAATTGTCAAGTTTCATCAGATTTTCACATTTTAAGAGTAACAATTTCCTTAAAAATATTGAATTATAAAGGAGAATCGTATAATATAGGCGTTGATAATGATTTATCTACATCTTTGTAGTATAGAATTTGTAAAAATTGCCTACAAATGAAAGTAAGACTCATTTTATGATCATTATACAGTCTTATCTTTGGGAGGAGGTGAATGGCATGAACAAGACAGATTTAATCAATGCTGTTGCAGAAGCAAGTTCCCTTTCTAAAAAGGACGCAACAAAAGCAGTAGACGCTGTTTTTGATTCTATCTTAGAAGCTTTAAAACAAGGTGATAAAGTACAACTGATCGGATTCGGTAACTTCGAAGTTCGTGAGCGTGCGGCTCGTAAAGGTCGTAACCCACAAACAGGTGAGGAGATTGAAATCGCTGCAAGTAAAGTACCTGCATTCAAACCTGGTAAAGCGTTAAAAGATGCGGTTAAATAATCCTTACATATTAACAGGGAAGAAGAGTTTCCTTTTTGGAAACTCTTCTTTTTGCTTTTAAAAACATAAATATGCTAGAATGTGTTCGTATCACTTTTAGGTTTTCGGGAGGGCTAGCGGATGGCAAAAGTTAATTTAGAACAAATTGAACATGCAGTACGCCTTATTTTAGAGGCAATCGGAGATGACCCAAATCGTGAGGGAGTACTTGATACACCAAAGCGTGTTGCAAAAATGTACGCAGAAGTGTTCTCAGGTATGCATGAAGATCCGAAAGAACATTTGCACAAAGTGTTCGGAGAAGATCACGAGGAGCTTGTACTAGTAAAAGATATACCGTTTTATTCGATGTGTGAGCATCATTTAGTTCCATTCTATGGAGTTGCTCACGTTGCATATATTCCGCAAGGCGGAAAAGTGACAGGGTTAAGTAAATTAGCTCGTACTGTAGATACAATTGCACGTCGTCCACAACTGCAAGAACGTATTACATCAACAGTAGCGAACTCTATTATGGAAGTACTAGAGCCGCATGGTGTAATGGTAGTAGTAGAAGCGGAACATATGTGTATGACGATGCGCGGTGTGAAAAAGCCAGGTGCAAAAACAGTAACAACAGCAGTACGTGGTGTACTAGAAAATGATGCTGCAGCACGTAGTGAAATTTTATCTTTTATTAAAACGAAGTAAAGAAAAGTAGGAAACTGCTTTTCTTTTTTTTTTTTGTAAATAAATGATATAGTTTTAGCAAGGCAGAGTGAGAATAGAAAAGCTACTTAAAAGAATAGAAGATGTTATTTAGTTCGATAGAAGTTTGGAAAGAGTAGCCAAGTTTTGGTTATAGAAAATAGAGTGTATGTGTTATAATAAGTTTTATGAATTAGAAAACAAGGGTGATTTTTGTGTGTGACATCTACGGAGGGTATGCGGGTATAAGAGAGAAATTGATGGTGAAATTACGCCATCCTTATTTTATAAACTATATTGAAGAACCATTTATTGATGAAGAGAAAATAGCATTGTTATATGGTGCTTTAAAGGGTGCAAATTTACATATAGAACAAATTGAGCATTATGTAGTAACGATTATGCTTGTGCAAATTGCGCTTGATACACATGAAAGAGTATCGAATAAAGTAGGGGAAGAAGCGAATGAATCGCATAAGCGTCGCCAGTTAACAGTGCTTGCTGGTGATTATTATAGCGGGTTATATTATTACTTATTGTCTATGAATCGTGATATCGTTTTAATTCGTGCGCTTGCTGAAGGAATTAAAGAAATTAATGAACACAAAATAATGTTATATCAAAAAGCGCATAAAACGATGGATGACATACTGGAAAGTGTAGTAACAATTGAGTCTGCACTTTTGCAAAAAACATGTGATCATTTTCATTTATCGCATTGGAAATCGTTTATAACATATGTACTAGGGAAAAATCGTCTCCAAAAAGAATGTGAACTACATGTTGAAAAACAGCATTCACCTGTTTTTCAAGCGGTTCAAGAGATTTTGAACGATCAAGCGGATGCAGAAACAGTTATGAATGGATGGATGATGGAACTCGGAAAGAAAGCAAATAAATTTTTAGAAAATCACACAGATATAAGCGAAATAAACTCTGTGTTAAGAGATAAATCGAAGACATAAGCAATTTTACATTGGAAGAAGGTACGAGCATGCAACAATCAAAAGAAGAAAGAGTACATGATGTATTTGAGAAAATCTCTGATAAATACGATGTAATGAATTCTGTAATTAGTTTTCAAAGGCATAAAGCGTGGCGTAAAGAGACGATGCGCATTATGGATGTAAAACCAGGTAGTAAAGCGCTTGATGTCTGCTGCGGGACAGCGGACTGGACAATTGCGCTAGCTGAAGCAGTGGGTGAACAGGGCAAGGTTGTTGGTTTAGACTTCAGTGAAAATATGTTATCTGTTGGTAAGCAAAAGGTAGAGGCTTTACAATTAAAACAAGTAGAACTTCTACACGGGAATGCAATGGAACTTCCATTTGAAGATAACACATTTGATTATGTAACGATTGGATTTGGTTTACGTAACGTACCGGATTATATGCACGTATTAAAAGAAATGACGCGTGTAGTAAAACCTGGTGGGAAAGTAATTTGTTTAGAAACATCTCAACCAACAATGATTGGTTTTCGACAAGGTTATATTTTATACTTTAAATATATCATGCCGTTATTTGGAAAGTTATTTGCGAAAAGTTATAAAGAATATTCATGGCTGCAAGAATCTGCTAGTACATTCCCAGGTATGAAAGAATTGGCTAATATGTTCGAAAAAGCTGGACTTGAACGTGTGCAAGTGAAGCCATTTACTTTTGGGGTAGCAGCGATGCATTTAGGTATGAAACCAGAATCAAAATAGAAAAAAGAAGTTTTAGGTTAAGGTGAACAATATGAAGTTACAACTTATGTACTCTTTTTTACGATCGGATATTAATGTGATAGAAAAAGAATTAAAAAAGACAGTTGCTTCTGAACAGCCATTAGTAGAAGAGGCGGCATTACAACTTATTGAAGCTGGTGGGAAGCGAATTCGTCCTGTATTTGTGTTGCTTGCAGGGAAATTTGGAGATTATAAGTTAGACGCAATTAAGCATGTAGCTGTTGCGTTAGAACTTATTCATATGGCTTCTCTTGTTCACGATGATGTTATTGATGCAGCGTTTTTACGACGTGGTAGTGCAACTGTGAATGCGAAATGGGGAGATCGTATTGCCATGTATACAGGGGACTATTTATTCGCTAAGTCTCTTGAATGTATAACGAATATTGAAATTCCAGAGGCACATCAGGCTCTATCGCATACCATTTTAGAAGTTTGTAAAGGTGAAATCGAACAAATTAAAGATAAGTATGACTATGACCAAAATTTAAGAACATATTTAAGAAGAATAAAGCGAAAAACCGCATTATTAATTGCTGCAAGTTGCCAACTAGGAGCGATTGCTGCTGGTGCTAATCGTGATACAGTAAGTCGTCTGTTTTGGTATGGCTATTTCGTAGGGATGTCGTATCAAATTATTGATGACATTTTAGACTTCGTTTCCACAGAAGAGAAACTTGGAAAACCTGCTGGTGGTGATTTATTGCAAGGAAACATTACGCTTCCTGCTCTATATGCTATGGAAGATCCGATCCTGTGTAAGAAAATCAGATCTGTACATGAAAATACAACAGCGGACGAAATGAAAGAAATTATTGAGGCTGTAAAGAATAGTGCTGCTATTGATAAAGCATTTGCGTTTAGTGAACGTTATTTACATAAAGCATTAGAAATTATAAAACCACTCCCACGTGGACAAGCAAAGTATGCATTACAAAATGTAGCAAAGTATATTGGAAAACGAAAATTTTAGTGTTTTTTCTAAAAAATAAAATAATCTCTCTATTTCAAAACTATTGCACAATTGTGATAAGGGTGTTAATATGTGTGTGGGGATATACAATTACATACATAATTCAGAAGTGGAGAGATTTTTTATGGAAAAAACATTTCTAATGGTTAAACCAGACGGTGTACAACGTGCCTTCATTGGGGAAATTGTAGCTCGTTTTGAGAAGAAGGGCTTTCAATTAGTTGGTGCAAAATTAATGCAAGTCACTCCGGAAATTGCTGGACAACATTATGCTGAGCACACAGAGAAACCTTTCTTTGGTGAATTAGTAGACTTTATTACATCTGGCCCTGTATTTGCAATGGTATGGCAAGGTGAAGGTGTAGTAGATACAGCTCGTAACATGATGGGTAAAACAAGACCACATGAGGCAGCTCCTGGAACAATTCGTGGAGATTTCGGTGTAACTGTTGCGAAAAATATTATCCATGGTTCTGATTCGTTAGAAAGTGCAGAGCGCGAGATTGCTATTTTCTTTAAAGAAGAAGAATTAGTTGACTACTCAAAATTAATGAATGAATGGATTTACTAATTATTTTGAAATAATTTGTAAACGCTTTAATCACTGTGATAATAGTAGAAAGTGCAAGGAGAATAGGGGTATTCTTCTTGCACTTTTTTTATTTCTATTAGTTACGAAGTTAGAGCTGTTATGATATATTGATATGTAAAGTAAAGGCCTATCGGAGAATAAGCGAATGGCTGATGTATTCATAACTCTTTCATATTTTTAGAATAATGAAAGATAATATTATTGCTTAATATAGCGAGATAAATACATATACGAAAAGAGGAATAACGTATGCGATATATTACAGCTGGTGAATCTCATGGTCCACAACTTACAACGATTATAGAAGGTGTTCCAGCCGGACTACCATTAGTAGCGGATGATATAAATGAAGAGTTAGCTAGAAGGCAAAAGGGATATGGGCGCGGTAGACGCATGCAAATTGAAACAGATCAAGTGCAGATTGTAAGTGGTGTTAGACATGGAGAGACATTAGGTTCTCCAATTGCACTTGTTGTCGAAAACCGTGATTTTGCACATTGGACAAAAATTATGGGTGCAGAGCCGTTAACGGAACAAGAAGAAAAAGAAATGAAAAGGAAAGTAACAAAACCAAGACCTGGACATGCTGATTTAAATGGTGCGATTAAATATGGTCATAGAGATATGAGAAATGTACTGGAACGTTCTTCGGCTCGCGAAACGACAGTACGTGTTGCTGCTGGTGCGATTGCTAAAAAATTGTTAGCGGAACTTGGTGTTGCAGTAGCAGGCCATGTAATTGAAATTGGCGGTGTTAAGGCTAAGGAGACTACGTATCGTTCAATTGAAGAATTAAAAAGTATTACAGAAGCATCACCTGTCCGTTGTTTAGATGAAGAAGCTGGTAATCAAATGATAAAAGCAATTGATGATGCGAAAGCGAATGGTGATTCAATCGGTGGCATCGTTGAAGTAATTGTGGAAGGGATGCCGATTGGAGTAGGAAGCTATGTGCATTATGATCGAAAACTAGATGCAAAATTAGCAGCCGCAATGATGAGCATTAATGCTTTTAAAGGTGTCGAGATTGGAATTGGTTTTGAAGCAGCACATAGACCGGGTAGCGAAGTTCATGATGAAATTTTGTGGAATAAAGAGCATGGATATACACGAAGAACAAATAACGCGGGTGGTTTAGAAGGCGGTATGACGACTGGAATGCCAATTGTTGTGCGCGGAGTGATGAAACCGATACCTACACTATATAAACCGCTTCAAAGTGTCGATATTGATACGAAAGAGCCTTTTACAGCAAGTATTGAACGTTCAGATAGTTGTGCTGTTCCAGCAGCTAGTGTCGTTGCAGAAGCGGTTGTAGCTTGGGAATTAGCTACAGCTTTAATAGAACAATTCGGATTAGATCGTATGGACCTTATTCGTGAAAATATTGAGAAACATAATGAATATGCGAGGGGATTTTAATGGGAAACATACATATTCAAACGAAGTCAAAAGAATATGATGTACACGTTGGAAAAGAAGCGTTGTCACATTTGATAACAATTGTTCAAAATATGCAGCCAGCTGTGTCTAATGTAATGATCATTTCAGATGAAGCTGTTGCATCTTTATATTTACAGACAGTTGTAGATGCGTTGCAAATAGAGCAAAAAGTATTTTCATTCGTTGTACCGAGTGGTGAAAAAGAGAAGTCCTTTGAAAATTTCTATGCGGCTCATACGTCAGCTCTTGAAAATAAATTAGATAGAAATTCTTTAATTGTTGCACTTGGAGGTGGGATGATTGGAGATTTAGCTGGTTTTGTTGCTGCGTCATTTATGCGTGGAATTCGCTTTGTTCAAGTTCCGACGACTTTATTAGCTCACGATAGCGCAGTAGGCGGGAAAGTAGCAATCAATCATCCGTTAGGTAAAAATATGATAGGTGCATTCCATCAACCAGAAGCAGTCGTATATCATACGCCGTTTTTACAGTCTCTTCCTGAAAAAGAGTGGCGCTCAGGTTATGCAGAAGTGATAAAACATGCTCTAATTGGTGATGTAAAACTATATCATTGGCTAAAAGAAGAAGTGCAAACATTAGCAGATCTTCGTGATGAGAAATTAATCCACATATTAACGAAGGCGATTCCTGTAAAGGCAAACATTGTAGCACAAGATGAAACAGAAAAAGGTGTACGTGCTCATTTGAACTTTGGGCATACGTTAGGTCATGCTCTTGAAAAAGAACTAGGATACGGAAATATTACTCACGGTGACGGAGTAGCAGTTGGAATGTTATTTGCTATATTCTTAAGTGAGCAAGTGTATAAGGTTAATCTTGCTTATGAAGAGATGAAGCAGTGGTTTTTAAAGTACGGTTATCCAAAAATGCCACGTGATTTGAATGTAGAACGCCTCGTCGGGTTGATGAAACAAGATAAGAAAGCGAATGCAGGAACAATTCATATGGTGCTTATGCAGGAATATGGGGTAGTAAATGTCGTATCTATTCCAGATGAGACTGTTCATATTGCGTTAGAGGCATTTCAAAAGAATATGGTATAAAGATAGGTAACAACTGTGAAGAGCCTATTTAGAAGTGTTTTCGTAATAGTGACGGTTATGATAAACGATTATAGTAAGGGAGTATAACCATATTGTAATCGTATTGAATAAAACGACTGGGGGAAGAAAAATGAGAGTAAAAGAGCAATTGTTAACTTTGAGAGCATATGTACCTGGGAAAAATATTGAAGAAGTAAAAAGGGAATATGGGTTATCAAAAATTGTGAAATTAGCATCGAACGAAAATCCATTCGGTTGCTCAGCGCGTGTGACAGAAGCATTAACTTCTTTAGCGAGCCAATATGCCCTTTATCCAGATGGATATGCCTTTGAACTGCGGACAAAAGTAGCGGAACATTTAGGTGTAAAAGCAGAACAACTACTATTTGGTAGTGGATTAGATGAAGTCATTCAAATGATTAGCCGTGCATTACTACACGAAGGAACAAATGTTGTAATGGCGAATCCAACATTCTCGCAATACCATCACCATGCTGTTATTGAAGGAGCAGAAGTTCGTGAAGTACCACTTAAAGATGGCATTCATGATTTAGATGCGATGCTAGAGCAAGTAGATGATAAAACGAAGGTCGTATGGATTTGTAATCCGAATAATCCGACAGGTACATATGTAGAGAAACAAAAATTACTTTCATTTTTAGAATCAGTTCCTAAGTCAGCGCTCGTTATTATGGACGAAGCATACTATGAATATGCGGGGGCAGAAGACTATCCGCAAACGTTGCCACTTCTTGACAAGTATGAAAATCTTATGATTTTACGCACGTTTTCAAAAGCATATGGTTTAGCAGCTTTCCGTATCGGATATGCGGTTGGTAATGAGCGGTTAATTGGGCAACTAGAAGTAGCAAGGTTACCATTTAATACATCGACTGTAGCGCAATCTGTAGCATTCGCTGCATTAGAAGATCAAGCATTTTTACAAGAATGCGTGAAAAAGAATGAAGAAGGTTTAAATCAGTATTATGCATTTTGTAAGGAATATAACGTATTCTATTATCCATCTCAAACAAATTTCATTTTCTTAAAGCTCGGTATTCCTGGTAATGAGGCTTTCGAACGATTAATGAAGAAAGGCTATATCGTTCGTTCTGGTGCTGCATTTGGTATACATGATGGCATTCGTATTACTGTCGGTTTGAAAGAAGAAAATGATGAAATTATAGAACTGTTGAAAGAGCTTGTAAACGAGCAAGTAAAGAAAGAAGAAACATACTCTTAAGAGTTTGTAAAGGCTCCTAATATAGGAGCCTTTTTTATTTAAATAAAGAAGAACTGTAAAGAGTTCGTGCGGGCTAATAATTAATAAGGGGAGTTATTTGCACGGTCATAAAAGAAAACGGTACAATAGAAAGTAGTAATGCGGTATCGGTGTCATATTTGAATCGTTATCAGTGAAAGTACAAGAAGAAGTATGCTCATTCTAAAGGTTGCGTTCTTACACTTAGTTGCTTATGATAAAGTGAAACTTTAATCAGTGGGGGGATGTTTATCCCCCGCTGATTATTAGTTGAACCAATCGGGCTTTTACGGGCAGTTGACCCCAAAACTAACTTCTTTGCCGTAGCTGAATTTTGAGGTGGGGTCTTACTGCCCGTTAATAGCGGGGTAAATGAACAGAAAAGAATATTTTTTAGAATTAAAGGAGACGTTTATGCAAAAGTTTGAACAAGCTGTTTCATATATTGAAAATGGTGAAGCGGAAAAAGGGTTACAATTATTAAAAGAACAATTAAAAATTGCGAATGATGAAGAGAAGTATGATATCGCTCGCTATTATCATACACTGGGATTTACGGATGAAGCGTTAGCTATTACAGAAGACTTACGTTTATTGTATCCAGAGGAAAGTGAATTCACTGTATTTTTAGCAGAATTATATATTGATCTTGACAAAGAAGATGAAGCGATTGAGGTGCTTCATGATATTCCAGAAAATGATGATTTATATGTTCAATCGTTATTACTTGTTGCGGATTTATTCCAAATGCAAGGTTTCGATGATGTAGCAGAACAAAAACTATTAAAGGCGAAAGAAATGATGCCTGACGAGCCTGTCATTACGTTTGGATTAGCAGAGTTATATAGTAGTAAAGGTGAAGAACAAAAGGCAATCACTTATTATGAGTCGCTATTAGCGGAACATAAAGTAATGGGTGGTGTTGTCATTGCGCTACGCCTTGGAGAAACGTTAAGTGCGATTGGAAATTGGGAAGAGGCGATTTCTTACTACGAAGCAGGTTTAGAGGAACAAAAAGATATTCACTCATTATTTGGATATGCCTTCACGTTATACCAAGGTGAAGAATACCAACGAGCAATTGGTGCTTGGCAAGAACTGAAAGAATTAGATCCTGAGTATGCATCGCTTTACATGTATTTAGCGAAAAGCTATGAAAAAGAAGGGATGCTTCAAGAAAGCTATGAAACACTTCATGAAGGAATTAAAGTAGATGAGCTTTCTGTACCATTTTATGTAGAATTAGCAAACATTGCGGCGAAATTAGGGAAAATTGCGGAAGCAGAGGAAGTACTTCAAAAAGCGCTTGAGTTAGATCCAGGACATTTAGGTGCAACATTAAAATATGCGTACATCTTAAAGGAACAAGAAAAATATGAAGAGTTAATCGCTGTTGTAGAGCGTGCAATTGATAGCGGAGAACCAGATACACAACTACTTTGGGATCTTGCATTTGCAAAAAAACAATTAGAAATGTATTCGGATGCATTAAAACACTATGAAAGTGCATATACTTCTTTTAAGAATCATCCAGACTTCTTGGAAGAGTACGGTTATTTCTTATTGGAAGAAGGTATGCGAAAAGAGGCGAAAGAAGTATTTACTCAGTTAATACAACTAGACCCGACACAAATTCATATTGAAGAATTGTTATATAATTTAGAGGATTTTTCATAAGTTGGAAGGAAACTGAATGCCGCTTCTTGAATCTAAAAAGAAAAGAGAAAGACAGAGGAGGGACTTAATTGCTATGAATACCCCTGTTTCTGTAAACGAGAAGAAGGATTTTGTAAAATGGTTTTTGAATAATTACCAACTGAAACAGCGTGAATGTGTATGGATTTTGAATTATTTAATGAGTCACGACCAATTGATGCATAAAGTCCACTTCGTAGAGCATGCAAAATATTGTCCGCGTGGCTTAGTAATGTCCGCGAATTGTGTAAAAGATACACCGTTTCACTTTTTTAAACAAAATGTTATGACAACAGATGCTGAAAAATCGTTTCATGATATTCGTTTAAATCGAGATGAGGATATTTATATTCAACTCAATTTTAAATCATCGTTTCAAAATGCCAACTATGTAGCTGTATTAGAAGAAAACCCGTATTTACCAAAGCACATTGAAGTAAATGAAAAAGATCGTTTACTTGCAGAAAGGTTTTTAGAAGAAAGTGTATTTTCTTTTAGAAGAGAACGTCTTCTAAAGCAAATTGATGAAGCGCTGGATAAGCAAGATAAGGAAGCATTTCACAGGTTAACAGCGGAGTTAAAGATGTTATAGAATTCATTTGGATTCATAAAATTTTACAAATTTCAGACTTTTTAAGAAAAACTACCTTAATATAGGTAGTTTTTCTTTTTTTACCTCTTTTAGTATGGTTTAATATATATAAAGTGAAAGTTCTGTCATTTTCAGGTGAGGGAGGGAAGAAATTTGAAATGGATTGTAAAAGATGTGGAGCAGTTTGAGCAAGTAAGAGAATATGTAGATACGGGTGTTATACCACTTTTATCAATTTCAGCAGCAAAAGAAATGAAAACGGTAGTAGAACAAGGGGAATTTATCGAATTGTTGAGTATGGAGCTAGAAAGAGAATATAAAGGAAGAGTGCTTTTACTACCTGCATTTACGTATTTAGTAGAAAGTCAAAAAAACGAAAAAGGTCGTTTGCAAGAATGGACAAATCATTTGAGAAAGCAAGGTTTTAAGCATATTGCTTATGTTACAAGTGATTTTTCATGGAAAGAAGATATGCAAGAATTGCAGGGAGATTTATTTTGGTTTCCTTCATTAGCGTTAGAACAATTTAGTGATCAAGCGAAAAGAGAAGTGATTCATGCACATATAAAAAATATCATGGTAATGTTAGAAGAAAAATGGGGAAAACAATAATAAACAGAAAGTTCTTATTATTATGAGTAGTATGATATTGACCTGTGCATGAGCGTATTATATCATGATAGTGTCCTAGTTTTTATTTTTTATATAATTTATCACGAGGGGACAATTTCTGATAGAGGGGGGAAATTTTCGTGAGCGAGAAAGAACATCGTGTGTCAAGAAGACAGTTTTTAAATTACACCCTTACAGGGGTAGGAGGCTTTATGGCAGCGGGTATTTTAATGCCGATGACGCGATTTGCGCTTGATCCGGTGTTAAGAAAAGAAGCGGGAACGGATATGGTTGCTGTTGCACAAGTAAAGGATATTACAACAGAGCCGAAACGTTTCGACTTTAAGGTGAAGCAGGTTGATGGTTGGTACAAGTCCGAAGAGCCAAAATCAGCTTGGGTTCATAAAGATGAAAGCGGAGACATTGTTGCGTTCTCTCCAGTATGTAAACATTTAGGATGTACGGTTAACTGGAATTCGGACAAAGCACATCCGAATCAATTCTTTTGTCCATGTCACGGGGGTCGTTACACAAAAGACGGAATTAACATTAAAGGCACGCCGCCCCTTGCTCCACTTGATGTATACGAATCTAAAGTGAAAGATGGAACATTGTATCTAGGAAAAGCGAAGCCAAGAGGGGGTGCAAAGTAGATGCTAAATAAAATTTATGATTGGGTAGATGAAAGGTTAGATATTACACCAATATGGCGTGATATCGCTGATCATGAAGTACCTGAACATGTAAACCCGGCACATCACTTTTCTGCATTCGTTTATTGCTTTGGTGGACTTACCTTTTTCGTTACTGTAATTCAAATTTTATCTGGAATGTTTTTGACGATGTATTATGTGCCTGATATTAAAAATGCTTGGGAATCGGTTTATTATTTGCAAAATGAAGTTGCATATGGGCAAATTGTTCGTGGTATGCACCACTGGGGTGCTAGTCTCGTAATTGTAATGATGTTTTTACATACACTTAGAGTTTTCTTCCAGGGTGCGTATAAAAAGCCTCGTGAGCTAAACTGGATTGTTGGTGTTCTTATTTTCTTTGTTATGTTAGGTCTTGGTTTTACCGGATATTTATTACCGTGGGATATGAAAGCGTTATTTGCTACGAAAGTAGGGATTCAAATTGCAGAGCAAACGCCGCTCATTGGTCCTTACATTAAAACATTACTCGCTGGTCATTCCGAAATTGTTGGCGCTCAAACATTAACTCGCTTCTTTGCTATTCACGTCTTCTTCTTACCAGCAGCACTTCTAGGTTTAATGGCCTTCCACTTCATCATGATTCGCAAACAAGGTATTTCCGGTCCACTATAAGAGATTGCTAAATTAAAGGGGAAAGAACTAAAGGAGGGAGATTATGCATCGCGGCAAAGGGATGAAGTTTGTAGGAGATTCTCGGGTACCAGTAGCTCGGAAACCAAATATTCCAAAAGACTATTCTGAATACCCAGGGAAAACAGAAGCATTTTGGCCGAACTTCTTGTTAAAAGAATGGATGGTTGGTGCAGTTTTTTTAATCGGTTATTTATGTTTAACAGTGGCGCATCCGTCACCGCTTGAAAGAATGGCGGATCCAACTGATGCTGGATATATACCACTTCCAGATTGGTATTTCTTATTCTTGTATCAGTTATTAAAGTATTCTTATGCTTCTGGCTCATTTACTGTAATTGGAGCGTTCATTATGCCAGGGATTGCGTTTGGCGCATTACTGTTAGCTCCATTTCTTGATCGAGGCCCAGAAAGACGCCCATTGAAGCGTCCTGTAGCAACGGGATTTATGCTTTTAGCAATTGCATCGATTATCTTTTTAACTTGGGAATCTGTAGCACACCACGACTGGGAAGCTGCAAAAAAACAAGGAGCAATTGTAAAAACAGCACCAGTTGATAAAAATGATGACGGTTATAAATTAATGCAAAAAAATACTTGTTTAACATGTCACGGTGACAATTTACAGGGCGGGGCAGCAGCACCGGCACTGCAAAATTTAACTTTAAAGCCAGAAGAAATTGCTAAAATTGCGAAAGAGGGAAAAGGTTCCATGCCTAAAGGTGTATTTAAAGGTACAGATGAGGAGCTGAAGAAGCTTTCGGAATTCGTTGCAAAGTATAATAAAAAATAATAAAAAGCTGACTACAAAAAATTTGTAGTCAGCTTTTTATTTTGATGATAGAAAGTTTACTATATAATAGAGTAGAGTCTGATGAAAGAATGAAAGGTGTTGGACATACAACTTGGTTTACTTGTATGCAATGTTAAGACAACGCTCCGTATTATTATTTTTATTAGTTGTTAACATACTAGGTACGATATACGGATTTATATGGTATGGAAATCAATTAAAAGAAACTTCACCTATATTTTGGCCGTTTGTACCCGATAGCCCTATGGCAAGTCTCTTTTTTGTCATTGTTTTAATTGCTTTTTTAATAAAAAGAAATTGGGGATTAATAGAGGCGCTAGCGATTGTTACTTTAATAAAATATGGAATATGGGCTGTTGTTGTAAATGCGGTTATGATTTATGTAAAAGGTCCTATTGGCTTTATCGGGTATATGTTAATGCTTTCACATTTTGCGATGGCAGTACAAGCAGTGCTATATGCACCGTTTTACCGTATAAAAAAATGGCATTTTGCGGTAGCAGCTGTATGGACATTACATAACGATGCAATTGATTATTTGTTTTGGCAAATGCCGAGATATGGAATTATGCATTTGTTTGTAGGGGAAATTGGTTATTTTACGTTCTGGCTAAGCATTGTTGTGCTTTGTATGACATATTATTATTGCTTACGTGAGAATCGAAAACAGTTTTCTTTATAATCGTTAGAACATTAGGGGGAGAAAATGAAGAAAAATACGAGTGGTACAAAAATATTGGATCGATTGATTACGATAATTGTTTCATATAGCATAGCATTTTCTATATTTGCACTCGCAACAACAGTGGTGGTGTACGGAAAATGGTTATATTATTTTGAAATTGATTTTTTAAACATTCCAGACTTAGCGGATATGACGAAGGCTGATATTAAAAGAAATTATGATGTGCTTATCACATATTTATCTCCGTTTTATGACGGGGCATTACAGTTTCCAACATTAGATATGTCCACAAATGGCCGTATTCATTTTGTAGATGTTAAAAATATTTTAGTGAAAATTCAATATGTGATGTATGCGACAATTATGATTGCAATAATAGGCGGGATTTATTTATTAAAAAAGAAAAATGAAAAGTTTTTACTGCACGGATCAATTGTAACAATTATCTTTCCGATAGCGCTTATGTTACCGATCGCTATTAATTTTGAAAAGAGTTTTGTATTATTCCATAAGCTTTTATTCAGTAATGATTATTGGATGTTTGATATTGAAACAGATCCGATTATATTAATGTTACCAGAAGAGTTCTTTATGCATGCAGCGTGTGCTATTTTATTATTTATTTTATGTGGTAGCATAATTTGTTATAGCTTATATAAATATTTCGTAAAAAAGAAAAGGATTTCAAAAGAAAAATTCTCTGTTTAAAGAGAATTTTTTTGTTTGTAAAACGATAATATATTTTTCGGTCCAGTTCTGTTCTATTCTTGTCCAAATTAACATATTTTGTACTAGTAGTTATAGGGGGGACCGTGATGAAGAGAACATTAGTTGGATTGATAGCATTTCTAATTATAATGTTTCCGTTACGTATATATGCTGAAGAGTGGAGTGAACTAACAGGGTTGTTGGATGACTCATTACAATTAGTGAAGCGTAATGAAGATGAAAAAGCAGTACAAGTATTACAACATTTCTCGGAGCAGTTTGTCATAAAGGGGAATGAAAAGAAGCAAGAAGTAACGCCAAATCAAGTTAGAGTTATTTCTTTAGCTTACGACAACGCGAAACAATCTCTCGCGGAAGAAGATGTAAGTAAACAAGTTAAAATTGATAATGTGCTAGCACTGCAGCTCGCTGTTGATGCACAAGTATCGAAGTATCAACCACTTTGGATGGAAAGAGAAGGGAAAGTAATGGGTGCCTTTTCTCAAATGGAAAAAGCGATAACAAAAGAAGATACAGGACAGTTTCAACAAACGTTAAACACATTTTTACATGAATTTAATATTATTTATCCAAGCTTAATGATAGCCTTGCCAGAAAACGAAGTGCAGCGTGTAAATGCACATTTATCTTATTTGGATGAATTTCGTAACGTTATGTTAAAAACGAAAGGTGGGCAAATGCAAGTAGGAATCATAAAAGGGGATTTACAAAAGATATTTCATACAGTAAAAAAAGACGAAATTGCACCCTCTCTCATTTGGTTTATGACAATTACTGGAGGTCTTATTTTATTCACATTAACTTATGTTGGATGGAGAAAGTATAAAGGGGAGAGAGAAAAAAGAAAAAGTAATGTCCATTCTAAGAATAGATAATGTAATAAATAAAGATACGGATTGTAAGGTTTATTCATTGACAATGGTGGCAGAAGAAAATAGAATGAGAAGTACTATAATTAAAACTTCAATGGAGGTTCATGATGTTTTATTTAATTTACTTCGCGATCATTTTGATCATACCGTTGTATGCACAGTCAAAAGTACGTAGTGCCTATAGCAAGTATTCACAAGTTTACTCAACATCAGGTATGACAGGAGCAGAAGTGGCTCGGAAAATCTTAGATGAGAATGGATTATACAACGTAGCTGTTGAAGAAACACCGGGTCATTTATCAGACCATTATGATCCAACTGCAAAAACAGTTCGATTATCAACAGATAACTATTACGGTCATTCAGTTGCTGGTACAGCAGTTGCAGCACACGAAGTAGGACACGCAATTCAAGATGCAAAAGATTATAACTTTATGCGTATTCGTCATTCGTTAGTGCCAGTTGCAAACTTTGGATCGAATATTTCCTGGATATTTATTATGATTGGTATTTTTGCATCGATGGCTAACATGATATTTTTAGGTATCATTTTAATGGCAGCAGGTGTTGTGTTCCAACTTGTTACATTACCCGTTGAGTTTGATGCATCCAAGCGTGCAATGCAACAAATTGAAGCGTTAGGTATCGTATCAACTGATGAATATGGGCAAGCTCGTAAAGTATTAAATGCGGCAGCATTAACATATGTAGCAGCTGCAGCTGTAGCGGTATTTGAATTATTACGTCTCGTATTGATTTATACTGGTATGCAGCGTAGCGACGACTAAAGACTATCAATTATGATAGTCTTTTTTGTTGTGTGGATTGAATTATATAATGTATTGCAAATAGAAATAATAGAAGTAATGCGGAAAGGCGGTGGGGGAAATGAAATATCCAGACCATTTAGTAAAACAAGTGAAAGAGCGTAGTGCTCCTTATCAATTAGAAGGTTTTTTAAGTGGACAAGGTCCTGAAAATCCTAAATTTATGTTGTTAGGAGAAGCGCCTGGTGAAACGGAAATTCATAATGGGATTCCGTTTAGCGGGAGGGCAGGAAAACAATTAATGGGTTTTTTAGAACGTATTCACGTTACAAGGGATGAAGTATATATTACGAGCGCTGTTCGGAGTAGACCTTATAAATGGCGAGAGAAAAAAGAACGAAATGGTGAAATCATACAAAGAAAGTATAATAGAACGCCAAATCAAGGAGAAATAGTTGCCCATGCGCCTTTGTTAGATTATGAATTAGAGAAAATAAATCCGAAGCTTATCGTCACGCTTGGCAATATCGGTCTTCAACGTTTAACAGGAAAAGATAAAAAAATCACAGATGTACACGGACAATTATTAAAACAGCCCATTCAAAAATTAAAGGATATGCAAAGTGCAGAGTTTACATGGTCAGAGAAAGAATATCATATTTTTCCGACATTCCACCCTGCTTCCATTTTTTATAATCGGAGCTTATTGGAGCTTATTTATGAGGATTTAGAGAAACTTAAGCGATATGTAATAAAAAACTAGAAAAGCTAAAAAGCTTTTCTAGTTGTGTTTATGTATGTAATGGATTTTTATTTTCATCCAATGTAAAACCTTCACCAACTACATCATGTACGTCACTTACAGCAACAAAGGCGTGAGGATCTACAGAAGTAATAATGTTTTTTAATTTCACAATTTCATTTTTAGCAACAACGCAATACAATACGTTCCGTTCCACTTTTGTATACGACCCAACAGCTTTTAAAAAGGTTGCTCCGCGCTCCATCTCACATAAAATTTTGGCAGCAATTTCATCGTTTTTATCTGAGATAATCGTTGCTCCTTTTGCTGCATAGGCTCCTTCTTGCATAAAATCAATCACTTTCGCTCCGATAAAAACAGCAACTAACGTATACATACCCTCGCGATATGATAAATAGGTAAGGATAGAGACGATAATGACGATAGCATCAAACATAAACATCGTTTTCCCCATACTCCAGCCAACATATTTATGAGCGAGTCTCGCGATAATATCTACACCGCCAGTAGTTCCGCCGTATTTAAATATGATCCCAAGACCGATACCAATAAATGCTCCGGCGAATAAAGCCGCGAGTGTCATATCGTTTTGTAAGTTTACATGTAAGTTGAGAACTTCGTAACGCTGAAAAATCCATAGAAATAAAGATACGCTAAAGGTGCCGATTAGTGTATATATAAATGTCGTTCTTCCAAGTAATTTCCAACCAATAAAAAATATAGGGATATTTAAAATTAAGTTTGAATAAGAAGGGTCAAACTTAAATAGAAAATACAATAATAGTGTAATACCGGTAAATCCACCTTCTGCAAGGTGATTTTCAATATTGATATTCACAATACCGAAAGAAAAAATAGCGGAACCGATTAAAATGAAAATGATATTTCGAATCTTCAAATTTGATGTCATATAGAAATCCCCCTAATTATGTAAATGGCATTGCTCCGCTAAAACGGTAAAACATAATGATAAGTAATTTTTCGTTGCTAGTGAAAATAGTGAAGACTATAAAAAATGATTGGTTTAGGATGACCTTTTGCCAAAACCGCAAAAGAAGTTTCACTTTACCCCGTTCCAACGGCTGGTAGGAGATAAAGCACAGAAGAAGTACAGACCAGCCGTTGGAACCCGATTGGTTTAGGCTGATCTTTTGCAAAAATCGCAAAAGAAAGTTTCACTTTATTATAATCTTTCCCAAAAAGGGTCGCAAATAGGTGTTTGGCGGGGAATAATATTTGTCAAATCGCGATGAATTGGCTAACATGAAAGAGGAAGGATTAGAGGTGAATTGTATGGAAGCGAAAACGATGAAGGATATGCAGAAAGAAGTAGATGCATATATTGGTCAGTTTAAAGAAGGTTATTTCAGTCCACTTGCAATGATGGCTCGTTTAACGGAAGAAATGGGGGAGCTTGCAAGAGAGGTTAATCATTATTATGGTGAGAAACCGAAGAAAACAACTGAAACAGAACGTAGTATTGAAGAAGAGCTTGGAGATGTATTATTTGTTATGATTTGTATGGCAAATAGTTTAAATATTGATTTAGAAACAGCACATAACATTGTAATGAATAAATTTAATACGCGCGATAAAGATCGCTGGACACGTATTGATGAGGGAGAGAAAGAATAATGAAAGAAATTAAAGTAATTATCGCTGGACCAAGAGGACGTATGGGACATGAAGCAGTTCTTCTTATGGAAAGAACGGAACACTTTAATTTAGTAGCAGCAGTGGATTATAAGCATGGTGGAGAGAAAATCTCTGATTTACCTGGAATGCCAGCGTTAGATACACCTATTTACGCGGATTTACATACTTGTTTAGAGGAAGTAGAAGCAGATGTGTTGTTAGATTTAACAACGCCAGAAGTTGGAAAACAACACGTTACACTAGCAGTTGAGCGTGGACTTCGTTCTGTTATTGGTACAACTGGATTTACAGAAGAAGAGCTAAAACAATTAACCGAGACTGCAAAAGAAAAAGCAGTAGGAACAATTATCGCTCCAAACTTTGCAATTGGTGCAGTTCTTATGATGAAATTCTCACAAATGGCAGCGAAGTACTTCCAAGATGTTGAAGTAATTGAATTGCATCATGATCAAAAGTTAGATGCACCATCTGGTACTGCAGTAAAAACAGTAGAATTGATTCGTCAAAATCGTGAATCAAAGCAGCAAGGTCATCCAAATGAAGTAGAGCAACTAAAAGGAGCTCGTGGTGCAAACGTAGACGGTATTCACATTCATAGTGTACGTTTACCAGGACTTATTGCACACCAAGAAGTAATGTTTGGTGGAGACGGACAAATGTTAACAGTTCGTCATGATTCATTCAATCGTGCATCATTTATGTCTGGTGTAAAACTATCAATTGAGACAGTAATGAATCTAGATCATCTTGTGTACGGTTTAGAAAATATTATCGACTAAAGGGGAGACAACGGATGAAAATTGCCTTAATCGCACATGACAAAAAGAAAAATGACATGGTTTCGTTTGCATACGCATATAAACCAATTTTTGAACAACATGAATTATTTGCAACAGGAACGACAGGGCTTCGTATCATGGAAGCGACCGGTTTAGTTGTAACGAGATATCAATCTGGTCCTCTTGGCGGCGATCAAGAAATTGGTGCAATGATTGCAAAAAATGATTTAGACATGGTAATTTTCTTCCGCGATCCATTAACAGCACAGCCGCATGAACCGGATGTGAATGCATTGCTTCGTTTATGTGATGTATATGCGATTCCACTTGCAACGAATATGGCGAGTGCTGAAATGTTAATGCACGCATTAGAGCGAGGAGATTTAGATTACCGCAAGTTAAGAAAATGAGGGGAACAATTATGAGTGGATTACATATATTAGCGTTTGGTGCTCATGCCGATGATGCTGAAATTGGCATGGCTGGTACCATTGCTAAATATACGAAGCAAGGGTATGAAGTAGGTATTTGTGATTTAACAGAAGCTGATCTTTCTTCTAATGGAACGATAGAGTTAAGAAAAGAAGAAGCAAAGGCGGCAGCTCGTATAATGGGAGTAAAAACGAGATTAAATTTAGCGATGCCAGACCGTGGTTTGTATATAAAAGAAGAGTATATACGTGAAATTGTAAAGGTGATTCGTACATATAAACCAAAACTAGTTTTTGCGCCGTATTATGAAGATCGTCACCCAGATCATGCAAATTGTGCAAAACTTGTGGAAGAAGCTATTTTTTCAGCAGGAATCCGTAAATATATGCCGGAACTTTCACCACATCGTGTGGAGTCTTTTTATCATTATATGATTAATGGTTTTCATAAACCGAATTTTTGTATAGATATAAGTGAGTACCTCTCTATAAAGGTGGAAGCATTAGAAGCGTATGAAAGTCAGTTTTCAACAGGGAGTGATGGTGTGAAAACGCCGTTAACAGAAGGTTACGTTGAAACTGTAGTCGCTCGTGAGAAAATGTTTGGAAAAGAAGTTGGAGTCTTATATGCCGAAGGATTTATGAGTAAGAAACCGGTTTTATTACATGCTGATTTAATAGGGGGATGTAAATGAAATTAAAAATAGGTATTACATGTTATCCTTCAGTAGGTGGTTCTGGTGTTGTTGGAACAGAATTAGGAAAGCAATTAGCGGAACGAGGGCATGAAATTCATTTTATTACATCGGGTTTACCATTCCGGTTAAATAAAGTGTATCCAAACATTTACTTTCATGAAGTAACGGTAAATCAATACTCTGTATTTCAATATCCACCGTACGATTTAGCATTAGCGAGTAAAATGGCAGAGGTTGCACAAAGAGAAAACCTAGACATTTTACATGTGCATTACGCAATACCACATGCCATTTGTGCTTATTTAGCAAAACAAATGATTGGAGAGCGTATTAAAATTGTTACAACCTTGCATGGAACAGATATTACTGTGTTAGGTTCCGACCCTTCGTTAAATAATTTAATTCGTTTTGGTATTGAGCAATCCGATGTTGTGACGGCTGTCTCGCACTCATTAATTAACGAAACGCATGAGCTTGTAAAACCAAATAAAGACATTCAAACGGTATATAACTTTATAGACGAACGTGTATATTTCAAGCGTGATATGACTCAATTAAAGAAAGAATACGGTATAAGTGAAAGTGAAAAGATACTCATTCATATTTCAAATTTCCGTAAAGTGAAACGTGTGCAAGATGTTGTTCAGGCATTTGCTAAAATTGTTACAGAAGTAGATGCGAAGTTGCTTCTTGTTGGAGATGGACCAGAATTTTGCACGATTTTACAGTTGGTGAAAAATTTACATATTGAAGATCGCGTCTTATTCTTAGGGAAGCAAGATAATGTTGCAGAGCTACTTGCGATGAGTGATTTAATGTTACTTCTATCAGAGAAAGAGAGTTTTGGTCTTGTTTTATTAGAAGCGATGGCGTGTGGTGTACCTTGTATTGGAACAAGGGTTGGAGGTATTCCAGAAGTCATTCAACATGGTGAAACAGGGTATTTATGTGAAGTTGGCGATACGACGGGAGTGGCAAATCAAGCCATTCAGTTATTAAAGGATGAAGAACTTCACCGTAATATGGGAGAGCGAGCAAGAGCAAGTGTTTACGAGCAGTTCCGCTCTGAAAAAATCGTCTCACAATATGAAACGATTTACTATGATGTACTAAGGGATGACAAAAATGAAAAGATTTAAAAAAGCTAGTTCTATTATTGAGACTTTAAAGCAACAAGGGCATGAGGCCTACTTTGTCGGCGGAAGCGTACGCGATCTTATTATCGATAGGCCGGTTGGAGATATTGATATTGCGACATCTGCTTTACCAGAAGAAGTGATGGCTATATTTCCAAGACATGTTCCTGTTGGTCTTGAGCATGGAACTGTAATTGTAGTAGAAAATGGTGAACCTTATGAGGTAACCACGTTTCGAACAGAGAGCGAATATGAAGATTTTCGAAGACCTAGTAGTGTTCAATTTGTTCGTTCATTAGAAGAGGATTTAAAACGTCGTGATTTCACAATGAATGCAATTGCCATGACAGAAGAAGGCGAAATGGTTGATTTATTTGCTGGACAGGAAGCGATTCAAAAGAGAGAAATTGTGACAGTGGGAAATGCTGCGGATCGTTTTCAAGAGGATGCCCTGCGAATGATGCGTGGTATTCGGTTCGTAAGTACGTTAGGTTTTTCTTTAGAAATGAAAACGAAACAAGCAATTGAAACATATGGACATTTGCTGGAACATATAGCAATTGAGAGAATTACAGTGGAGTTTGAAAAACTGTTAACTGGCACATATTGTGTGAAGGCTCTCAAAGAATTAGTAGAAACGAAACTATTTTCTCATCTACCATATTTACAGATGTCAGAAGAGAGATTGTTAAAAGCTACGCAGTATAAATGGGATTCTTTTGAAACAGACATTGAGGCATGGGCGTTTTTCTTATATTGTATCGGGGAAGAACATCCAGCTGTCTTTTTACGTCAATGGAAGTTTTCGAATAAAAAAATAAAAGATATCGTCGCAGTTTTATTAACAATCCGTAAGAGAAAGGAGAAGGATTGGGATACAGTTCTTCTTTATAAAACGGGAATTCATATCGCTGAAATGGCAGAAAGAGTATATGAAGCGATGATTGAAAGCTATGATCATACAGCTGTTAACCGGGTACAAACGTTGTTTCAAGCATTGCCAATCAAGAGTCGACAAGAGATGAATGTGACTGGGAATGATTTGTTAAACTGGGCAAGCAAAAAGCCAGGTCCGTGGGTTGCTGAAATGATTCAAAAAATTGAAGAAGCAATCGTACAAGGAAACGTAGGTAATGAGAAAGAGTGTATAAGGGAGTGGCTGCAAGAATGCAATCTACTATAAGAAAGCAGTTATTGCAAGTTTTTTCGGAAGCAGATGGCGAGTTTGTATCTGGTCAAACGATTAGTGATAAACTTGGTTGCTCAAGAACTGCTGTGTGGAAACATATGGAGGACCTTCGGAATGAGGGGTATGAACTTGAAGCTGTACGCCGATTAGGCTATCGAATTGCAAGTAAGCCAGACAAAGTGACTGCGAATGAAATTCAGTTAGGGTTACAAACGAAACATATTGGTAGAACAGTGTATTTTGAAGAGTCTGTTGAATCGACGCAGTATATTGCAGCAAAACTTGCTTATGAAGGTGCAGAAGAAGGAACGATTGTTGTGGCAGAAGAACAAACAGCCGGTAGAGGTCGTTTAAGCAGAAAATGGCATTCACCAAAAGGAACAGGAATTTGGATGAGTATTATTTTACGTCCATCAATCCCGGTTCATCATGCACCACAACTTACTTTGTTAGCCGCTGTTAGCGTTGCGCAAGCAATTGAAAAGTGCACAGGTGTAAACGTAGGAATAAAATGGCCGAATGATATTTTAATTCAGGGGAAAAAAGCTGTAGGTATATTAACAGAAATGCAAGCTGATCCTGATAAAATTAATGCTGTCATTATGGGTATTGGTATTAATGCGAATCAAAAGCAAGAACATTTTGATGAGGAAATTCAGCATATCGCTACTTCTTTAGCGATTGAATCTGGTAAGCCAATTGTTCGTGCGGAGCTTATGCAACAAATCTTTTTACAACTAGAAAAATTATATAAAGAGTATTTACAAAATGGTTTCTCTGTCATTAAAATTCTTTGGGAAAGTTACGCTGTGAGCATCGGGAAAGAAATTAACGCTCGAACGATGAGAGAGACAATTACAGGGATAGCAAAAGGAATTACAGAGGATGGTGTATTGCTTCTAGAAGATCATGAAGGAAAAGTACATCACATTCATTCTGCGGATATCGAAATTAAGTAAAAGAAGTTCCTCTTTTGGAACTTCTTTTTTATTTCAATATTTTTGAAATGAGTTTGCGGTGCGATAATGAATTTTTTAGTATTTACTTGTCATTTGACGATTACTTTTCCCTCCATTCCTTTAAGAAGGTGATACCGGCATATTAATTCATATGTACCAGTATTTTTAGGTTTCACGGTAATATTTTTTTCTTTTCCTGACTCGACTACGACGTCAATGCCGAGTTTTTTTACTGTAAAGGTGTGCTCGCTCTTGCCTTTATTTTTCAATAGCAATGTTGTTGATTCTTCAATTGGAATCGTGATGACGTTCGATTTAAAGTAATCATCGTTTAGCTCGACTTCAATCACTTTGGCAGACTCAACAGGTTGTGTTACGACGTTAATTGAGGCAAATACATTGAGGGAATTTAAAGTTGTTACTCCCACAAGCATCACAAGAAAACCGATGAATCGAAATAACCATGTGCGTATAGACATTAGCAATTCTCCTTTTGTAAGTATGTTTCCTCAATTAACCTGCATCATTATTTTAAGAGTTATACTATGCATGTAAACAAATCTGTTTATCTTTCTATGCATGCGTTATTTAAAAATTTCACATACCGTAATAAGGATAAAAATTATTTTTTCAAAAAAATGTAGTAATTCCTTTTTAGAGTTTGCTATAATTAGTTCGAATGTGGGCAGTATCAGAGCGAACTGCACCATAATTCGAAGCAATACGAAAAATAATAACTTGGATTCTGCCTTGATCCAATAACGGACTGGGACAGAGGGATGAATAATGCCGACTAACACACAACCCTTCTGCCCTTTTATGGCCAGAGGGTTTTTTTATATGATTTCGGCCATCTCCTCTCTCCTGTATAAAGGAGGAGTAGTTTTTGAAAACAAAAACAGATTTTTTAAAAATGAAAGAGCAAGGTGAGCCGATTACAATGCTAACGGCGTATGATTATCCATCTGCTAAGTTAGCAGAAGAAGCGGAAGTTGATATGATTCTAGTTGGAGATTCCCTTGGGATGGTTGTGCTTGGATACGATTCAACAGTACCTGTAACAGTAGAGGATATGATTCATCATACGAAAGCTGTACGCCGAGGAGCGAAAGAGACGTTTATTGTAACTGATATGCCATTTATGTCGTATCATGTGTCGCCTCAAGATACGATGGTGAATGCACGCCGCATCGTTCAAGAGAGTGGTGCTCATGCACTGAAGGTAGAAGGTGCAGGAGAAGTGATATCAACGATTCATTACTTGACAAATGCGGGGATTCCTGTTGTAGCGCACTTAGGCTTAACTCCTCAATCTGTAGGAGTATTAGGTGGGTATAAAGTGCAAGGAAAAGATGCTGAAAGTGCAAAAAAATTAATAGAAGATGCGAAGAGATGTGAGGAAGCTGGTGCGATAGCACTTGTATTAGAATGTGTGCCAATGCAGCTAGCAGAATTCATTTCGAAGCAACTAACAATTCCAACGATTGGAATTGGAGCAGGGCAAAAAGTAGATGGGCAAGTACTCGTTTATCATGATCTTATTTCATACGGCGTAAATCGTGTTCCGAAATTTGTGAAGCAATATACGTCTGTTCAAGAGGAGATTGTGAGAGGAATTTCACAATATGTTACTGAAGTAAAGACAGGACAATTTCCAGAAGAAAAACATTCATTCACAATGAAAGAGGAAGAATGCTTAGCGTTATACGGAGGAAACCAATAATGAAAATCGTAACTACAGTGCAAGAGATGCAGCAAATTACAAACGAACTGCGTGCAAGTGGAAAAAGTATTGGTTTTGTCCCAACGATGGGGTATTTGCATGAAGGCCATGCGACTTTATTACGTCAGGCAAGAGAAGAAAATGAAATTGTAGTGTTAAGCGTGTTTGTTAATCCGCTACAGTTTGGACCGAATGAAGATTTAGATCGATACCCTCGTGATATTGATAGGGATGAAAATGTAGCAAAAGAAAACGGTGTAGATTATTTATTTTATCCGAGCGTGGAAGAAATGTATCCAGCAGAACAAACGACAACAGTTGAAGTTGTAAAGCGTACCGATGTATTATGTGGCAAACAAAGACCGGGTCATTTTGCTGGTGTTGCGACTGTACTAATGAAACTATTTAATATTACATTACCAACGCGTGCTTATTTCGGTATGAAAGACGCTCAGCAAGTTGCTGTCATTGAAGGGGTTGTTGCTGATTTTAATATTCCGGTTACAATCGTACCAGTAGATATTGTAAGGGAAGAAGATGGATTAGCGAAAAGTTCTCGTAACGTGTATTTATCACAAGAAGAGCGTGAAGAAGTTCCTCATTTATACCGTAGCCTATGTGTAGCGAAAGAAAGAATTGAGGCAGGCGAACGGAATGCAGAAATCATTACAACTCTTGTGAAAGAGTATATTGAGACGCATACGAAAGGCACTGTAGATTATGCTGATTTATATGCTTATCCTTCACTACAAGTAATGGATAAAATTGAAGGACGAATCATTTTAGCGATTGCAGTTAAATTTGAGAATGTACGATTAATTGACAATATAACAGTAACGGTTAAATAAGGGGGAGCATCTATGTTTCGCACAATG
Organism: Bacillus sp. SSR7; assembly: GCF_055902415.1. Lineage (NCBI taxonomy): Bacteria > Bacillati > Bacillota > Bacilli > Caryophanales > Bacillaceae > Bacillus > Bacillus sp. SSR7. Next base: position 179,205 of record NZ_JBVVXV010000003.1, on the reverse strand, counting down.
ATGAGAGCGAAGTTACATCGTGCAACAGTAACAGAAGCAAATTTAAATTATGTAGGTAGTATTACAATTGATGAAGATTTAATGGATGCAGTAAATATTGTAGAAAATGAAAAAGTACAAATTGTAAATAATAATAATGGTGCTCGCTTAGAGACATATGTTATTAAGGGTGAACGTGGTAGCGGTGTTGTTTGCTTAAATGGTGCAGCTGCAAGGCTTGTACAGCCAGGAGATAAAGTTATTATTATTTGCTACGGTTTAGTGGCAGAAGAAAATATTCATAAACAATCGCCGAAAATTGCAGTATTAGATGATGATAATCAAATTATTGAAATGTTAGGTGCTGAAAAAGCAGGTACGATATTATAAGTAAGAAGGCTATCTCTATTACGGAGATAGCTTTTTTGTGCATCTTTTCATTAAGATGAGATAAAACGTGGTATAGTAACATTATATAATTTTGTGTTTGATAGGTAAGAAATTGAGGTGTTACATATATGAGTAAGCGTTATGTCGTTGTGGATTTAGAGACGACAGGGAACTCCTGGAAGGATGGGAAGGATAAAATTACCCAAATTGCAGCTGTTGTAGTGGAAGATGGAGAGATATTAGAGATTTTTTCATCTTTTATTAATCCGAAGAGAGAGATTCCGCCATTTATTACAGAACTAACAGGGATTGATGAGAGTATGGTTAAGCAAGCCCCGTTATTTCAAGATGTAGCCCCGATGGTTGTTGAGCTATTACAAGGTGCAGCTTTCGTTGCACATAATGTTCACTTTGATTGGAATTTTTTAACGGAAGAATTAAGGCAGGCTGGATATACAGAAATACATTGTCCAAAAGTTGATACAGTTGAGTTGGCGCAAATTCTTTTGCCAACGGCTGATAGTTATAAATTACGTGATTTAGCTAAACAACACGAATTAGAGCATGATCAACCGCATCGTGCTGATAGTGATGCTCTTGCAACAGCGGAATTGTTTTTACAATTTTTAAATGAAATTGAAAAGTTACCACTTGTCACCTTGCAATCGCTTTATGAATTGAGTGATGTGTTTCAAAGTGATATAGCGGATGTACTTTCTGAAAATATTTTAAAGAAAATGATGCATGGTAAAAAAGGAGCAGAGGGATATGAAGTGTATCGAAATATTGCGCTTCGAAAACGGAATTATTCTTTAAACCTAAGTGAAACATGTGCATTTAAATTTGATGCTTTCTTGCATAAGACAATTGATAAACTTGCGTTGAATATGCCAAAGTTTGAAAAAAGAGAAAGCCAACAGAGTATGATGAAGGAAATATATACAGCGCTAAGAGATTCTAGGTTTTCACTAATTGAAGCAGGAACAGGAACAGGGAAGACTCTTGCATATTTGCTTCCAAGTATTTATTTTGCAAAGAAAAAAGAAGAACCTGTTATCATAAGTACCCAAACTGTACAACTGCAACAACAAATACTAGAAAAAGAAATTCCATTATTACAGAAAATAATGCCATTTTCATTTGAAGTAGCTCTTCTGAAAGGAAGAAAGCATTATCTTTGTCTACATAAATTTGAATATGCTTTGCAAGAAGAAGAGAAGAATTATGATATGGCGCTCACGAAGGCAAAAATTTTAGTGTGGTTATTGCAAACGGAAACGGGCGATCGTGATGAATTAAATATTCCTGAGGGCGGAAAGTTACTTTGGAACCGTATTTGTAGTGATGTACATAGTCCGGGCGGGATGCAAAGCAACTGGTATAGTCGTTGTTTTTATCAACGAGCAAAGAATAAAGCATTATTTGCAGATATCGTTATTACAAATCATGCGTTATTATTTCAAGATTTTTCAAGTGAAGAACCATTATTTGCTTCATGTGAACATATTATTTTTGACGAGGCTCATCATATTGAGGAAGCGGCAAGTAGAACATTAGGTGAACAGTTCTCCTGTATGTATTTCCAGCTAGTTTTATCTCGTCTTGGTACGCTAGAAACAGATGATGTACTTTCTAAAGTATATAAAATGATGAAAAAAACAGAACAAGCCTCCCGTTCGACTTTCCGCATGGTAAGTCATAGTTTGAAGGAATTGAAATTTGATGCGGATGAGCTATTCCAAATGTTACGTGCATTCATCTTTAAACAAACAAAGCAGGAACAAGGGATCAGCAATATGCCACTCATTTATCGATATAACACGGAAGTAGAAAAAGGAAAGTTATGGGATAGTATTACCGAGTTAACAAATCGTTTTGTATATGATGTAAGAAAATTACTCTCTACACTTGAGAAGCAAGTTGATATATTGCAAAGTAAATTAGAATGGGAAATGCATGTTGTTACAGGTGAATTTATGCATTTAATTGAGTTATTGAGAAAGATGGCGCAATCTTTACAAGTGCTCATTTTAGAAAAAAATTCATATGTGACATGGATGGAAACTGAAACGAAGGGAACCATTCATTCAACTGTTTTATATGGGCAACCTGTTCATATTGGTGAAAGATTTGCTGATAAATTTTTAACAGAGAAAAAGAGTGTTATTTTCACATCAGCAACGCTAACAGTAAACGATTCATTTGACTATATAAAAGAAGAGCTAGGTTTACATGATTTTGCTCCAAATACATTACAGGTCCCATCACCATTTCGTTTTGAAGAACAGATGAAATTAATGGTTTCAACGGATGTGCCTTTTATTAAGCAAGCAAGTAATGAAGAATATATTGAATCTGTGTCGGCTCATATTGCAAAAATAGCGAAAGCTACAGAAGGTAGAATGCTTGTTTTGTTCACTTCGTATGAAATGTTGAAAGAAGCGTATACGAATTTGAAAAATGATGAGGAATTAGAAGGCTATTTATTATTAACGCAAAGTGTGAATAATAAGAGCAGAAGTCGTCTCATTCGTAAGTTTCAAGAGTTCGATAAATCAATTTTATTAGGAACAAGTAGTTTTTGGGAAGGGATAGATATACCTGGAGATGCCCTTAGTTGTCTTGTTATTGTCCGCCTTCCCTTTACGCCTCCTCATCAACCGATGATGGAAGCAAAAGGAGAGTGGTTAAAAAATCAAGGAGAGGACGTATTCGCTAAGTTAGCACTCCCGCAAGCAATACTGCGTTTCAAACAAGGATTTGGTCGTCTTATTAGAACAAGTACAGATACCGGGACGGTGTTTGTATTAGATCGTCGTTTGACAAGCGCTTCCTATGGAAAACGTTTTTTACAATCAATTCCAACTGTTCCGCTTTATGAAGGCCCTCTAGAAGAATTGTTAGAACAATTAAAGGAACGGTCAACTGAATAAAGTGGGATAAAATTGGAAGAAAAAATACGCCTGAAGTACATGTAAACTTCAGGCGTAAAAAATGTGGGTAGGAGGAATTTTATTTTTCTTACTTCTTGTATACAAAATGTATTGGTTTTCGACTTGAAACCTTTTTTTGCTGTACATGTCCTGCTATAATAGATGGGTGATGAAGCAGGGGTTGTAAAGAATGTACTCTTATTGTAACCGCATTGCGTTCTTCTATAATTAGAAATTTTTGTGTAACGGAGGAGTTTTTTCATGGATAAGAAAATCGAAGTCTTATCAACGACGCGTATTAAATATTCATCTGACTTGTATAAAATCGTTGATAGTTTGAATCGTACGTTAAAAGAGCAGGACCTCATGTTCGGATTAGCATTAGACGAAAAAGATAAAGAAACAGCTGTATTTACGATTTACAGAACGTAGTGATACAATGAAAAAGTGGATCTTTGCAATCGTTATCGTAATCGTTGCTAGCGGAATATATGGGGCGTATGTTTATAATAAAGCAATGGAAAAGAAAATCCCTAAAGAGGCAAAATCTGTAGAAATTGCAAAAGAAAAAGCAAAGCTTGTAAAAGTAAAATCTGTGGATTATTATAACGGAGAATCTTCATATACAGTCGTACAAGGTACAGATGAAAAAGGAGAACAACTTATCGTTTGGGTGCCTGAGAAAAAAGGGGAAACTATAGTAAGGAAAAAGAGTGAAGGTATTTCTGAAAAAGAGGCTTTACAAAGAACGATTGAACAAGTCGGAGATGACAGTAAAGAGCACAAAAGTAAGCCTAAAGAAATTTTAAAAGTAAAATTAGGCTTTGAAAACAATATACCATTATGGGAAGTTACATATATTGATGATGAAAATCGTTATAGTTATTACTATCTTGCATTTAAAGATGGTCAGTTTTTACGACGATACAGCATTGAAAAATAGATGTAGGGGGAACTACAAATGAAATTAGCAAAGCGAGTAGCTGCTTTAACACCATCTGCAACTCTAGAAATTACAGCAAAGGCACAAGCATTAAAAGCAGAAGGCCACGATGTAATTGGATTAGGGGCAGGAGAACCTGACTTTAATACGCCAGAACATATTATGGATGCTGCACATAAAGCGATGTTAGAAGGACATACGAAGTATACACCAACAGGTGGGTTACAATCGTTAAAACAAGAAATTGTGAAGAAGTTTACTCGCGATCAAGGAATTGCGTATGATCCGTCTGAAATTATTGTATGTAACGGCGCAAAGCATGCATTATATACATTATTCCAAGTGTTACTTGATGAAGGTGATGAAGTTATCATCCCGACACCTTACTGGGTAAGTTATCCGGAACAAGTAAAGCTTGCTGGTGGTAAGCCAGTTTATGTAGAAGGCCTTGAAGATAATGAATACAAAATTACAGCGAAGCAGCTGCGTGAGGCAATTACAGAGAAAACGAAAGCAGTTATTATTAATTCACCGAGCAATCCAACAGGAATGATTTACAGCAAAGAAGAATTACAACAGCTTGGAGAAGTATGTTTAGAACACGATATTTTAATCGTTTCAGATGAAATTTATGAGAAATTAATTTATGGTGGAGCAGAATATACTTCGGTTGCCCAGCTTTCTAATGCATTAAAAGAACAAACACTTATTATTAATGGTGTATCTAAATCTCATTCTATGACAGGATGGCGTATTGGATATGCAGCAGGAAATAAGCAGCTTATTAAAGCGATGACGAACTTAGCGAGTCATAGTACGTCAAACCCTACTTCAATCGCTCAATACGGCGCAATCGCGGCATATGCAGGCTCACAAGAACCTGTAGAAACAATGCGTCAAGCATTTGAAGAGAGATTAAACATTATTTATGATAAATTAATTCAGATCCCTGGCTTTACTTGCATTAAACCACAAGGTGCATTTTACTTATTCCCTAATGTAAAAGAAGCAGTAGCTTTATCAGGATACGAAACTGTTGATGATTGGGCAAAAGCTCTATTAGAAGAGGAAAAAGTAGCTCTTGTACCAGGTACAGGATTTGGTGCTCCAAATAACGTTCGTTTATCATATGCAACATCTCTTGAACAAGTGGAGAAAGCATTAGAACGTATTCATACGTTTATGAAAAGTAAAGTGCAAGCTTAATTGTATATTTTATTAATGTAATACAAAAAAACCTTCCTACATGATAGGGAGGTTTTTTTGACGAATTGTGGCAAAAAGAAATAGCGAAAGGTGTGTTATACTAGAGAGCGAGGTGTTTGGTGATGAAAAAGAAAATGATGTTACAGTGGTTTGAGCAGGGAAGCATTGCAATTCCAAAATTACTTATGATGCATTATAAAAAATTAGGGTTAAATGAAACGGAATTTATGGTTGTACTTCATGTACATACATTTTTAGAGTCGGGCAATTCGTTTCCGACTCCGTCAGAGATTTCAGAACGGATGACGATTACCGAAATGAAATGTATGGAAGTCATTCAGGCATTGATTCAAAAAGGTTTTTTATCACTAGAAGGTGGACAAAAATCAGAAGCGATGATGTGTGAAAGTTATTCTTTACAACCGTTATGGGAAAAAATATTGCATTTCTTAATGAATGAATCAATAGAGGAAGAACAAAAAGAAATAAAGCAACTGCAAGTAAATTTATATACAGTATTTGAAAAAGAATTTGGAAGACCACTCTCTCCATTTGAATGTGAAACGTTGGGAATGTGGGAAGATCAAGATCAACATCATCCGAATTTAATTCAAGCGGCCCTCAGGGAAGCTGTAATGAGTGGTAAGCTTAATTTCCGATATATTGATCGTATTTTATTTGAATGGAAAAAGAATGGTATTAAAACAGTAGATCAAGCCCAAAACCAAGGACGAAAATTTAGAGCAAATCAACAAAGAACGCAGCAAACAACAAAACAAGAGACGAAATTTACTGGAAAAGTGCCTTTTTATAATTGGTTGGAGCAGTAATTTAGGAGGAAGTATATGTTAAATAAAACGCAAATTCGCTATTGTTTGGACACAATGGCGGATATGTATCCAGAAGCACATTGTGAATTAATTCATGATAATCCGTTTGAACTAGTAATAGCGGTGGCGTTATCTGCACAATGTACAGATGCACTTGTAAATAAAGTGACGAAAAATTTATTTCAAAAATATAAAACACCAGAAGATTATTTAAGTGTTTCGCTAGAAGAATTACAACAAGATATACGTTCTATTGGTTTGTATAGAAATAAAGCAAAAAACATTCAAAAATTGTGCCAGATGTTACTGGATGATTATAACGGAAAAGTTCCAGAAGACCGTGACGAGTTGACGAACTTGCCAGGAGTAGGGAGAAAAACAGCAAATGTAGTTGTTTCGGTAGCGTTTGGTATTCCGGCAATTGCTGTTGATACGCATGTAGAGAGAGTGAGTAAACGGTTAGCGATTTGTAGATGGAAAGATTCGGTGTTAGAAGTAGAAAAGACATTAATGAAGAAAATTCCGATGGATGAATGGAGCGTTACACATCACCGTATGATTTTCTTTGGACGTTATCACTGTAAAGCACAGCGACCACAATGTGAGGAGTGCCCTTTACTAGAAGTATGTCGTGAAGGAAAGAAGCGAATGAAGGGGAAATAAAGGATGGAGCGAGTGATAGAAATACCGAAAGAATTTCGATGCTTACCATTTTTTAAAGAAAGTAAAAATTTGATTGTGTATTATACAGAACAGTCTTTTGAAGAAACAATACAAAATACTTATTTTATATATGATATGGAAAGACAATATGAGCCGTGGAATGAAATTGAAAATAGTATTCCAGTATTATTGAATGTATGGAAAAGTAAGCATGAAGACATTGCGACACTTTTTCGAAACAGAAATAAGCAAGAAGCTGAAGGGCCAATGATTCTTTTTGCAGCACATTTGTTATCAATTGTATATTGGCTAAATGAACAACCTGTTTATAGTTTGAACGAAATGGAAGATTTCACGAGTAAATTGGAAGTACAACCAGTTAATTTTATGGAGAGATATTTGTTCATTATAAAGAAACCGAATAATTATCATTCTTATATTCAGTTAGCGCAGTTGTATATTGAAATAGAAAAGTTATATGTAAAGAAAATGATAACAAAAAAGAAGTCCTTTTCTCGTTAAGAGAAAAGGACTTCTTTTTTGTATTAAGACTCTGTTGTAACAACATTTCCGTCTGCGTGTGGTGTATCTTCGCCGGTATTGTGTTGTTGCTCTTGTTGTTTCTTAGCTTCTTCTTCAGCTTTTTTTCTAGCTTCCTCATCAGCTTTCTTTTGAGCCTCTTCTTGCTGTTTACGTTGTTGCTCTTGTTGTTTTTTAGCTTCTTCTTCAGCTTTTTTTCTAGCTTCCTCATCAGCTTTCTTTTGAGCTTCTTCTTGTTGTTTACGTTGTTGTTCTTGTTGTTTCTTAGCTTCTTCTTCAGCTTTTTTAGTAGCTTCTTCTTGTTTTAATTTATCTTCATTGGCCTTTTTCTGAGCTTCCTCATCAGCTTTTTTCTTAGCTTCTTCTTCAGCCTTCTTCTTAGCAGCCTCATCTTCAGCTTTCTTCGCGTCTGGAGTTCCTCCAGGCGCAGTGAAGGATGCACCAACGGCAGGGCTTGTTCCAGTACCTTTTTTCGCTACTACAGAGAAGCTGTAAGTAACGCCTGGTTTAATACCACCAAGAGTAGCTGTCGTACCTTTTATTGATAAACTACCACTTGAACCGTCAGTCGCTTTATAGCTTGCGGCATACGCATCAACTTCTGCTGGTCCAGACCAGTTTAGTGTAACTGTGCTAGCGCCATCAAAAGTGACATTAAGACCACTAGGTGCATCTACTTTAATTTGTTTCACTGCATCTTTTTTAGCGCCTTTTACGTACAATTCACCATTTAATTCTTGTACAGAAGAAGGGCGTTCGAAACGAGTTTTATCTGTAGCGAATTTACTCATCATTACTTGGAACATTTGCTGTGCAATTCTAGTATAACGATCACTAATGTAGTTTTCTGGGCCATTTTTTTCGTAACCAGTCCATACTGCCATTGTATATTGCGGTGTATATCCAGCGAACCAGCTATCTCTGTTTGCATCAGCTGGTATACCATATTCTTTTATAACGTCTTCATCAAAGTTTTGTGTTCCTGTTTTACCGGCAACATCAACACCTGAAACGTATGCTGTTGGACCAGTACCGCCAGAACCAGGTCTTACTACGTCACGAAGAACGTCAGTAACCATGTAAGCTGTGTAGTCTTGCATCGCACGTTGCTCTTTCGGTTTAAAACTTTTCTTTTTCCCATCTGGGAAGATAACTTCTTTTACGAAGTGCGGTTTATTGTAGTTCCCACCATTACCAAAGGCTGCATATGCACCTGCTACTTGTAATGGTGAACTATCGTTACTACCAATTGCTGTTGATTCAAATGTTTTGCCGTCTTTAAATGTCATACCTAAACCTTCAGCAAACGCTTGTGACTTAGGAAGACCAACCGCTTGGGCTGTTTTTAAAGCTGGGATGTTTAATGACTTTTTCAAAGCTTCACGTAGTGAAACGTCACCTTTGTAACTATTTGTTGCATTTCGTATTTTTTTACCATTGGAATACGTATATTCTGAGTCATTTAATTGATGGTATGTAGACCATTGTAAATTTTCAATTGCTGGTCCGTAGTCGAAAATTGGTTTCATTGTTGAACCGACTTGGCGTTTTAAATCAGTCGCCATATTATGACCTTTGAAAGTAGACTTACTTTCTTTACGCCCAGCTCCAATTGCACGAACTTCTCCAGATTGTGTATCCATAAATACGAATGATCCTTGGAATTGATCGTTCGGATACTTAATAAGATTGCCATCCATAATTTTTTCAGCATAATCTTGAGCATCTTGATCAAGTGTTGTATGAATCGTCAAACCATCTGAACCAATATTTACATCAGGATATTCTTTTTCAACTTCTTTTACAACCGCATCTAAAAATGCTTGATACTTCATCTCAGTTATTTCGGAAGACGGTTGAAGACCCTCTGTTACTGGGATTTTAACTGCGTTATTCATTTCTTCTTTTGTTATATAACCATGTCGATTCATTAATGACAATACGACATTACGACGATTTGTTGCTCGTTCAACATTTTCCTTTTTGGTTGGATCATAAATGTTTGGACCTTGGGGTAAACCAGCGAGCATAGCAGCTTCATGTAATTGCAAGTCTTTTAAATCTTTACCATAATATTTTTGCGCTGCTGTCGCAATACCATATGAACGGTTACCTAAATTAATCTTATTTAAGTACATTTCTAAAATCTCATGTTTAGAGTATTGTTGCTCTAATTTGTAAGATAGGTACCATTCTTGTACTTTTCTCTTTGCAGTTTTGTCCATCGTTAGAAAATAGTTTTTGACTACCTGTTGTGTAATCGTACTACCACCTTGAGATCCGAAACCTCCAGTGACATTTTCCATAACTGCTTTTGTAGTTCGTTTAAAATCAATTCCATTATGATCATAGAAACGTGAGTCCTCAGTTGCAAGGAATGCATTTTCAACTACTTTTGGAATTTGATCATACGTAACGTGGGTTCGTTTTTCAGCACCGTATTCATAGAAAAAGTTCCCATCTTTATCAAGAAACTTTGTTGATAAAGGATTGACGAGTTTTGATTTGTCTAATTTTGGAGCGTCCTTCACCATAACAAAGAAAGCGGAAACGCCAGCTACAAGACCAACGATACCAAGAAGTAGACAACCTATAAGGAATTTTTTAAAAAAGGAGCCTTTTTTCTTTGGTTTTTTCTCTGTATTTGTTTCTTGCTTTTGATTTTTTACATGATTTCGTTCTGTACGAGAACGATAATTATCTGACATTATACTTTCTCCTACCTTTCATTCTCTCCCCAAAAGTCGAAAAAAGAGCCTTAGTGATGACTCTATCACGAAAAATAAACCGTGTCTAGTACACGGATATAATCAATCCGAGGGTGATAACCGCATGATAATAAAGATCCATGCTCTACTATTTCTTCTTTCGTAATCGATTTTCGTCCACCAGTATTTTGACGATTCCAAAATGCAATAATATGTTTTGCATCTAATAAATAAAGTTCATCAAAAAGTGTAAATTTAATAATAACAAATGCAATTCCATTATGAGCGATTACTTGCTTCATATGCTCAATTTGATGAAGGTGGAAGTTTTGAAGTGGAAAACTCGTTTTATTTTTTGTTTCTTTCGCTTCAAAATCGATGTATTTCCCTTTATATACACCGTTGTAATCTGTTGTAGAAGGTTGTTTAAAATACGCTTCTTTTACCACTGCAGCACTTCGAGCGGGGTAATCTACTTTTACAATTTGAAGAGGTGTAGGTTTTTTATGTACACATGCAATATTATGGGTTAAGTAATATTCATTTGTTTCATTCAATTCCTCTTCAAGGGACATACCTCTGTTACTATAAGTATGTTTTTTAATTGGTGTTTTATGAGGTTGTGAAGCTTGATTGTACCGTTTTCCATTTGGGTAACGAATGGTCATAGTGTGTCCACTCCCAACTTGCTAAGAATTACTTACAAAGGTGATTATAACAAAAAATGAAAAAAGATGTGACCTTTTTGAAGAAAGGTATGATGACTTATTCATGTTTACATGGAATGATTATGAAAAAATTAAACAATATCGTAAAAATACGGTCTGTACAGAGGAAGAAAAAATAATGGTTTACAACATGAAGAGGGAAATAGAAATAGCTAATATGGACAACATTTCTCGAACGCAGTGTTATCAAGAATATTATGTAAGAAATAGTGAAATTAGGTGGGCTTTTTTAGCGAGTATGGTCTCGAGAAATGCAGGATGGAATATGACTGATTTACAAGGGAGGTATTATGCTACTGTTTTACCTCAAACAGTAAAAAAACATTTGTTTTTGACTTATGAAGAAGCGAATTGGATTATTTTTTTAGATGTATTTCCTCAGCTGTTGTTATATGAAGAAAGTAAGAGGAGGCAGGTGCCACTATTCCATTTGTTACAATATTTCAACGTATCCATTTTTATGGAAAAAGAATGGATATATTTTTGGGAGAAAAAAGATATAAATAGACTTATGACAGCGCTTATTATAAATGAACAAAATAAAATTCAAAAACCAATTATTGAGAATACATATTTTAAAAAACATGTATTTCATACAGCACTTTTTAAATTGCAAGAAATGCTTCATGTTAGTGCTGTTATTTTTCCAACCGTTGAAGGGAAGATGTATGGTTTTTCAGTTTATCAATTTGAAACGTTACAGAAGCGTATAGAACTAGGAAAGAAATTAGCAGCGTTACTGTTTCATCCGAATTACAAAAGTTTATTCCATAGGTTTGCATTGCAAACGATACACACAGGATCAAGAGCAGATTATGAATGTTATGTAAGAGAAGCTAGAAGATCTTGTACACCAGCTCTTAGAGAAGTTTATCCTGTTGTTGCACATGATGAAATAAGTATGAGAGATTGGTTTTGTAGAGATACGGAAATAAATGAACTATTTTTACCAGAAGAGTATAAGGGTGAAGTCGATATAACAGAATGGTATAAAAGAAAGAGGGAGCAAATCTATATTGCTTCCACCGTAAATCGTTTTGTTAAAAGGATAGAAGAGTTCGTGATATAATAAAAAAGAAGTCCTGTCTTCATTTATGAAGACAGGACTTCTTAATGTGAAGTAACCCTGCTACGAGTAAAAATTCAATCTCAAAACGTAATGAACATAAGAGATTAAGGATACTTCAGAAATTAGCTTTTTATAAAAGTGCTAAAGTTCACTTTATGTAGCAGGGAAGTTTGGACCATCTAATTTTGGATTTCCAGTTTCGGGTTTATTTTGTTTGTTTTGTTTTTTCTTTTTTTCGTTTTTGTTCTTTGTCATTTTCATGCACCTCCTTTTTGTATTGTTACCATTTCTATAAATGACATACAAAATGATTTCTTTGACGAATAACAACTAGTTTTGTCATGTGGGCAGGAGTGAAGAATCATTCGGCGAAATTACATGACAAAGGAAAAGCAAAGAAGGAGGCGTTTTGTATATGGCGATGGTTCAGAAGGAAGATGTAATGAAAACAATGGATCAAATGTTAAGTTCTCTCGATTTGCTGGAAATGAATATAGGGATTAGAATGAATCATGCATTAAAGGATAAGAGTGAAAAAATATGCAACAAGATAGAAATAACAGAAATGCATATTGAGCATATGGAAAATAAATTAGTGCATCACGAAGAAAAAGGGAATTGGGTGAAGGCATTTCAAAACGTCGTAGTGAGTGCATAATAAGGTGGGAATAAAATGAAGTATGAAGCATTAATACAGTCTTCGGAAAAACTTATGCAACATAATAATGAAGCAAATGTGAAAAAAAGAGAAATGATTGAATACGATTTTTATAAGGATATGAAACCGTTTGTAGATATGGTAGATGAGGAATTAAAAGTGTGGAAAGAATTAGCTTATGAATGGATTAAGGAAGAAAAACCGAAGTATATACATGTACAGCAAATTGATCAAGTGTACGATAATTTACAAACAAATGTGTTGCAATGTTTTGTAAATAAAGGTAAAGGTAAGCGATTCTTTGAAACGCATCAAGCCATTTCGTATACTTTGCAAAATATAATTGAGCAATGTAAGTAACAAGAGGGGAAACCCTCTTGTTTTTTATGCTTCTGTCATTGTTGTAGGCTTTGTTGCACCGTTTATTTCTAATTCTTTTATTAATGTTCGGTAATCTGAAATGCATATTTTTCCTTCGAGATACCAATGTCTCGCAAAGTCTAACAATTCATTTACATTCTCTGTGTAATACCCCTTTTTTTGAGAAAACGCTTGTTTTAAATCCCCTAATACCATGTTGATTCCTCCCCCATGAGAATCTTCTTCTTCATTATCATAGCATGGAAGGGTTTTCTTTTATAATTTTTTAAAAATTGAAACTTCCGACAAAAATAGACAGATACTTCGTCACACAAATTATTTTACAAGTACATATTATATATGTAGAAACTTATGAGAAGGAGGAGAGAATGCATGTTTCAACAATCTAACGTATATCAGCAATCTAATCCATATGCACAGCAAAATATGTACCAATATAATACGGATACATATTTACGTTATAATATGTATCCTTTCGAGCCTCATTATGGAAATCAAAATTATTACCAGCCATTTGAAGTGTCGTTTATGAATCAACCGCAACAACCTTATATGAATCAACAACCGCAGCAGCCCTATATGGATCAACAACAGCAACCTTATATGAATTCGCAATACTATATGCCACCACCATCTCCCTATAATCAACAAGCGATGTTTTATCCACCAAAACAACCGTATCCGACACAAAATAAACAAAAGCAACAGCAACAACCAAGTCAATTTTCTAGTTTTGTTTCCCAATTTAAAAATTCAGATGGTAACTATGATGTAAATAAAATGATGAATACAGCTGGACAAATGATGAATGCGATGAATCAAGTAACAGGCATTGTAAAGCAAGTGGGAGGTTTTTTTGGTAAGTAATTTTGGAGGGTTGTCTATAAAAAACATTGTATATGAAATAAAGGACTAGACAAATTTCCTTAGAATAAATGGGTATATATAACAAGCGGCTTACCCTCTTTTCTCATACTGTAAAGTGTAATCAGATTTTTTTTATGAGAGAGGAGAGAAAAACTATGCATCATTGTCATCCTTGCTTTGGAGGGCATAAGCCTACAGGACCTATTTGTACAACTGCTCCTGTCATTCATCCGACGAAACAATGCGTAACACATTCTTTTTCAACAACGGTGGTGCCACACATTTTCCCAACGCATACAACACATGTACACCATCAACAAATTAAAAACCAAAACTTCTTCCCACAAACAAACTCAAATGTAAATGTTGTGGACCCAATCGACCCAGGATTCGGCGGATGTGGACCATGTGGCCATGGTCATCATCATCACCACCACGGTCATCAAATATCCCCATTCGGACCAGGACCGAATGTATCACCGTTTGGACCAGGACCAAATGTATCACCAATAGGTCCGAATATTGGACCAAACGTTGGTGGAATATTTAAAAAGTAAATGATATGTTAGAACTAGCGAAATGCTAGTTCTTTTTTTGTAATTGGAGTGTTGATATGAAAGTTATTGCAGTAACAGGCTATAAGCCATTTGAACTTGGAATATTTAAAAATGATCATCCAGGAGTAGAATGTATAAAAAAGGGGCTACGTCGTAAATTAACTGCTTTTGTAGAAGATGGTTTAGAGTGGGTTATAATAAGTGGCCAGTTAGGTGTAGAATTATGGGCTGCTGAAGTTGTTTTTGAAATACAAGTAGAATATCCAGATTTAAAATTAGCGGTATTTACTCCATTTTTAGAACAAGAAGAAGGTTGGAAGGAAGATAACCGTGAATATTACGAATTTATTCTCTCTCAAGCAGACCATGTTGATAGTATCACGAAACGGAAGTACGAAAGCCCAGAGCAATTTAAATTAAAAAATCAATTTTTTATTGAAAAAAGTGATGCACTTTTAGCTGTATATGATGAAGAAAAACCAGGGAGTCCTAAATACATTGTAGAAGCGGCAAAGAAAAAAGGAGAAATAGAAAATTATCACAGTTATTTCATTCTTTTTTCCGATTTACAAGATATAATAGAAGAGGAACAGTGGAATAATGCTGAGTAATATGTAATATAGTACTCGTATATATGATTGACAAAAAGCATTGTTTCTGAAAAAATTTAGTTAATGAAAGTTTTGGCAAAAATTTGAGGTGAAGAAAATGATTTCGGATAAAATTAAATTAACGGCGAAAGATATTTTAGAAAAAGAATTTAAAACAGGTATGAGAGGTTATCAACAAGAAGAAGTAGACAAGTTTCTTGATATGATCATTAAAGATTATGAAGCTTTTCACAAGGAATTTGAGCAATTAAAGCAACAAAATGCTCGTTTAAAGCGTGAACTAGAAGAACAAAAGCTAGCAGCAACGCAAGTTCCACAA
The DNA here is from genome assembly GCF_055902415.1 of Bacillus sp. SSR7. Taxonomy (NCBI): domain Bacteria; kingdom Bacillati; phylum Bacillota; class Bacilli; order Caryophanales; family Bacillaceae; genus Bacillus; species Bacillus sp. SSR7. The sequence continues at coordinate 163,823 of NZ_JBVVXV010000003.1, read as the reverse complement.
CAACCAGTTGTACAAACACCAGTTGCACAACCGGTATATAACAACACAAATACGGACATTTTAAAACGTCTATCCAATTTAGAAAAAGCTGTATTTGGAAGTAAGTTATACGAATAATTTCTGGTGATAAAAAGGTTAAAGCATTTTACATAGAAAAAAACATTGCAAAATCTTTTTGTTTCCACTATACTAATGGATGTCATAACGTTTGGGTAATCGCTGCAACGCCAACGTTGTAGAGGAAAGTCCATGCTCGCACGGCCTGAGATGGCTGTAGTGTTCGTGCCTAGCCAATTCATAAGCTAGGGTATTCTGGCTGTAAGGCTGGTTTAACGGCAGGGAAAAAACCTAAGTCCTTTCGGATATGGTTTGACTACCTTTAAAGTGCCACAGTGACGAAGTCCTTGAAGAAATGATAGGAGTGGAACGAGGTAAACCCCACGAGCGAGAAACCCAAATAATGGTAGGGGAATCTTTTCCAAGGAAATGAACGATGGGAAAGGACAGGTTGTATAACCTGTAGATAGATGATTGCCACCGGAGTACGAGGCGTGGGCCGTTTGCAGTACAAAGGAACAGAACATGGCTTACAGAACGTTATGAACCAACTATGAAATAACTCAGCTCTCCTTTGTTAGAGGAGGGCTTTTTATTTGTATGAAGTTATAAATTATGAGTTAAAATGGTTAATGAGAAAATTCTTCGTAAAATGTAATAATTAATAGGATAAATGGCTATTAATTATTGTTTGAATATACATAAGAGGTGAATGCAAATGGGAAAAGTTACTTTAATCGCAACAGCGGCAATGGGTATTGAAGCTTTAGTTGCCCGAGAAGTTCGTGATCTTGGTTATGAATGCCAAGTAGAAAACAGCAAAGTAACATTTGAAGCAGATGAAAAGGCGATTTGTCGCACGAATTTATGGTTACGTACTGCGGACCGTGTGAAAATTAAAGTTGGCGAATTTAAAGCGACAACATTTGATGAGCTGTTTGAGAAAACGAAAGCATTAAACTGGGGAGATTATATTCCAGAAAACGGTGAGTTCCCTGTTATCGGTAAATCTTTAAAATCTGAGTTATTCAGTGTTTCGGATTGCCAACGTATCGTTAAAAAGGCTGTCGTTGAAAAATTAAAAACAACATATAAACGTACAACTTGGTTTGAAGAAGATGGCCCGTTATTCCGTATTGAGATTGCAATGTTAAAAGATATCGCAACATTAACAATTGATGCAAGCGGTGTTGGGCTTCATAAACGTGGATACCGTGTGGATCAAGGGGAAGCGCCATTAAAAGAAACATTGGCTGCGTCTTTAATTAAGTTAACAAACTGGAAGCCAGATCGTCCTTTCGTAGATCCTTTCTGTGGATCAGGTACAATACCGATTGAAGCAGCATTAATTGGACAAAATATCGCACCAGGATTTAACCGTGGTTTTGCATCAGATGAGTGGGGCTGGGTAGGTAAACAAAACTGGCGTGAAGCTCGTCAAGAAGCTGAAGATTTAGCGAATTATGATCAACGACTGCAAATCATTGGATCAGATATCGATCATCGTATGATCCGAGTTGCTCAAGATAATGCAGAAGAAGTAGGTTTAGGCGATTTAATTACATTTAAACAAATGCAAGTAAAAGATTTCACAACAAAAGAGGATTATGGCTATGTTGTAACGAATCCTCCATACGGAGAACGTTTAAGTGAAAAAGCACTTGTTGAACAACTGTATAAAGAAATGGGACAAGTATTCCGTCCATTAGACACATGGTCGGCGTATGTATTAACAAGTTACGAAGCGTTTGAGAAGTGCTACGGAAAAGATGCATCGAAGAAACGTAAACTGTTTAACGGATTTATCCGTACAGATTACTACCAATACTTCGGAAAACGTCCACCTCGTAATTCATAGTATAAAACTCCTCCAGCGCGCATATACTGGCTATTATGCAATGCGTAAAGGAGGAACTGATATGGATAGTTTCCAATTATCAATGATTCAAAAAGCAATTCACCGCACGTATGATGAGCTCGGAAAAGAAGTGGATAGCCACAGTGTGATTGTAGATGAAATACAAAAAGCACAAGAAGAATATTTGTCAGCTCTTTCACATGAAACAGCGATTGATAAACGGTATTTAAAGTCATTAATATAGAAGAAAATTTTCCTTTTTCGAAAGGAAAATTTTTTTTCGTGTATTTCTATGTATTACAACAGGGGAAAGTGGCTGCACACATATGAGTAGCAGTTGCTATATCTTTTATAGAAAAACTTTTTGGTTGGAGGCTAAGGATGTTTACTGAGAAGAGATTACCATTTGAAGTAGGGAAACAAGACAATTTTTATGATAAGTTGAATGAGTGGATTGGAGATGTGTTTTACGACATCCTTCCGGAAAAAGGCTTTGAAGAGCGTGATGAACAAATTTTTATGGCGTTTCAATTAGAACGTGCTTTCCAAGAAAAGAAAGTTATGTTCGCAGAAGCGGGTGTAGGAACCGGGAAAACAATTGTATATCTTTTATATGCAATTTGTTATGCACGTTATACTGGAAAGCCAGCGATTATCGCTTGTGCAGATGAAACGTTAATTGAGCAGCTTGTGAAAGAAGAAGGGGACATTGCTAAATTATCTGAGGCATTAGGCTTATCGGTAGATGTAAGACTTGCCAAATCAATGGATAATTATTTATGTTTACGTAAACTTGAAGATGTTATGAGTGGACGAGCTCCAGAAGTAATTGAAGATGTATACTACGAATTACCGCAGTTTGTATTTGACCACGGTACGATGCAAAACTTTACTCACTACGGTGACCGAAAAGAATTTCCGCTTTTAAATGACGAGGAATGGTCAAAAGTAAATTGGGATTACTTTCAAGATTGCTTTACTTGTGATTCTCGTCATCGTTGCGGTCAAACTCTATCACGTGAACATTATCGTAAAGCAGCAGATTTAATTATTTGTTCTCAAGATTTCTATATGGATCATATTTGGACGTACGATGCTCGTAAGCGTGAAGGACAAATTCCGTTATTACCAGAAAGTAGTTGTGTTGTATTCGATGAAGGACATCTTGTAGAATATGCAGCTCAAAAAGCTTTAACATATCGTTTAAAACAAACGATGATGGAGCAACTTTTAACGAGATTGTTGCAAAACGATATTCGCGAGGAGTTTGCACATTTAGTAGAAGAAACAATTTGGCAAACAGAGCGATTCTTTGATGTGTTACAAGAAAATAAAAAGGAAATTGCCGGTTCTGATCGTTTAGAGATTACTGTGACAGAAAAAGTAACTGCCGAAGCGAAGCGACTTTATGCGAAAATTGGTGAAGTTGGTGATGCATTAGTATTTGAAAGTGAAATGCATACAGTAAACACGTATGATTTAAATATCGTTGACGAACATTTAGATGTATTAGAGCACTCGCTGCGTCTATTTATGCACGAGAAAAATGTAATTACATGGGGTGAAGAAGGTGATGGAGCCTTCACGTTAGTAATTATGCCGCGTGCAGTTGAAGAAGTATTACAAGAGAAAGTATTCTCGAAGAAAATCCCGTATATTTTCTCTTCTGCTACATTATCTAACAACGATTCATTTGCATTTACAGCAAATAGCCTAGGGGTAAAAGATTACTTATCATTCTCAGTTGCCTCACCGTTTGATTACGAAGAACAAATGGCAGTAAACTTACTATCGCATACGAAAGAAAATGAATGGGAAAGAAAGTGTCAATATACACTTGAAAATATACAAAAAACAAATGGACGTACACTTGTATTATTCCGTACAACACAAGAACTTGCAGCGTTTAAAGAATACGTAAGTAAAGAACAAATGTCAGTTCCGTTCTTATATGAAGGAGACCAAGAAATTAGTCAGCTCGTTTCTCGTTTCCAAAATGAAGAAGAGACTGTACTTTGTGCCGTTCATTTATGGGAAGGTTTAGATATTCCAGGTTCATCATTATCACATGTTATTATTTGGTCATTACCATTCCCTCCAAACGATCCTGTGTTTGAAGCGAAGCGTAAACACGTAAATGATCCATTCTGGGATGTAGATGTACCATATATGATTTTACGTCTTCGTCAAGGGATTGGCCGTTTAATTCGTACGAGCGACGATAAAGGTGCTATATCAATCTTCTTATCTGATACAGAAGATGAGAAAGTGGTAGAAGCGGTGAAAAACGTACTACCAGTAGAAGGTAAAGAATTGTAAGGAGAAAGCTTGGCGCTTGCCAAGCTTTTTTTCTATTATAAAAGGAATTTAGATTTTCATGTCGAATTAAGATTGTGGTAGAAAAAGGAGGTTTTTATACGATGACAGTAGCTACATATGAAGTAGAAAAACAATTTTTAACATATGTGAAAAAGATACAGAATTACGGAGAAGCATTAAGCCTAATGTTTTGGGACTTGAGAACAGGTGCGCCTAAAAAAGGTGTAGACCAGCGTTCAGAAGTAATTGGCATGCTTTCATCAGAAGTATTTGCCATGTCGACTTCAGATGAGATGGGGAACTATTTAACAGAGCTTGAAACTTTAATAAGTGAAGACAAACTTTCTGAAACGACGAAGAAAATGGTTGAAGAGTGTCGTAAAGAATATGATAGAAATAAGAAAATTCCACAAGCGGAATATGAAGCGTATGTGAAATTAGAAGCGAAAGCAGAAAGTGTGTGGGAAGAAGCTCGCGAAAAATCTGATTTCGAAATGTTCCGTCCGTATTTAGAACAAATCGTTGAATTTAAAAAGAAATTTATTACATATTGGGGTTACGAAACATATAAATATAATACATTATTAGATATGTATGAGCCGGGTATTACGGTAGAAGTGTTAGATCACGTATTTGGTCAACTTCGTGAGCGTATCGTTCCACTCGTAAAAGAAATATCAGAGTCGCAAAAGAGATTAAAGACAAGTGCTTTATCAGAACATTTTTCAAAAGAAAAACAAAAAAGCTTTACATTAGAGCTATTAAAGCAATTAAATTATGACTTTGAAGCAGGTCGTCTTGATGAAACGGTACATCCATTCGAGATTACATTAAATAGAGGGGATGTTCGTATTACGACACGCTATGACGAAAAAGATTTCCGTATGGCTGTGTTTGGAACAATTCATGAATGTGGTCATGCTGTATATGAACAAAATATTGCAGAGAAATTTGAAGGTACACCGCTATGTAGTGGCACATCTATGGGTATTCATGAGTCACAATCATTATTCTTTGAGAACTTTATCGGTCGTAATAAATCATTCTGGAAGAAAAATTATGATTTATTAAAAGAGTATAGCGATGGTCAATTCAATGATATATCAGTAGATGAGTTTTACGATGCGATAAATGAATCGAAGCCTTCATTTATTCGTATAGAAGCAGATGAGCTTACATATCCGCTTCACGTTATGGTTCGTTATGAACTTGAGAAAGAATTGTTTGATGGCACATTACAAGTGAAGGATTTACCAGCGGCTTGGAATGATAAGATGGAAGCATATTTAGGCATTCGTCCGGCTAACGATGCACAAGGCGTATTACAAGATGTTCACTGGGCTGGGGGTTCATTTGGATACTTCCCATCTTATGCGCTTGGTTATATGTATGCAGCGCAATTTAAGCAAAGGATGTTAAAAGATATTCCGAACTTTGATGCATTATTAGAAGAAGGAAACGTAACACCAATTCGTGAATGGTTAACAGAAAACATTCACCAATACGGTAAAACGAAAAAGCCACTTGAAATTTTAGAAGATGTAACAGGTGAAGGATTAAACGCAAATTACTTAGCCGATTATTTAGAAGCGAAGTATAGAGAGATTTATGAGTTATAAAAAGAGCTGCTTACTTACAGCTCTTTTTTTAAAGGGGATAGAAAAATGGAGTATACTTATACAGTAATGACGCAAGAAGAAGCAGAAGAAATTGCATACAACTGGCATTATGAAGGGAAATATTCCTTTTACGATATAGAGGCAGATGAAGAAGATTTAGCTGAATTTTTACATGATGAAAGTAGAGGGGATCATACATTTTCTGTGAGGGAAAATGGCACTCTCATTGGTTATTTTACTGTTTGTAAAATAAATGTTGGAACGGTTGATATAGGTCTTGGAATGAGACCTAATATAACTGGGAACGGATTTGGTTTACAGTTCTTAAACGCTATACTAGCTTTTAGTAAAGAAAAATATGGATGCAAGTATATAACACTATCAGTAGCTAAATTTAATAAGAGAGCAATTAAAGTGTATAAAAGGGCAGGATTTGAAGTGGTTGGAACGTTTATACAGAAAACAAATGGTAGTTATTTTGAGTTTTTGAAAATGAATTATATATGTAAAAATGCATAAAAAAACAGAAGAATCTCCTTCTGTTTTTTTATGCAGAAATGAATCATACTTTTTGTAATTGGAAGTTTTGAAATTTTGGAAGAGGATGTGTATGATTGAAGTTTAATAGTAAATAGCAAGTTTAGTAAGGAGAGACAGCATGAGTATAATTAAAACGAAAAATGAAATAGAGTTAATGCATGAATCTGGAAAATTACTTGCTTCATGTCATAGAGAAATTGCGAAAATAATGAAACCGGGTATTACGACAAAAGAAATTAATACGTTCGTTGAAGCATACTTAGAACAGTATGGTGCAACATCTGAGCAGAAAGGGTACAAAGGATATCCATATGCGATATGTGCATCTGTAAACGATGAAATGTGTCATGCGTTTCCGGCCGATGTTCCTTTAACTGAGGGTGAGATTGTAACAATTGACATGGTAGTAAACTTAAATGGTGGTCTTTCAGATTCTGCTTGGACGTATAGAGTTGGAAAAGTTTCTGATGAAGCAGAAAAGTTGTTGTTAGTAGCTGAGAATGCTTTGTATAAAGGGATTGATCAGGCGATAATCGGTAATCATGTAGGAGATATTGGCTATGCAATTGAAAGTTATGTAGCAAGTGAAGGTTTTTCTGTCGCAAGAGACTTTACGGGACATGGAATCGGTAAAGAGATTCATGAAGAGCCAGCAATTTTTCATTTTGGGAAGCAAGGACAAGGGCCTGAGTTACAAGAAGGAATGGTAATTACGATTGAGCCAATTGTCAATGTAGGTATGCGATATTCGAAAGTAGATTTAAATGGATGGACTGCGAGAACGATGGACGGGAAATTATCAGCTCAATATGAGCATACAATTGCGATTACAGAAGATGGACCAATTATTTTAACGAAGTTATAATTGGGAATGAAAGAGTTTACAAAACTCGAACGAAAATGATGATTTTATAAAATTTGTCCGTGTTTTATTAATAAAAGCTTTTCAAAGTATAAAAAGTACGTTATAATCCTTCTATAAAATAAATAGTTAGCTACACTCATATAATCGCGGGGATATGGCCTGCAAGTTTCTACCGAAGTACCGTAAATACTTTGACTATGAGTGAGGACGAATATATTTGCTTGTTTAGCATTCTTTTTTTGCGAAACTCCAAAAGCGCGTCTCTCACTTGTAACGAGTGGTGGCGGCTTTTGGAGTTTTTTTTATTGCATAAGAGGGGGAACAAACATGAAAGTATTACAAGAAAAGATTTTGAACGAAGGAAAGGTATTATCTGGTGACGTATTAAAGGTAGATGCTTTTTTAAATCATCAAATTGATCCAGTACTTATGCAAGAAGTCGGAAAAGAATTTGCTAAACGTTTTAAAGAAGAGAACATTACAAAAATCGTGACGATTGAATCTTCAGGCATTGCACCAGCGGTTATGGCTGCATTAGAACTTGGTGTAAAAGTGATTTTTGCTAGAAAGCGTAAATCGTTAACGTTACAAGATAATATGTATGTTGCAAACGTATATTCATTTACAAAACAAGAAACGAATGAAATTTCATTATCTCGAAATCATATCGATGAAAGTGATCGCGTTTTAATTATCGATGACTTTTTAGCGAACGGTCAGGCTGCTTTAGGTTTAATGAGTTTAGTTGAGCAGGCAGGAGCAAGTATTGCAGGAATTGGGATTGTTATTGAAAAGGCATTTCAAGATGGAGGAAAGAAGCTTCGTGAACAAGGAGTTCGTGTTGAATCACTAGCAGAAATTGCATCACTTGATAATAACGCAGTTACATTTGTACAGCAAGAAACTGCGGAGGTGAAATAAACGATGAAGCAACATCCATTTAAAATCGCATCACTTGGTATGCAGCATATGCTTGCAATGTATGCTGGTGCAATTATCGTTCCGCTTATTGTGGGCGGCGGACTTGGTTTAAATCAAAAAGAGTTAACGTATTTAGTCTCAATTGATTTATTAATGTGCGGCGTTGCGACAATTTTACAAGCATTATCAAATCGCTTTTTCGGTATTGGACTTCCAGTTGTACTTGGTTGTACATTTACAGCGGTTGGCCCGATGATTGCAATCGGGAAACAATACGGCGTATCCTCTATTTATGGAGCGATTATTGCTGCGGGGTTATTCGTTGTTATTTTTGCGAAATTATTTGGAAAGCTTGTAAAGCTGTTTCCCCCTGTTGTAACAGGATCTGTCGTTACCGTAATTGGAGTTACACTTGTTCCTGCCGCTATTAATGATATGGCTGGTGGAGTAGGAAGTAAAGATTTTGGTAGTCTTGAAAATTTAGCATTAGCATTTGGTGTGTTACTATTTATCATCATTATGTATCGTTTCTTTGACGGATTTATTCGTGCGATCTCTATTTTACTAGGTCTATTGTTCGGTACAATCGTTGCGGCATTTATGGGGAAAGTAAGCTTGCAAGCGGTTGGAGAAGCAGATTGGTTCCATGGTATTCAGCCATTTTACTTCGGTACACCAACGTTTGAATTAACGCCAATTATTACGATGATTTTAGTTGCTTGCGTAGGGATTGTAGAAGCGACAGGTGTTTACTTTGCATTATCTGATATTTGCAATAAAAAGATTGGTGAAAAAGAATTAACAAAAGGGTATCGAGCAGAAGGATTAGCGATGGTGTTAGGTGGTATTTTCAACGCCTTTCCGTATACAACATACTCTCAAAACGTAGGACTTGTTCAATTAACTGGAGTAAGAAATCGCGTTATTATTTATACTTGCGGTGGTATGTTAATCGTTCTTGGGTTCATTCCAAAAATCGCAGCTATTACAACAATCATTCCGAAATCAGTACTTGGCGGTGCAATGTTAGCGATGTTCGGTATGGTAATGGCATATGGTATTAAAATGTTAAGTAGCGTTGATTTTGGAAGACAAGAAAACTTATTAATCGTTGCATGTTCTGTTGGAATTGGGCTTGGGGTTACAGTTGTTCCGACACTATTCTCACAACTTCCAGAAAGCATTCGTATTTTAACAGATAACGGAATCGTACTTGGAAGTGCGTCAGCAGTCCTTTTAAATATCGTATTTAATATGGTGCCGCAGCGTAAAGTGAAAGTAAAGGAAGAGCCAGTGTCTATGCAAAGTGCAGTAAGAGAAGCGTAAAAAAAGCAAGGTCTCATTACGAGACCTTGCTTTTCTTTTTAAGTGGCATCATTTTCCCATACGTACCAAGACGCCATATATATTCAAGTGGTCCGTATTGGTAACGTGACAGCCACCAGCGGCTAATAAAGATTTGCAGCGTGTAGAAACCGATGCAAAATAGTGGTCCTACCCATAATGGAGCAAGATAATCATTTTTGAACAATATTCCGAATACAAGCAACGTAACCATTGTATGCGAGATATAATTTGTTAATGCCATTCGACCAACGTACTGGAACGGACGTAATATCTTTTGCCATTTTTCTTTTTGTAATAAACGCATGAGCGTGAAAATGTAGAATATGAATAATGTCTTTCCGCTTATCATCGTGATACCCATAAGTGAAAATGGTGTGTATGGTTGATTGTTCATAAAGAAGTAAACCATAATAAACCACATCGGTAATGTTAAAATGAACATAATGATTTGCCATTTTTTAAGTTTTGGATCTAATTCCTTAGCACGGCGGAAAATGTCTTTTTTACCGGCATATAATCCGAGTAAAAACAATCCTAGTGTTTCAGGAAGCATAATAAGACTGTTACTTATTGCTTCAGAGTAGAAAGAATAGAATCGGTCTGTGATTTGTAAGCCCCAGTTTTCTAACGGCATAATTGCTGTGGAAAGGCCTAACTCCTCTACTGGCACGATTAACATGAGGAGAGAACCTAATAATGAGAACAGTTGCATGAAACTTAATAGTACAATTGACCAAATTAAAATAGTTCGTGACTCTCTCTTATAAAATAAAAATAAGAAAAAACCAGTAATTGCATAAGTATGTAAAATGTCTCCGTCCCATAAAAGAACGTAATGCAAGAAACCAAATAATAATAAAATAAGTAAGCGACGAACAAATAAAGTTTTTGGACGATCTGTTTTTGCCTCAGCACGATTCATAAAAATATAAAAACCTAATCCGAATAAAAACGAAAAAATGGTATAAAATTTCGTTTGAATAAACATATCGTAAAATAGGCGAATGTAGCTGTCTATCCCTTCGTAAATTCCTGTAATATCACGTGAGTCAACGCCAGCAATAACAGGCCAGTTCACAAGAAAAATACCTAATACAGCTATTCCTCTAATAATATCGATGGAGTGTATCCTCTCGCCTTGTGAAATATTTTGTGTCATTATTTTCCTCCTTGTTAAGTAATTCCCTTTTATTATACAAAATGTAAACGGGAGGGTATATAGGTAATTTCCAATTTTTAAAACTGTTAAGATGTGCATTATGAGATATAATAAGAGTGCACAACAAGTTTTACCTTTTTTCAAAACAGGCAGTGAAGCTCCTTCTTATAAGGGGCTTTCTTTATGAAAAGTGTTGATAATGATTCTCTTTAATGATAAAATGTATTCAAAAGTGATAATCATTATCAAAAAAAGGTTGGTGCATGAGTATGGTATATGCATTAGTAGCAGGTACAGTTGCTGTATATGCAGTTATTGCAAAGTATGTTTTAAATGGAGTAGGAACAGCAAAATGAGTGATATGACATAAAATCCCTTTCATTTGTAAAAAGAATGAAAGGGATTTTTTATTTTTAATGAGAATATGCTGAAAATTTAGTATGATAGTAAAGTGAAACGGTAATCAATGAGGGGATGTATCTCTTGTTTGATTATGAGCTCGCAAATAGCGGGGAAAAGTATATACATCTTGGATAAAGGGGAACAAGGGGATGACAAACATAGTACAGACAAACGGTATGAAAAAACTTGTTTGTTTTTATGAAGAGTGGCAAAAACACGGCGATGCAGAGAATAGTTTAAAGTTGTTTGAAGTAATTCAAAAATATAAACGAGAGCAGCTTATGATAGCATTCTGCGGTCACTTCTCAGCAGGGAAATCAACGATGATGAATCATCTATATAAAGCGCAGTTGTTACCGACAAGTCCAATTCCGACAAGCGCTAACGTCGTTAAAATTGAAAAGGGATTTGATCGTGTTGTTGTAACGATTAAATCTGGAGAGCAGTACGAATATGACGGTGCATATTCAGCAGAAGAATTAAAACAAATTTGTAAAGATGGCGATGAGGTAATTGGTGTTCATATTTATCGGAATGATGCTCCAATTCCTGAAGGTGTTATGCTAGTTGATACACCAGGGATTGATTCAACAGATGATGCCCATCAATTAGCGACAGAATCAACGCTGCATTTAGCAGACGTAATTTTTTATATGATGGATTATAATCACGTCCAATCGGAAGTGAATTTACAATTTGTTAAAGAATTGAAACAACGTAATAAAACGGTTTATCTCGTTGTAAATCAAATAGATAAACATAAAGAAAATGAATTATCGTTTGCGGATTATAAAGATAGTGTAAAACAATCGTTCTCTAACTGGGATATTGAAGTAGATGGCGTGTATTATACTTCATTACGAATGATGAACCATCCACATAACGAAATTAGAAACCTAGAAACATTAATTACTTCTATTATGAAAGAAAAAGAGCAGTATGTAAGCGAGGGAATGGAGCGAGAAACAGAATATTTAATGGGGGAACATTTCTCGTTTATTCTTTCTGAAAATGAAAAAGCTCTTTTGAAATATGAGGAAGAGTTAGCATCACCGCTTTCTATTTCAGAAATAGTTGAAAGGAAAGAGGAGCTAACGGAAACGAAACATCGCGAGGCTAGTAGAGAGTCTCATGTGAGAAACGAATTTATAAAAGGCTTACAAGCTATATTAGATAACGCGTATTTAATGCCATTTGAAATGAGAGAATTGGCAAATGCGTACTTAGAAACGAAATTAACAAAATTTAAAGTTGGTTTACTATTTGCGAAAGGAAAGACTGAGCAAGAAAAACAGAGACGTTTAGATGCTTTTTATTCTGCTTTGCAAAAGACTGTCGAAACGCAACTTGATTTTCATGTGAAAGAATTTATTGTTGCCTTCTTAAAAGAAGAAGGTTTGTTTACAGAAGAGATTGGGAAAGACATATATGCTTTAGAAATTGCTTTTGGACCAGAAATGTTAGCTGAAGTAATTAAACAAGGTGCAGGTTTCACTGGTGATTACTTACTTCTTTATACAGCGGATGTAGCGAATGAATTAAAGAAACGTTATTTTACAAAAGCACAGCAAATTTTTGATAAAAGTGCAGTCGTTTTAAAGCAAAAGGTGAAAGAAGAAGTTGATCGTATTGAAGAAGAGATTGAAACATATACGATGTTGCAAACGGCGAAAGAAACACAATTGCAATACAGTAACAACTTGGAGGCATATGAAGGCTATTTACAAAATGTTTGGCATGAGCGTGTTGCTACACCAGAAGGGTTGCAAATAGAAGAGATATTGCAAAGTAAAAAACAAATTGTAAGTGAGAAATTCACACTACAAGAGCAGGAAGTTGTAAATGATAACGTAGCGGCTCATGAGGAAGAGATAAAAGGAACGGCAGCTTTAAATATTCAGCGTATATTAGAGAAAGTGAAGAAAGCTGAAACGATATTAGAGCCATTGCCAGCGCTGAAACATGTACAGCAAGAGGTAATAGAAAAAAGGCGCCGTGTGGAAACGAAACAATTTACAGTAGCGTTATTCGGAGCTTTTAGTGCTGGGAAATCATCATTTGCCAATGCATTGCTTGGTGATAAAGTACTTCCTGTGTCACCAAATCCGACGACGGCAACGATTAATCAAATTTTGCCAGTTACTGAGGAAAAACCACACGGAACAGTAATGGTTCAATTTAAATCAAAGCAAGCCTTATTAGAAGATATGAAAGCTGTTTATAAACTGTTTCATTATGAAATTACTACGTTAGATGAAGCGTTAGCACAGATTGATAAAGTTATGAAATACCCTTCACCAACTGGAAAGCAAAAAACAACATTTAGCTTTTTACGAGCTGTACAAAAAGGGTATGATACGGTTTCTACGCATTTAGGTGAGCAAATACAAGTTACATTAGATGAGTTTTCTGATTATGTAGCGAATGAAGAAAAATCTTGTTTTGTTGAGTACATGGAGCTTTATTATGATTGTGCATTAACAAGGCAAGGGGTAGCGCTTGTAGACACACCTGGAGCAGATTCTATTAACGCCCGCCATACAGACGTTGCGTTCCAGTATATTAAAAACGCAGATGCTATTTTGTTTGTAACGTATTATAATCACGTGTTCTCTCGTGCTGACCGTGAATTTTTAATTCAGCTTGGTCGTGTAAAGGATACTTTTGCTCTTGATAAAATGTTCTTCTTAATTAATGCGGCCGATTTAGCAGAGTCTGAAGAAGAACTTGAAATGGTAAAAGGTTATATCGCAGACCAGCTACTGCAATACGGTATTAGAAATCCACGTTTATTTGCAATTTCAAGTTTATGTGCGCTTGAAGAGAAACAAGGAAAAAATATTGAGAAAGACAAGTACGGTATTTTACAAAACTCTGGGATTGCTAAGTTCGAGGAATCATTTACATCCTTTATGATGAGAGATTTAATGCTCGTATCTGTTCATGCTTTATATGGTGCATTGCAAGGGGCAGATCAGCTGTTAGTAAATATGATAAATGGTGCAAAGCAGGGGAATGAAGAGAAAGAGAAGCAAACGAAAAAATATGAAGCAGAGCGTGATCAACTACTTCATATTATTTCATCATATAGTGTGCTTGCTGAAGAACAGGCGATGCAAAATGAAGTGAAAGAATTGCTTTATTACGTGCAACAACGTCTATTCCTACGCTATAACGATGTGTTTACTGAATTTATTAATCCAGCATCGCTTCGAACGGATGGAAATGTGAAAGTGCAGTTGCAGCAGTGTGTTATGGAATTAGTAGCATTTATTCAGCATGATTTATTACAAGAAATGCGTGCGACATCATTACGCCTTGAAAGATGGATAGATGAAGCGATGAAGCGTGCAAAGAATGAAATTGTGGTGAACTGTAAAGTAGAAAATGAATCAATTTCTATGAATGGAACAGTGGAATATGAATATAAAGATATTACACATAAAGAACCGTTCCCTTCAGTTGAAATAAAAGATTTCAAAAAAGCATTGGCACACTTTAAAAACGAGAAAAGCTTTTTTGAAAAGAATGACAAAGCCTTTATGCAAGAAGACGCTAAATCTGTATTAGAACCTCTCGTATCAAACTATGTAACTGATGAAAAAGATTTATTTGTTCATCATTATAAGCAAGAGTGGGATTTGAAATGGAACTTATTCCAAAAAGTGATGCAGCAAGATGTGATGAATTATTATGAAAGTGTATTATTTGCATTGGCTGAAACAATTGATGTATCACTATATGAACAAAGTAAGGAACAATTGCAAAAGCAATTAGTAGAGATTGAAAAAGAAATGTATGTGATGTAGTCGTTATGAGAAAAAGATTCGTTCAATTTTCTTTTGTAGTACTGTATCTAAAGATTTGACAAACCCAGCAAATTCATCGGTAGAAATCATATGAGTAAGAACGAGTCGTCTGCCGTCTGGTGTTTCACCGCATAAGACGAATGAAGAGAATTCATATGTTTTATTTTCTACTACTAATTTTGGATGGGAATACGTATCGCTCTTTTTCTTCTTTCCATCAATAGAGATGACGTTGCATTTTTTCTCATTGTTGTCCATGGTGAATCCCTCCTTTCTATTACTTATGGTAGACAAGGAGGGTTTAGAACAATAGAGAAGGGGGAATTTTTTATGACTGTTGTAATAGAACGTATTTCAAAAGAAGCTATACCGAAGTCTTTATTACTACTTGCTGATCCAAGTGAACAGCAAATTGGTGCATATGTACAAAGAGGGATAACATATGTAGCTAAGCAAGAAGATAATGTAATCGGTGTATATGTGATTTTGGAAACAAGGCCGAAGACGATGGAAATTATGAATATTGCGGTTGTAGAGCATTTGCAAGGAAAAGGAATTGGAAAGAAGCTATTAAGTCATGCTATAGCAACTGCTAAAGGATATGGTATGTCAAAACTTGAAGTTGGTACAGGCAATTCAAGTGTTTCACAACTTGCTTTCTATCAAAAATGTGGATTTCGTATTTTTTCTATTGATTTTGATTACTTTTCGAAGCATTATGAAGAAGAGATTATTGAAAATGGGATTGTATGTCGTGATATGATTCGGCTTGCAATGGAATTGAATGAGAACGTATAACTTATTTAGGGGGAAGAGAAGATGGAAGTACATAAAGCAATTACAGCACATTCTCGTAAACAAAATGAAAGTGTAAAAGCATGTTTACAATTAGATGCGCAGCGTGAAGCAGCTATTGAAGCTGCTGTATCTCTTGCGTCAAATGGGAAAGAATTTTCGGTTGATGTCATTAATGCTGTAACGAAGCAAATTAACGCTCTTGCAAAAAATGGTGTTACCTTGCAGCGTAAATATGTTACAAAAGAAATGGTTATGGAGTATGTAAGTCGTTTGAAAGAGAAAGAAGGTCGTTAAAGATGATAGTTACAGTCGAATGGTTACGTGAGCATATAGAAGATGAGAACGTCCGTATAATCGATTGTCGTTTTGATTTAGCGAATCCTAATTGGGGTAGAGAAAAGTATGAGGAAGAACATATTCCTCATGCATTATATTTTGATTTGAATTTAGATTTATCAAGTCCTGTAACAGAACATGGTGGTCGTCATCCGTTGCCAAATATTGAGGAGTTTGCGGACAAGCTTTCGCGCGCTGGTATTGATGAACACACGACAGTAGTTGCATATGACAGTCAAGCGGGTGCAAATGCTTCTCGTTTCTGGTGGTTACTAAATTATGTAGGACATGAGAAAGTATATATATTAGATGGCGGATTTCCTGCATGGAAAGAGAATGGACTACCGGTAACACCGGAAATTCCTGTTGTTATACGAAAGACATTCAAAGCAAATATACAAGATCATATGCTTGTAACGATGGAAACGGTGAGAGAGAATATTCATGCAGGTACAGATGTTGCATTAATTGATTCCAGAGAGCCAAAACGTTATGCTGGTGCAGAGGAACTTGTTGATCCAAAAGCAGGGCATATCCCAACGGCAGTAAATTATTTTTGGAAGGATGGAATGCTGCAATCAGGGCAATTTAAGAATGAAGCTGGGCAACAAGAACGATTCCAAAATCTTTCGAAAGATAAGGAAACAATTGTATATTGTGGTTCTGGTGTTACAGCATGTCCAAATATCGTTGCATTGAAATTAGCTGGATTCCAAAATGTTAAATTGTATGCAGGTAGCTGGAGTGATTGGATTTCTTATCCAGAAAATCAAATTGCAAAAGAAGAAGATTAATCACTTGCATGCAAAAATAATTTGTATTAAAATAAGGTCACAAGCAAGAGATTGCTCAAAAAACTTTGTATTTTACACATTGGAAACAATGTGATAATATTACGACAAGTAAATAATACATCCTGCGGTGTACGTAACTTATTTATGTCTAAAACCGATGTTAGTTATACGGAAGCTCAATATTTAGCGACCATCATCAAGCCTTCCTTGTGGAGGAAGATGTACGGTAACTGTGAGGGCATCCACCTGCGAGTAGCGGGTTTTTGGACATTTACGAGGAGCGGCACGTGCGGGGGTCTTATTTCAACTAACATTATATAAAATTCCTACGGTGTACGTAGCTTATGTATGTCTTAAACCAATAAGTTTAATATGGAAGTTCAATATTTAAATGTAGCTAACATGCCATCTTTTTAAGAAGGAAGTTACAAACATTTGTGAGAGCATCCACCTGTGAGAGCAGGTTTATGGACATCTAGAGAGAACGGCATATGTGGGGCTATATAAAAACCTTACGTTTTATACGTAAGGTTTTTTTGTTGTATACATATATCCATGTTATCTGGATTCACCTGTGAAGTTTCCGTAATAAATATAGCACTTTCTGTCTTTATTATATCTAGGTTAGTTTGTTATACCTTTCGAAAAAAATGTAGGCTACTGTTGACATCTATTTTAAATAAGAGTAACATTTTCTATGTAATAAAAATAAGTCTCTGTTAGGTGAGGCTCCTGTATAGAGAAATGCTACTGCCCAAAAATGTCGAGAGACGCCAATGGGTCAACAGGAATGATCGAATTAAGGTTTTTCTTAACGTAGCTGGTAATGTACCTATGCTATACAGTGCTAAAACTCGGCGAGGGAGAGGTCCGTAGATTTCTAATTGTATTAGGAATCGTTTATTTGTGTATGTCATGGCCTTTACTCTTTTCGGAGTAAAGGTCTTTTTGTTACAAAGCTATGAGTAATTTCATAGTATAAACTATAAAATGAAACGAGGAGGTGAGGAGCATGTCAAATTCTGACTCGGTTCCGTTACCCATATACTTCAAATCAAAAATATATGATGTAGGCAGGAAACGACTTGTTCCTCCCTTTATATTTATCATCATGTAGCGTTTATATGTATGTTTAAGCGCTAGACACTTTCACAGTAAAGTGGATAAATTGAGAAACAAAGCGTTTCTTCCTATGTTCTAAAGGAGGAGACGATAATATGTTATATGCAAACAAAACTGTGGGTAACACGTCATATAAATTAAGTAAAAAATCAATGAAAGAACAAACATTGCTTCAAAAAAATAAAGATTTATTAATTGAAATCGCAACGAGAGATGTAAAATCTGTATTTGCGTATTTTAAAACAACAAGAGATGGATTATCTATGAAAGAGGCACAAAAACGTATTCAAGTATACGGCCGAAATGAATTAACTTCAAAAAGAGCTCGTATTGCGGAAGTGATGATGAAGCTAGGTGGAATGATCCCAGGTTTTTCAAAACAAAATGTGAGAGATGGATTACAATGTGAGAAGATTACTGTGTCTCGAGTAGAATGTTCTAGTGTAACAGGTTTAAACGGTGAATTAAAAATGATGGATTTGCCAGTACAAGAGCTTGTTCCTGGAGATATGATTTTCCTTTCAGAAGGTGATACAGTACCAGCAGATGTACGTATCATTTATGCAAATGATCTATTAGTAAATGAATCTGTGATAACAGGAAACGATGCGAGTATTGAGAAATTTGAAAGTTGCTATCATCTTGAACGCAAACGATTTATTCCTTTGAAAAGAATGAAAGACTATAATCCACTTGAACTTGAAAATGTATGTTTCAAAGGGACGTATATTGTTAGTGGAAATGCAAAAGCTGTAGTAGTTTCAACTGGGAAAAATACGTATACAGGGATTCTTCATACTTGTTGTAGTAGAACGTCTTAATGCGTAAATGATGCTAAATATACAAAAACAATGTATAATAGACAAAGTTGAAAAACGTAGAATGGTAATCTATTTATATAACCTTACGTGATGACGTGAGGTTATTATTTTTTTGGTAGGAGAGGAATTATGAAAAAAGTATTATTAGTTGATGGTATGGCACTATTATTTCGTGCTTTTTATGCAACAAGTGTCTACGGGCAGTTTATGAAACGACAAGATGGTACCCCTACAAACGGGATTCATGGTTATATGAAACATTTATTAACGGCAATGCAAGCAATTGAACCGACACACATCGTAACATGCTGGGATATGGGAAGTACAACATTTAGAACAGAATCGTTCTCAAATTATAAAGCGAATCGTGCAGCGCCGCCTGAAGAATTAATTCCACAATTTGATCTAGTGCAAGAAATGACTGCAAAATTATCTGTTCCAGTTATCGGTATGAAAGGGTATGAAGCCGATGATTGTATCGGTACACTGGCAAAACAATATTGCAATGAAGCGGAAGTTTATATTTTAACAGGTGATACGGATTTACTTCAGCTTGTTGATAAGAACGTTACAGTTATGCTTTTGCGTAAAGGAATTGGAAATTACGAGTATTACACACCGGAGAAAATTATGGAAGAAAAAGGTGTAGAACCTTGGCAAATTGTTCATGCGAAAGCTTTTATGGGAGATACAAGTGATAATTATCCAGGTGTAAAAGGTATTGGTGAAAAAACAGCATATAAGCTTATACAAGAACATGGTACAGTAGCAACTGTACTAGAAAATGTGGCATCATTAACGAAAGCGCAACGTACGAAGATTGAAAGTGATTTAGAGAATTTAAATATTTCATTACAATTAGCACAAATTCATTGTGAAGTTCCTATTTCATGTTCACTAGAAGAAGGATTACACACAATAGATGAAGAAAAACTACGATTCGTTTGTGAAGAAATGAATTGGGGAAGACCTGAAATGTTAATCAATATGTTGTAAATAGTTTGAAAAGAAGGATGTTGCATGAGTCGAAGTTTGACTAGGTGACACCTTCTTTTTTATTTTGAAAAAAAGAATTTTAGTAGATGAAAGTATATGGAATGTAGCTTGAAATATATAAATATTTCGACAAGGTAAAATTGATATAAGATGACGTAAATGGCGATTTATGTAATGAAATGAAGCAACTACAAAACTGTTTTACGTAGATCTCTTTTTCGTGTTCACAAAGTTGTCAGAAAATAAACGGAATTTTCATGTAAAGTTCAAATGGAATTCACAACAATCAATTATTATAAGAACAACCAGATAATTCGTTATCTTTTATATAAACCATCCCCCAAGGAGGACAATAAAAAATGAGAAAAAAAGTGAGAAAATCTTTTAAACAATTATTAATTGAAAATAAACAATCACTATTAAATAATAAAGAAAATATGAAAGAAATTGAGGAACGAATTGAGAAACGACATGTCGCATATAGTGGCTCGAGCAACTAAATAAGGTAAAAAAAGATAGCCGATAAAGGCTATCTTTTTTGTTTTATATTGAAATAACTATATTTCCCTCTTTAATTTTTGTAAATATACAAGATATTTTCATAGTGTTTTTCTACCAATTTTTTTCATTTTTCGAGGTTGAAATTGGTATATACCAATTTAAGAGAATTTCTATTCATAATATTACAAAAAATGTTACAATACATTCAAAATTACGCTATAAATCATTTTAATATGAAAAATTGGAATGAAAAGAAAGGAGAGGAATATGAATAATGGTGTCGCTTTGAAATGATTATTATCATTTCATTAGGAGTTGATATAAAACGATGGATAGGTATGAAGAACTGGATTCAATTCGAGGAATTTCCTCATTGGTAGTAATGATTGGTCATCATTTAATGATTTTTTCAGTATTTCAAAATTACAGTTATGAAGATAATAAACCATTTGTTATGTATCTATTAAAAGAAACACCTGCTCGTCTAATTTTTAGTAGTGGTAACGAATCTGTTATTATCTTTTTTGTTTTGAGTGGATTTGTTTTGTATAGATCCATTCAAAACAACTACGATAGTTATGGGTCCTTCCTTTTAAAGCGTATATGCAGAATCTATATTCCATATATTGTAGCAATACTTATAGCTATTTTATGCCAAACTACAATGAGTGAATATGGAATTTCTCATTTAAGTGAATGGTTTAATCGCTCATGGACGATTGAAAGTTCTTTAAGCCTAATCGTGCAGCATATATTATTGGTTGGGAAATATAATACAGATGCATATAACGGCGTAATTTGGTCACTTGTTCATGAAATGCGAATATCAATAATTTTCCCGTTAGTTTTGATGGTTTGTTTACGAAAAACGTTGAGAGATTCGTTATTGATATTGTTTAGTTTTAGTATATGTTCTGTCGGGATTCTATTATTATTTCACTCAAGTTTAACATTAACAAGCTATGCATTAACCCTGCATTACACAGTACTGTTTTTACTAGGGGCACTAGTTGCGAAGTATAAAAATAATGTAATAGTTTTTTATAGTAATCGTACTAAAAATGAGAAAATTGCATGGTTTTTATTAGCGATTTTACTTTATATGTATGAAGGGCTTATCGGAGAAATTAAAGTGCTCAATAATTTTATATTGCGAGACTACGTAGTAGCGATAAGTGCATGTTTATTTGTCATATTAAGTTTATCAGTATCAACTTTTTCGTCGTTGCTGCGTAATAAATACTTGTTATATTTGGGGAAGATTTCTTATAGTCTTTATTTATACCATATCATATCGTTATTTTCCCTTATATACATGCTCCATGAAATATTACCGTTGCCTATCATTTTAATTTTTTCACTCGTTTTTTCATTTATACTTGCAATGCTTTCGTATATATCTGTAGAAAAATTTGCATTCAGAGTCGGAAAGTATGTAACAAAGCAAGCGAATAGAAAGAAGAAAGGGTTATCTGTAAAGAATGATGTGCAGAATATGAATCAGACAAAGGCGGTGAAATAATTGAAGCAAGAAATTAGTATGAAGGATTTTCAACAGTTATTGAAAAGAAGGATAGTAACAATTTTTTTGACGATGTGCTGTTTAACTGTTTCTCTAATTCTTATCTCTATGTACGTATTAAAGCCTTCATATCAATATTCAACACAAATTCTCGTTGGGAATCTAGATGAGTTTAATAAGGAAAATTCAACAAATAAAACACAGGAAAATAAGCAGCTCGTAACTTCGTATGTTGATATTTTAAAAAGTCCACTTATTATTTCAACCGTCAAAAAAACTTTGAAATTAGAGCAATCAAGTTATGAATTAGCTCAAAAGATTTCAGTAGTGAATATGGACAATTCACAAATTGTTACTGTTACAGTAAAAGATTCGGATTCTAAAATTGTAAAAGAAATCGTAAAGTCACTGGCAGAACAATCTCAAAAAAGTTTTCAACAGTATACGAATGTACAGGGAGTAAAAATATTAACTGACCCTGAGTTACAGGAAAATGCAGAAAAGTTGTTTCCGAAATTTCAACTTATTATCCCTATCTCTTTACTTGTTAGTTTTTTTGTTGGGGTAGGTTTAGCTATATTTCGAGATTATTTTGATGAGCGTATATACGTGGAACAAGATTTGGAGAAAATAACAACAATCCCTGTTATTTGCTACATAAATATGAAACCGAAAAGAAAAAAGAAATCTACAGAAGTTGATACGCAATCATCTATATATCGAGGTGAACATGTCGATGTTTAAGACAAAGAAACAGCTTCCATTTGATCCGCATAATGCTTTAATGAAAGAGCAGTTTTATACGCTGTATCACGAGTTGAAAAAATCGGGGAAACAAGTGTTCACAATTAGTTCAACGAAGGATAGAGGCGTTGTTGCCTCGCTTATAGTCAATATAGGGCTAGTGTTTGCAGAAATGAAAAAAAAGGTGTTACTTATCGATGTGAATTTTTCCGATCCTAAGCTACATCTACTATTACAAAGCAACCATACGAAAACAGTGAATGATATAATAAGCGATCCCTCCTGTAGTTATGAAACTTTCTCTAGTAACTTATCTAAATACTTATATTGTATTCCTGCAAAAAAAACAGTACACACTGGTACACCTTTAGTTGCTACAGATGAATTTGATTATGTAATTGCAAAATGGAAGGAAGATTTTGATTACATTTTCTTGTATTCCTCTGAAGTATTTGAGCTTCCTGCTACGCACATGATTGCAGGGAAATGCGATGGAGTGGTCTTAGCGGTTAAAAGGAGAAAAGATTCCCTACATACTGTGCAAAAAGTGATAGCAAATATAAAGAAGAAAGAATGTGAATTAATAGGTATAGTTTTATATTCTTGAATGTGGGGGTAACGATCTATGATTCGTGAA
The DNA here is from genome assembly GCF_055902415.1 of Bacillus sp. SSR7. Classification (NCBI taxonomy): domain Bacteria; kingdom Bacillati; phylum Bacillota; class Bacilli; order Caryophanales; family Bacillaceae; genus Bacillus; species Bacillus sp. SSR7. Next base: position 140,656 of record NZ_JBVVXV010000003.1, on the reverse strand, counting down.
ACAAATCAAGCCAAGTTGTATACGATTCCGGCCCAAGAAAAGACCAGTATTTTGAATCGAAGTATAAAGCGCTTGTTTGATATTATATTTTCACTCATATTGTTACTAGTAACGCTGCCAACTATGTTGTTTTTTTGTATTATAATTGCTTTCGAAACAGCAGGAGCTCCAATTTATTTTCAAGAACGTTTAGGGATGAATGGAAAGAAATTTAATATATTTAAATTAAGGTCGATGGTAAAAGATGCTGAAATAAATGGACCGCAATGGGCAGATGAAAATGATCCAAGAATTACTAAAGTTGGATCATTTATAAGAAAAACGAGAATTGATGAATTGCCGCAACTTTTCAATATTTTAAAAGGCGATATGTCTTTTGTTGGACCTAGGCCAGAGAGAGAGTATTTTTATAAACAATTTGATGCCTATATTCCGGAATTCAAGGAACGTTTAATTGTGAAGCCAGGGTTAACAGGATGGGCACAAATAAATGGCGGGTATGATCTTGATCCAAAAGAAAAGTTGAAATGGGACATGGAGTATATTGAAATGAAAACGATTAAGATGGACATTCATATTTTATGTAAAACTGTTTTAATCGTATTGAATGGTAATGGTGCAAGATAAATATATGTAAGTAGGTTGCTTGCAAAGGAGAACAGGTATGGGTAGATCGATTTTAAATAATATTATCCATCTATTTTATAGCACGATTTTAGCTAATCTTCTTCAGGCTGTGAGTTTAATTGCTTTAGCAAATTTTTTTAATGCACAAAATTATGGGATGTTTAGTGTTGCTATAGCAGTGACGTTTGTTATGTTATTTTTTACAGATTTAGGACTTACGAATACGTTTCTTCGAGAAGGGGCAAAAGATGGAATAGACTTAGAGATGATTTTATCGTCGTATATAAAGGTAAGGATGATTCTACTTATTTTTATTTCTATAATTGGCTATATTGCTATTCATTATATGTATGCGGATAAAAATTTGATTTATATGATGATAAACGTAATGTTTTTCATGTTAATAGGATTAACTTGGCAAAATATAGGGATTGCCTACTTTCAGCTAACGGAGCGTATGAAGTATATAGCACTTATTAAAGTTGTATCAGCGGCAGTTGTCAGTATCATTACATGTTTTTGTATTTTCGGAGAGTTACCAGTTTATATAACTGCGCGTTTATATGGATTGGGTTATATGATTGGTGGTATATGCAGTATATATGTAATGAAAAGAAAGACGAATGTGAATATGAAAGTTGTAATTCATAAAGCGTTGTTTTGGCAAGTAACACCTTTTATTATTAGTGGTTTTTTAATAATGAGTACGCCACAATTAGCACCTATCTTACTTAACTATACACTGCCATTAAGTATGTTAGGTGTTTTCGCGGTGGCGTATCGGATGCCAGCGGCTTTATATCAAGTACCGGGGGTGATTGCAGGGGCGTTTTATCCAGTGCTCTTTAAGCATTATAATCAGAATAAATTAGAAGAGCATACGAAATTAAACTTACTTCAAATAAAATTAATGGCGATCGTGGGAATATGTATGACGCTAGGTTTATATCATTTAGCACCTTACTTTATTTCTATATTTTTTCATGAGGAATGGAAAAATGCAGTAGAGCCACTCCAAATATTATCATTTCTCATTGCACTGCAAAGTTTAAATATTGCTATAGCTGATGGTTTAACAACGAGTGGACGTCAAAATAAAAGAACGGTTGTGCAATGTATAGCATTAGTGATAGGTGGGATTATGCTTTATAGCTTTAGTAGTATTGGTGGAGTGATAGGAGCGGCTTATGCTATGGTTTTATTTGAAATTGTAGCCTTAGTTGGGTATATAGCGGTAAGTGTAGTGAAGGGGAAAATTGTATTTCAAATTGTCATACCTTATACAATTTATTTTGGCGTAACTTTTATTGGGGTGCAATATATATTGCATACATATCATTTCATTGCGCTCGTTCTTAATACGTTAATCGTAGTAGTGGGTATATTCCTATATGACTATGAGCTGAAAAAACTTCTTCTCTCGTTTATAACAAAAACACGTAAAAAGGATTATATTACGAAACAGGGGATATAGCCTATGGAAAATAATATGAAAATATCGATGAAATGGATTATGCTCTTAATATTATTTGTCATGTTAAGTAAATACAATATATATATTGGATTTTCGCTGAAGATATATATGATTTTTTTAGTCATATATTTTTGTTTAACAGTTAAAAACTTTCATATTCAAAAGCTATATTTTCATGAAGTTGTATTTTTACTATTTTATTTCATTTATTGTTTCAGTGGAATTCTTTCTATATATTTACATGCTAGTATTCGTATGATTTTTGGTGTGTTACTTGTTTTAGGGTGTTATTTTATAATGAGAAATTTAGTAGGGAATGTTGAAATAGCAACACTTGAATCATCTATTGTCTATGTAGGAATTATATTTAATATTGTAAGTCTAATACTGTATATAGTCGGTTTACAGCACTTTGGATTGTACGGTGGAGAAGAAAGAGAAATTTTTGCCGGACTATTAGTTGATAGAGGATACCCAAGGTTAATTGGTTTGCTAGATGATCCTAACATTTTTATTTTTTATAATACAATATTTTTTATGTATTATATGACAAACCTACATAATATAACGAACATTTTAGGATTGATTTTATGTGTGACGACAAGTTTATTAACTTTCTCAAGGGGAGGGATATTAGCACTTGTGCTCGTCGTTTTTGTATATGTATGTACATCTAGTTTTGCAAAAAAAATAAAAATAATAATGTGTTTACTATTGTTTGGTGTAGTAATCTTCAGTTTATCGAATAGTGTAATGGGTGGCCAATTGGATGACATATTGAATAAACGAATTTCTGATTTTTCGCATGATAATGGAAGTGGAAGATTTACATTATGGGAAGCTGCTTTTAAATATTATGTATCCAATCCATATATCGGAATTGGTGCGTTTAATTTTTCGAATTATTATGAGTTTCAATTTAATGAAAAATTATATGTGCACAATACATTTTTAGAAATTTTGTCTGAATCGGGTACAATTGGTTTTCTTTTATATAGCGCTTTTTTATGCATATTAATGTTTAAATTAACGCAGTATACTCTATTTCGTGAAAAACCGTATCTTTTATTAACTATGATTGGATTTTTATTTCAGATGATGTCATTGTCACTCATTATTAACGAAGCGTTCTTTTTATTTTTAGCAATAGTTGTGAAGTACATTTCAATATATGAAGGAAGGGGAAAGGTAGATGGTAAAATGTCTATCAGCACATAATAAGGCGCCTCATGTTTCTGTAATAACACCTTCTTATAATAGTATACGATTTATAGGTGAGACGATTTTATCAGTACAAAATCAATCATATGAAAATTGGGAAATGATTATCGTTGATGACGCTTCAACTGACCAATCTGCTACAAAAATTAAAGAGATAATAGAAGGGGACTCGCGTATTAGGCTAATATCATTAAAAGAAAATGTTGGTGCTGCGAAATCTCGGAATTTAGCGATTGAAGAGGCGAGAGGAAGATATATTGCTTTTTTAGATAGCGATGATATATGGTTGCCAAATAAATTGAAGACACAATTGTTATTTATGGAAGAAATGAATGCGGCCTTTTCGTATGCATCGTATAGTTTAATCGATGAAAACGGTAATGAACTAAATCGAGAAGTGAATGTACCAAAATCTGTTGACTATTATCATTTGGCAGGAAATACAATTATCGGTTGTTTAACAGTAATGATTGATCGTGAAAAAATTTCCCATATTGAAATGCCTAATGTGCAGCCGGAAGATACAGCGCTATGGCTAAACTTATTACATGAAGGGCATGAAGCGAAAGGAATACAGCAAGTGTTAGCGAAGTATAGAATTGTAGAAAATTCTGTTTCGAGAAATAAAGTGAGAGCGGCTTTTCGGTATTGGAAATTATTAAAGGAACAAAAACGATTAAATGCGGTGCAAATTTTTTACTATTTTAGTAAGTATGCTTTTCATGCCTATAGAAAAAATAAAATCAATGTAGTTGGGAAGACGCAATTATGAATATATTGTTGATGACAGACAAATTGATAACTGGAGGAGCTGAAAGTTATTTCTGTAAATTGGAAAGCAATTTGCGTGATGAGAACTTTACATTTTATACAGCTGCAGGTGATGGAGAACTATATGAATCTCTTACTAGAAAAGAAAATTTCATGTTGCTTAGTCGATGGAATCATTTGAGAAATATTTATTACTTGGGAAGAGAAATATGTGATCGAAAGATAGAAATTATTCATGCAAATAGTTTACGAATGGTTTTATATTCAATTCTACTTCAAAAGTTTATGAAAAAAAAGATAAAGGTTTTGTATACGAAACATAATGTAACGATATTAGAAAAGAAAATGCCAATTCTTTTTCGTTATTTCATGAATAAATATGTGAACAATATTATTACAGTAAGTGAGTTTGAAAAAAATAATTTAATTTCAATGCATGTAGCTGCAGAAAAAATAAAGACGATTTATAACGGTGTGGATATTGAAAAGTTTTTATTTCGGCAGAAAAAGGCAGAATCTACTTATCATGTAGGGATATTAGCTAGATTATCCAAAGAAAAAAACCATCAACTATTTGTAAAAATTGCAAATGTGTTGAAAAAGAGAGATGATTTTAAGTTTTATATTGCTGGTGATGGACCAGAGAAAGAGTCTATTATGAAAGAAATAGAAAAGTATGGATTGCAGCAAAATGTAAAGATGTTAGGGAATATTTCGGAACCACATAGATTTATAGGAAATATGGATGCCCTACTTTTATTATCTTTTCGTGAAGTGTTTCCGATGGTGGTAATTGAAGCGATGGCCACAGGAACACCAATTATTTCAATAGATGTCGGCGGAATAAATGAAGCGGTAATAGATGGAGAATCAGGTGTTTTGATATCTGAATATTGCGAATTTATGTTCGTAAGTGCGCTTGAGGACTTAAAAGAGAATGAAGAAAAGGTGAATGGTATTAGACTGAAAGCACGAGAGAAAGCAGAGAGATATTTCTCGTTAACGAAAATGATAGAAGAAACGAAAGATTTATATGAATTAAACAAATGACTGTAGAAGTCGTTTGTTTTTTTATTATAGAAACTTTTAAGATAAAACTCACATATTATATGAAAAAGGTAATATGAGGAGTGAATTTATTTTGTCAGAATATATTTCTTCCCAAGAAGATTGTGCACCAGAAAATAGCGTTCATATTGATTGTTTTGGAGCAGTTCCAAACTCGGGAAATGATAGTTCATTAGCAATTCAGCAAGCTATAAATTATTGTGTAGTGAATCGAATTTCGACGGTTAGAATTACAGGGGTAAATACGTACAAAATTGTAAAGCCGATTGTTATTAAATCAAACGTAAGATTAGAGCTGGATCCTACTGTTACGTTGCAAATTGATGGAGATTTTAATGCGTTTGAACTGCAACAAAATGCGTCTATAACAGGTGGTACAGTTCAAGTTATAAATCCACTGTTTCAATCTGCAGTTATGTATGTTTCTGGTTCACAACAAATAGAAGTTCCTAATTACTCTCTTATATCAAATATAAATATATTAAATGCAACGTCGTCATATAAAGGAAAGGCTATACACTTTTATTGTCAAAAAGCATGGGACTATATTAGTTTTTTTCAAGTTAACTTTATTCAAATTAAAAACTTTCAAACTGCAATACATTTAAAGACAGAATTTATAGATGATATAAATACACCTTGCTGGATTAACGCAAATGTATTTCAATCTATATTTATTGATGGATGTCAGTATGGGATTGAAGTAGATGGAAATAGTGATTTGCCAAATGAAAGTTCAGGCAATACATTTCATGATATTCAAGTACAATGTAGACAGCAAACGAAAAAAGTAATTCGTTGTACGGGTGCCTATAATACATTTGATTGTATGATTTGGGATACGTACCGGATGAGTAGCGAACCGATTGTCATTGAATTTTCTTCTAATTCGCATCGTAACTATCTTTTTTCGAATTTACTTTCCACAACGATTGTCGATAAAGGACAATACAATGTTTGTAAGTCTACCTATGAAGAATCTCTTCGGGTTCAGTTGCCAATTACGTTAAATAAACCACATTTAATAGGGAACCAAGATGATATATTAGTAAATGCTCAGCAGAAGTATACTGTTAAGCAAGCAAGTGGGAAATTACCTTACGGTGGGAATCTTGCAAATTGTTTTAATTTAATAGATGAACAAAGTGTAAACTATATCGATGTTCCAGATAGTAATCCAGTTGTGATTGAACTAGATTTTACGAAAAATCCAATCCAAATGCTGAATTGTTTTGGCATGTATTTTGGGTGGGGAGAGAGCCCGAAGAAAATTAAAATTGAGTATGCATTAAGTGCAACTGGAAATTGGGTTGTTGCATCGGATGTTCCATTAAATGTAGGCGATACAATTATATCGAATATGAAGGCGAGTCAACTATATAAAGTAAGAATTACACTCAGTGGTTACGTTCAAGACCATAAACGTTTTCGAATTAATCGTATGTTTGCGAGGTCTTCTATGGAGAATGGAAATGCTTGGTTAGCGACAACAGGCGGAAGAATGTTTGGAGATATTGAAATAGAAGCAAGTAAAGGTATCGTCATGAAGACTGCTAGTGGAGCGAAATGGAAAGTAACGATTAATGAGGCTGGCCAACTTATTACGACTAAATTAACTTGAGATGATGCTCGGTTATAAATGCTTGGACGAGTTATTAAGTAGTACGATAAAGAGAATGAAACAAAAAGAGATTGTAATTTGGTTTCAACCAAACTACAATCTCTTTTTATTTCATTTAATCCCGCCAAATCCAAGTCCAAAGGTAATTTCGTACATTTCGAGGAGTAATCCGTATGAAGCGTTCACCGTCAAAGAAGTAATTAAAATTTGGAAGTGTTTGATCTGGATTTTCTGGAACAAAGGTGACGATGTTTTCGTTACTCGTAACGGTTACTGTGATTGATGGATCTGTAGCGAGATTTGAAGCTGTAATATTTTAATCATAAGATAGATGGTTTTCAATCGGAAAATAGATTCTACATAAAGACTAGTACTACTACTAGCAGGAATATTAAAAATAACGATAGAACTATTTTTTATATGGTTAATGTTGCATCAGTATGTTTTTTATTGCTATTGTATTTAATTCTTATAGGAATGTTGTCACCTCATATTCGTGGTCAAAATAGGAACAGATAAAGGGAAACATGTACAAGGTGATTCGGGAAGAATAAATGAAATGTCTAGATAAGGGGATAGAGTATGGTTAAATTGGAAATTAGAGTAGAGCGTCTTAGGGAAGAACAAATTGGCGATATTGTAGCATTATCTTCTTATATTGGTTGGGATTATAACAGAGAAGAAATTGAAACGGTTTTTCACTCAGGTATTGTATATGGCGTATGGAATGAAAGAAAAGAACTGATTGCAAGTGCTGCAATTATATTATACGGAGAGGCGTTAGCGTCAATAGGAATGGTAATTGTACATCCAGATTATAAGGGGAGAGGGATTGGAAAGGCGATAACGAGTGCATGCATGAAGAGCGTATCGGCTCAAACTCCTATTATGCTTATTGCTACGGACGAGGGAAAGCCTTTATATGAAAAATTGGGATTTAGAGCAGTAAGTTATGTTTCTAAATACATATGTAACTCGTACAATGTGAATAATTATTGTATGAGAAATGAAGATTATATGATGAATTATGAGGAGTGTGATTTAGAAGAAATAATAAAATTAGATGAATATGCGTTTGGAACAAATAGAAAAGAGTTTTTAAAGAAAAGAATTATGCAAAGTGAACAATGTGTCGTTGTAAAGGATAAGGAACAAAATGTATTAGGTTACGGTTTAAGCATACAAACACCAGAAAATAAAATAATAGGGCAGGTTGTTGCTAAAAATGATGCGATGGCAATGAGAATTGTACATGCTTTAGCAAGGGGACATAATGGGAGATTAAGAATAGATGTAACAGAAGGAAAGGACGATTTTCTGAAAGAGTTAGAGATTGCTGGTTTTAAAAGGGCGAATATACCACCCATTATGTTGAAAAATAGTGATCAATTATTGAAAAGAAATGGAGAACTATACAGTATTGCAGCGCAAATTTTTGGCTAAAAAAGAATCCTTTTCACGTAAGGATTCTTTTTTAGTTCATTTAATCACGATATTGATCATGAGTCGGCTGAAAGAGGTCTTCCTCGATATCCCTCACCATAGAAAAATGATCAACGTTATAATGCCCATGTAAAGTTTTATTGTGGTGACCAATAATTTGTTCTGCAGACAATACGTCAGAATCAGTTGTGGAATGCCCGTTTTTAATTAATGTAACATCAAAGCCTTGTACAGTTGCAGTCCTCACAGCAGTATCAATACAATGCTCTGTTTTACATCCACCGATAACAATATGGTTAATCTTTTCTTCTTTTAAAAGTTCAAGTAAAGAAGTGCCATAGAATGCGTTTGTGGCTGCTTTATTAATAAGGATTGCAGACTGAGGTACTTGAATTTCATTATGTACTTCAAAGCCTACGCCGCTACCAGAAGCAACATCGATATCTCTTACGAAAACAATAAGGGCATTTGAATCGATTGCTTTCTGCACGGCTGTATTGAGTGTAGATAATAATTCGCTTTTACGAAAAACTTCACTTTCTTGTTCATTTCCATCCATTAATTCTTGCTGCGCATCGATAATTAATAGTGCTTGTTTCATCATGTCTCCCCTTTAATATGGAATAAGTTCCACTGTACATATTCCTTCATATTGTAAAGAAATCCTCCATTTATAAGCGAAGTAGACGATTGATTTACAAAGTTGTCAAAGAAATTTCATTCTCATAGCGTATAAAAACATGTATGATAGGAAGTGGAGAATTTTTGAGTAGGTGGGAATAACATGCAAACAGTAGAAGATTATCTTTCATTCTTACATACGAAAGGATTTAAATTATCAGAGGAAGCACAAGGATTTATTATGTTCGGACAAGGATATACGGGTGCATCTGATGGCATTGTAAACGCAGCAATAGAAGCGACAATTAAGCATCAATTGCAGTTTGATGGCAGTTATTTTGTTGCGTTATTAGAACGATTGAAAGAAGAAGAGATTACAGATAAAAAAAGCGCTAAGGCTTTTATGCGGAAGTTACAAGCGTAACTTCACGCAGCCTGCGCTTCTTTTTTTGTTTTAGAAGGTAATTCAACAAAAACCATGCCTAGGAAAATACAGAGGCATCCGATAATAGCGGAAATAGAAAGTTGTTCGTTTGCAACGAGAACGCCTGTTAAGGCAGCGAAAACGGGCTCCATTGCGAAAATAATTGCTACTCTCGTTGGAGACGTATGTTTTTGTGCTGATGTTTGAATGAAAAAAGCAATGGATGTCGCGAACAGGGAAGTTAGAAATAGAGCAAATAAAAAGGAAGAATTCGTCCATAGTGCTACTGAAAATAATTTTTCCCAATCTTCAAACAAAAAGGCGCAAATAGAAGAAAACATACCGACAGCTAATACTTGCGATGTGCTTAACAATAAAGGTGATATTTTCTTAGAGAAGAAGCCGTTAACGAGAATATGAGCAGCGAAAGCAACTGCACAACCGAGAACGAGTACATCTCCAATGTTTAATTGAAAAGAATCACCTGCTGTTAATAAATATAAACCCGCTGTTGCTACAGCAATGCCAATTACGATAAAAATAGTAGCTTTTTGTTTTAAAAAGATAAAAGACAAGATTGGTACCATAACGATACTAAGCCCTGTTAAGAAACCTGCTTTTGAAGAAGTTGTATACAGTAAGCCGAATGTTTGTAATACATAGCCAACGCATAAAAAGAACCCAACGGTTAATCCAGCGAGGCTACTCTGTTTTATATCTTGTTTGGAAGTTTTTTTTGAGAAAATCATTTGAACGAATAATAAAATGATTCCAGCGAATAAAAATCGTATACCATTAAATGTAAATGGACCGACGAAAGACATAGCATTTTGAACGACGACAAATGTAGCTCCCCAAATAAAAGACACAAATAATAAAGCAAGAGGAGCAATCCAATCTTTTTTCACACTCATACCCCCGTTAATTTTGTAAGATAGCTTTTCTAGCTAATTCATCAGCAACTTTATTTTGACTACTTGGAATCCACTTAATAAAAAAGAGATCGAAACTTTTTATGTACTGCAGTGCTTCCTCTAATAGTGGTGCAAACATTTTATTTTTTGCGTATTCTTTTTCGACAGCTCGCTCGACAAGTTGTGAATCTGTACGAAAAGAGACAATGTTATAATTATGCTCCATGCAATATTTTAATGCCGCAAGTAAAGCGTGATATTCCGCTTCATGATTGGACATTGTCCCAAGGGGTAATGATAATTGTACAGCGGGTTGAACCCCTTTAATAAATACGCCTGCACCAGAAGGACCAGGATTTCCTTTTGATGCACCATCAATATATACTTCAATCAAAATGAGAAACCTCCAAATGATAAGATGATCCCCTACTCATATGTTTCTTTGAAGTAGGGGATAGAGTAACTTAGCCGATTGTAATACTATAACGACATGTAAATGTTTCATTCGCTTGTAAAGATTGAATTCCTTTTTTTTCCTTGAAATCTTTTGCTGGATTTACTTCATCAGCAATTCCATACCAAGGTTCGATACATAAGAAAGGAGCATTCTCGCCTGGTGTCCATACGCCGACAAATGGGAATCCGTCAAATTCTACTTTTACGAATTTATTATGTTTATGAGAACGGATGGAGATTTCATCCGTATTCATATTTTCAAAAATAAGTGCATCGTTTTTAAATAGGTCGTATGTAAGTGGCAATTCATTCGTACTTTCAGCAATTAGTTGCTTCGTATTTGAAAGGTAAGGCCCTTCTAATATGCTCGTTTCTAAACGTTCTGAACCATTAAAAGATAGATGGTAATCTGTAAATGATTCGCCCTCTAATAACGGGAAATTGAAACCAGGATGTGCGCCGATTGAGAAGAACATCTCTTTTGAAGAAGGGTTATTCACTTCGTATGTTACATGAACGATTTGTCCGTCTAGCTCATAAGAAACGAGTAATTCGAATTCGTATGGGTATTTTTTTAATGTTTCTTCATTACTAGTAACGATATAAGTGATTTTCGTTTCACTTTGTTCTTTTACAGAGAATGTAAGATCCCGAGCAAAGCCGTGTTGTGTTAAAGAATAAGCTTTACCGTCTACGTAGTATGTATTATCTACTAATCGGCCGACGATAGGGAATAAAATTGGTGCACGGCGTCCCCAATAAGTAGCATCACCTTGCCATAAGTATTCTGTATTGTCTTCTTTTAAGCGAACGCTTTGTAATTCTGCACCTTTGTCAGAGATGGTAACGACCACTTTTTCATTTTGAATTGTTGCAGTCATGAAGTAAAACCTCCTAAATCTTTCATATATTTCATTATACGTTGTCTAAAAGAAAAAGGGTAGTTCATGGTAGGAATCTATTGACGAAAGGGGGGCTACCGCGTAAAATATAATCTTGTTGCTTAAAAAACGAATAACGTGGTTCGAAACCATCCCACGTAAAAAAACTAAGGAGATTTTGTCATGAATATTAGAACTTTAGTCGGTAATGGTATTTTAGCGGCATTATATATTGCTGTTTCTATGCTTATTCAGCCATTTGGCTTTACGAATGTACAGTTTCGTATTTCAGAGATGTTTAATCATCTCGTTGTATTTAATAAGAAAGCAATTTACGGAATTGTATTAGGTGTATTTTTAACGAATCTCTTTTTCTCACCTATGATCGCTTACGATTTAGTATTTGGAGTAGGGCAATCTATTCTTGCATTAGTTGCAACAATTATTTCTATGCGATTTATTAAAGGTGTTTGGGCTCGTATGATTTTTAATACAGTTATTTTCACAATTACAATGTTTATGATTGCAATTGAACTTCATCTTGCATTTGATTTACCATTTATGTTGACTTGGTTAACATGTGCAATCGGTGAATTTGTTGTCATGGCAATTGGTATGCCTGTAATGTACTGGATTAATAAACGAGTACAATTTGAAAGATTTATGTAATAGATGAAAGAGCTATTCCTATAGGGATAGCTCTTTTTGCATGTGATAATATTGAATATAATTCTTTAGCTCTTGATAAAATATAATAAAATAAAGTGAGGCTTTCATTAGCTGGATACATATAAGAAGTCTTACATAAGGGGAATCTAGTATGAAATATAAAATTCATTGGTTGTATAAAACAAAACGCGGTTTGCAGACGGAATTAACGACAGATTATATGAACATAGAAGAAGCACTTCAATTTGCGGAGGATTTCGAGAAAACAGGAAGAGTGAAAGCATTATTATTTTACGATGAAATGGCTGCAGAATGGTCATTAAAGGAAATGAAGAAGCTGAGCAAACAAGTGGAGGAAGAACCCCAAGAAATACTCGTTTATTTTGATGGGGGGTATGATGTTCAGACGAAAGAAGCTGGAGTAGGTATATGTGTATACTATAAAAAAGGGAATAAACAATACCGAATTCGCCGTAATGCATATATAGAAGGCATATATGATAATAATGAAGCGGAATATGCATCATTACTATATAGCATGAATATACTCGAGGAATTAGGAATTAAGTATGAAGCGGTCACGCTTCGCGGAGATTCTCAAGTTGTACTGCAGCAATTGGCTGGAGAATGGCCTTGTTATGATGAACATTTAAATCATTATTTAGACCAAATTGAGCAAAAGGCGAAGCAAATGAAATTAAAACTTGTATGTGAGCCTATATCAAGAAAACAAAATAAAGAAGCACATCAATTAGCTACGCAAGCATTAGAAGGAACAGTGATTGATAGTCATAAAGAAATAACCGAATAGAGAGGTGCAAAGGTGGATAAAAAGCAACTCATTACAGAGGTAAATGACTTATTAGAAACGTATTGTGAAGGATGTTTTTTGCGAGAACATAATCGAAAAACAAATAGTAAGTATTATGCTCATTCCTTTTGTATAAGACAATGTACAGTTGGAGAAACATTGAAAAAGTATGGGGAACAGTTGTCATGAAAAAACATCCAGAGAAAACTCTCTGGATGTTTTTTAGTGCTTCGCTTCATTTAATTGATGCTCGCACTCGCTTAATTTCTTTTCCTCATTTATTAAAAACGGCTCATCTAAATCTGTTGCCACAGATTTCATAATCTCAAGCTGAGAGCGAGCGGCTTCTACAGCAGTAGTCGCATGCTCTAATGTATCTGGATCCATTGAAATTGTCGCTGATCCTACCATTTTTTGTGCTGTTTCTACACGGAATTTCACTTCTTCAAAATCATTTACTTCTGATCCCATTAATAATTCCTCCTTTGTATAGTGCGCATTTCACATAGTTTTTGCTCTGGAAAACGGAAATATACAAAGGAATAACAAAGGAGGTTACCAAGTAAGGTAACCTCCTGTCATATGTTGGATTAAAGTTTTACTACGTTAGCAGCTTGAGGTCCACGGTTTCCTTCAGTGATATCGAAAGATACTTCTTGACCTTCTTCTAAAGCTTTGTAGCCTTCGCCTTGAATAGCAGAGAAATGTACGAATACATCGTCAGCGCCTTCAATTTCGATAAATCCAAAACCTTTTTCGTTGTTAAACCATTTTACTTTTCCTTGCATGTTACAATTCCTCCTAGAAAACATTTACGTTTTTTCATTTAGTGAAATTCATTTGAAAAGATAATATAAACTAAAAATGCTATAATCTTGAATATTCTGCTAAATGATTAATTTAAATATACACGAATTGGGAGAATTTAGTCAAGTAAGCGATTTTATTTTTTTGTATTTTTAAATAATTTTTTAGCCAAATTTTTTAATAGGTATAGGACAGGCCGAGTATGTAATAGTCTTAATTGAACGCTATACATAATGAGGTGAAAGAATGAATGAGTCTTATTTATTAGATAATGAAGGAATGAGAACGAGAAACGACATACCGAATTGGGTTGCAAAGGAATTTCAAAATTTTTCGAGTGTTGTGCTAGAACCAACTTTTCCGTGTTATTTCGGCTTAACAGCTTTAAAAAAGAATGAACTTCGTTATTCATTTCTCTCTCATAATGATTGGAGTCATTTGCCACATACAATGTTATCTTTTTTAGAGTTAATGAAAGAGCGTCCAATTGTAAGAAGAGGATTTTTTCTTTTTGTAGAACCGGAATGTGAGGAGCAATCACTGGAATATTACCGTGATTACTTTTGGAAAGTACTACAATATTTACATGAAAACGATAAGGAAACATGGCCAAAGCAAATTCCTGAAGACCCAGACCATTACTTATGGGAATTTTCATTTGGCGGGGAACCGATATTTGCATTTGGAAATGCACCAGCTTATAAACAAAGAAAAACTAGGCATTTAGGAAATTCTCTCGTTATTGGATTTCAGCCACGTACTATATTTGATGGATTAGAAGGGGATCGTCCTAAAGGAGCATATTCTAGACAAACGGTCCGCGAGCGAGTTGAAAAGTGGGATCAGCTGCCGAAACATCCTAACATTAGTCATTATGGTGATCCGGATCATCGTGAATGGAAACAATACTTTATAGGAGACGATGTAGAACCGTTAAAAGGAAAATGTCCTTTTCTTCATAAGATAGAAAAGTAAGAGTCATCATCTAGATGGCTCTTTTGCATATTTTGGATAAAAAAGGGTATTTTAGTAGTAAATATTTTGATGAAAGCTAGTCTATTTTTAATCATTACATCATTACTTAATAGTAAAGGAAGTAGAAAGGATAGAGTGATGTTTGGAGCAATTATACAACAAATTGTATTAGGTATTTCATTAGCTGCGCCAGTAGGTCCGATTAATATTGAAATGTTAAAACGAGGAATTGAACGAGGTTTTTGGCATGCGTGGGTTGTTGGAATTGGTGGAATGACTGCAGATATTTTGTTTATGCTTCTCATTTATTTCGGTTTATCTTCTCTGTTTATGTATACATATGTACAAGCTTTTATGTATTGCACAGGGTTTTTCTTATTATTTTATTTAGGATTTCAAAGTGTAAAACAAGGAATTTCTCACACGAATATGGAATATAAAAAGGAAGAGGTAGGTGGTCTTAAACAATCCTTTATGGCAGGTTTTTTAATTGCGATATCCAATCCTCTAAATCTTGTTTTTTGGTTTGGTATATACGGAAGTACACTTAGCTCATTGCTTACGAAGGTAACGAAACAAGAAGCCTTTTTGTACAGTCTTTGTATTATTGTTGGCATTATTTTATGGAATTTAAATATTGCTTTTTCTGTCCATTTTGGCAGAACTTTATTAAAGCAAAAAGCACTTGGCTATATAACAGCCGGAGCAGGTATTATTTTAGTAGGATATTCTATCCATTTTGCATACAAAGCTTTACAGTTGTTCACATAAGATTGAAGGGGAGATTTTTATGTATCGAACCACTATTGACGGAAAAGAAATCATTATTACGTTAGCACCAAAAATCAGAAAAGAAATTATTGATAGAAATCCACTATATGAAGCAGTATTTCATAATGCAGCAAGATTACTACAAACAAAGCAACCAACGTTTGCTGTAAATCATGAAATATTTGGACTTATCATTGGAGAGGTACAAAGAGGAGAAGTAACAGTGTTTGCGGTGGAACATATTATTCCAAAGCAAAATATATTTGGACCGAACAATTTTTTCTCGACAATAGAGCAACAGGCAAATTTGTAAAACGTATAGAATAAGATATAGAAAAGAAATAGTCGTAACGATATTGTTGCGACTGTTTTTTTTGAAAAGGGGGAAGGAAGATGAAGAGGGTGGGGAAAGAGTTCTTTTTACAACATGATATCGTTATTATGTATAGTATTTTATTTGTTTTTATTATTATTTTAAAAATGCAATTTTTCACATGGATCGGTTTGTTAGCTTGTTTATTTGGGATTATTTTTTATACGCTAAACGAATATATGACACATCGATTTTTATTTCACTTAAAGCCACCTAAAAACGTATTTTTATTAAAAATGTTAAGAAGGTTGCATTATGACCATCACGTATATCCAGATGATTTAAAACTTTTATTTTTGCCTGTATGGTTTAGTATACCGAGTTTTACTATATATTTATTTATATCATACGTGATAACAAAAAGTGTTACCATTACACTTTCATTCGGAATCGGAATGATTATTATGCTTCTCGTTTATGAATGGAAACATTATATTGCACATAAGCCAATTCGTCCCGTCACTAAGTTTGGTAGGTGGCTAAAAAAACAGCATATATTACACCATTATAAAAATGAAAAGTTTTGGTTTGGTGTTTCAAATCCAGTATTCGATTTCATATTTGGAACGCTTAAAGATGGAAAAGACGTTGAATTAAGCGAAACAGCTCGTAATTTAGAAAAAGAGAAAAAAACAGAAGTGGTGCGATAAGCACTACTTTTTTATTTTGTTTTAATGAGTATAAAAGTTTCACTGGCACGTAAATTTTATGTTAAAAAAGTATATTAAAAACTTAGGGAAAAATGCCGAAAAATGCCGAAAAATGTCTATCGAAAAATCTTTGCAGGAATGTATGGATTGTCTAAAATGAAAATAAGTTTCTGAATATTTATAAAATTTAGTCTTTAGGTATACAAGGGGGAATTGTATTTCTAGTAAGAGAGGGGATTAGAGAATGAAACGAGATGATACGTCAGCACGTAAGTTGCAAAAAGAGGTGAATTATACAGAAGTTGTTCAGTCAGAAGAATTTCAGTTGTTATTAAATACGAAAAAGAAGTTTATCGTTCCGATGAGTATTTTCTTTTTAAGTTTTTTTATTGCGTTACCTATTTTAACATCGTATTCAAAGGTACTCAATACACCAGCATTTGGTGATGTTACGTGGGCGTGGATATTTGCTTTTGCACAATTTATCATGACGTGGGCTTTATGTATGATTTATAGCAAAAAAGCAGAATCCTTTGATGAAATCTCCCGAAAAATTCTGCAAGATATGCAAAAGGGGAGGGGCTGACTTTGAATACAACCGCTTTTGCACTATTTTTAATCATCGTACTTGGTACACTCGTCATAACTTATTTTGCATCGAAGAAAACGAAAAATGCGAGTGAGTTTTATACGGCTGGAGGGGGATTAACTGGTTGGCAAAATGGTCTGGCCATTGCGGGAGATTACATGTCTGCTGCATCCTTTCTTGGTATAGCCGGAGCGATCGCGTTAACTGGTTTTGATGGATTCTTTTATAGTATCGGTTTCTTAGTTGCTTACTTAGTTGTATTATACTTAGTTGCAGAGCCACTTAGAAATTTAGGGAAGTACACGCTAGCAGATATGATTGCGGCGCGTTTTGATGCGAAAAAAATTCGCGGAGTTGCAGCGCTTAATACGATGACGATTTCGATTTTTTATATGATTGCACAATTAGTTGGTGCGGGTGCACTTATTAAATTATTATTAGGGATTGAATATACGACATCAGTTTTAATCGTTGGTACATTAATGACAGTGTACGTTATTTTTGGGGGAATGACTGCGACAAGCTGGGTACAAATTGTTAAAGCTGTATTACTTATGGCTGGTACATTTATTATTTCTGTTATCGTTTTCGCAAAGTTTAATTTTAGTGTGACGGAGATGTTCGCTCAAATGAAAACTGCTACACCTTTAAAAGATTCGTTTTTAAATCCAGGAGTAAAGTATAAGGATGGTCTTGATACGCTATCTTTAAATTTAGGACTAGTCCTTGGTACTGCAGGATTACCACATATTCTTGTTCGCTTTTTTACAGTACGTGATGCAAAAACAGCACGTCAATCTGTAGTATATGCTACTTGGCTAATTGGCGCATTTTATATTATGACAATTTTCTTAGGATTTGGTGCGGCGGCATTCGTAGGGAATGAAGCAATTATGAAAGCAAACCCTGCTGGTAATATGGCAGCACCTTTATTAGCTAAAGCATTGGGCGGAGATTTCTTATTTGCTTTCGTATCAGCAATTGCCTTTGCAACAATTTTAGCTGTAGTGGCAGGCCTTGTATTAACAGCAGCATCAGCATTTGCGCATGATTTTTATAATGAAATTATCCGCAAGGGGAAATCAACGGAAAAAGAGCAAGTATCCATGGCTCGTTATGCGTCTATTGGAGTAGCTGTATTATCTATTATACTAGCGTTATTTGCTCAAACGTTGAACGTAGCATTTTTAGTTTCGTTAGCGTTTGCAGTTGCAGCGAGTGCAAACTTGCCAGTTATATTATTCACAATATATTGGAAGCGCTTCAATACAACAGGTGCCATCTCTGGTATGATTGTTGGTCTTGTATCAGCTATTGTTCTTGTAGCGTTAAGCCCAAATGTATGGAACCCTGTAGCTGGAAAAGCTATATTTGTTGGGGAAGCGATATTCCCATATACGACACCTGGAATTATTTCGATTCCGCTCGGATTTCTTGCAGCGTATTTAGGAACTGTTTTATCTAGTAAGAAAGAAGATGCAGCGAAATTTGATGAAATTCTCGTGAAATCTAATACTGGGCATGGTATTAGTGACGCGTCTTCGCATTAAAAAAGAGGAGCTTTTCGATAGATAAGAAAAGCTCCTTTTTCTTTTGTCATTTTCTTGTAAATAATACTGCTTTGTAAGTAGGATTTGTCTTAATTTTGTGGAATGAAAATAAGCAGGGAGAAATTTAAATCATCATGGTACCAGCGCAGCTTTTGTGAAAAATAAGTTGTTATGGAAGGTGGAAGAAATGATGAAAACGAAACAGACTGATGAATTATTAGCAAAAGATGAGCAATATGTTTGGCACGGAATGCGTCCCTTTAGTCCAAATAGTACAATGGTAGGGGCAAAAGCAGAAGGGTGCTGGGTTGAAGATATACAAGGAAAAAGATATTTAGATGGTATGAGTGGTCTTTGGTGTGTGAATAGTGGATATGGCAGAAAAGAGCTTGCAGAGGCAGCTTATAAGCAATTACAAACATTATCATACTTTCCGATGTCACAATCACATGAACCGGCTATAAAGCTTGCAGAAAAATTAAATGAATGGCTTGGAGGAGAGTATGTTATTTTCTTCTCTAATAGTGGTTCGGAGGCGAACGAAACAGCTTTTAAAATAGCAAGACAATACTATGCGCAAAAA
The DNA here is from genome assembly GCF_055902415.1 of Bacillus sp. SSR7. Lineage (NCBI taxonomy): Bacteria > Bacillati > Bacillota > Bacilli > Caryophanales > Bacillaceae > Bacillus > Bacillus sp. SSR7. The sequence continues at coordinate 121,357 of NZ_JBVVXV010000003.1, read as the reverse complement.
GGTGAACCACATCGTTATAAATTTATGTCACGTTACCGCGGCTATCATGGGAATACAATGGCAACGATGGCAGCGACGGGACAAGCACAGCGTAGATATCAATATGAGCCATTTGCTTCAGGATTTTTACATGTAACGCCGCCAGATTGTTATCGTATGCCTGGAATAGAAAGAGAGAACATTTATGATGTAGAATGTGTAAAAGAAGTAGATCGGGTCATGACATGGGAACTAAGTGAAACGATTGCAGCTTTTATTATGGAACCAATTATTACAGGCGGAGGCATTTTAATGCCGCCACAAGACTATATGAAAGCTGTTCATGAAACGTGTCAAAAACACGGTGCCCTGCTTATTAGCGATGAAGTGATTTGCGGTTTTGGACGTACAGGAAAGGCATTTGGATTTATGAATTATGATGTGAAGCCTGATATTATTACAATGGCAAAAGGCATTACGAGTGCATATTTACCATTATCAGCAACAGCTGTGAAAAAAGAAATATATGAAGCATTTAAAGGAAAGGGAGAATATGAATTCTTCCGTCATATTAATACATTTGGTGGAAATCCTGCAGCTTGTGCACTAGCACTTAAAAACTTAGAAATTATGGAAAATGAAAATTTAATTGAGCGATCTGCACAAATGGGCTCGCTTTTATTAGAGCAATTAAAAGAAGAAATCGGAGAGCATCCACTTGTTGGGAATATTAGAGGAAAAGGTCTACTAGTTGGAATTGAACTAGTAAACGATAAAGAGACGAAAGAGCCAATTGATAACGACAAAATTGCAAGTGTTGTAAATGCTTGTAAAGAAAAAGGGTTAATAATAGGCCGAAACGGTATGACAACAGCAGGATATAATAACGTCTTAACATTAGCGCCACCACTTGTTATTTCAAGTGAAGAAATTGCCTTTGTTGTTGGAACGTTGAAGACAGCGATGGAACGCATTTAGTAATGATATGGATGATGAACCAGCACGAACTATTTTTGAAAACTGGTTAAAAAAGAACAAGATCGTTTAAAGACAAAACAAAAAAGAGATTACTATCTTATAAGATAGTAATCTCTTTTTTTATATGAAACTTATTTACTTGCTTTCATTGCTTTATCTTTTGCACCAAAAGTGTATTTTAACATTGGTGGTGTAATCATTGTAGTTAAGATAACGACAATAACGATAGCTGTAAAGTAATCTTGTGCTAGTAGACCTGAAGAAAGTCCTGTTCCTGCGATGATAAGTGCAACTTCACCACGAGAAACCATTCCAGAACCGATAATTGCAGAAGACTTAGCGTCAAATCCAGTCATTCGTGCACCTAAGCCACAACCGATTAGTTTCGTTAATACAGCGATTACTGTTAATGCTAGGATGAACCAAATTTGATCGCCAATACCGTCAAATGTAATATTCATACCGATACTTACGAAGAATACTGGAACGAACATAGCGTAAGCGATTGGTTCTACTTTTTTTTCTACTTCATGTTTGTAATTCGTTTGAGAAATAGCGATACCAGCTGCGAAAGCACCGATAATACCAGCAATTCCTAATAATTCGCCGAAATATGCGAATGAGAAACAGATGATAAGAGCCGCGCTCACGATAGACTCAGATACGCGTAGTGGTGATAACCAGCGCATAATCGCAGGAACACCTTTCCAGCCGATTAAAATAATAGAAGCGAAGAATACAACTTTCTTCAAGATAATCATTGTTAAGTTAACATCATCTGTACCTAAGAAGCTCATTGCAAATGCTAATAAAATAACGACAAGAATGTCATCAAATACAGCTGCGCCCAGCATAGTTGTACTTTCACGTGTTTTCATCTTTCCTAAATCGCGAAGTGTTTGTACGGAAATACTAACACTTGTCGCACATAGAAGTAATCCTAAAAATACAGCATTCCCTTGTTCCATTCCCATAACAAGACCAGAAACGTAACCACCTACGAATGGAAGAATGATACCTCCAAGTGCAACAGCTAAAGAAGAATTACGATTTGCGTTTAATTCTTCTAAGTCTGTTTCAAGTCCTGCCATAAACATTAAAAGAATAACACCGACATTACTTAATTGTGTTAGAAGCTCTGAATTTTCAATCCAACCTAATACAGCTGGACCGATAACGATACCGACAATTAATTTACCTAGTACAGAAGGTTGACCTAATCTAACACTAAGATCACCAGCAAGCTTTGTACTTAATAAAATAAGTGCAATTTGAAAGAAAAATTCGAATTCCATCGGATCCTCTCCTTATCATTTTTATTTTTATCATACGATTTCTCGGAATTTGCCTAATGAAAATATGTAAAACCCATTAAACAAAAGGTCTGATTACGAGTTCTTTTGAACTCGTAATTTGAACCTGTAATTAATATATAATAGATTTTACAAAAAATCAATGAAAAAATGGGGGCTTTTTTAGAGAGAGACTGTGTAATTGGGGATATACATATAAGAGTAGCGTGTGAATTTATATATGTATGAAATAGTATGAAGTCCTTTTTCATTACAAATAATAAAGCCTAAATGCTATTTCACGAATTATAAATGTGAAAGGGAGGACTTATCATTTGAAGTCATTAAAAAACAACTTGTCTATCGTTGCTTTAGGTGGAGTAAATGAAATAGGGAAAAATATGTATGTTATTCAATTTGAAAATGATATTGTCGTTATTGACTGTGGATCAAAATTTCCAGATGAAAGTTTATTAGGAATTGATTTAATCATTCCAGATGTCACCTACTTACAAGAAAATAAAGAAAAAATTCGCGGATTAGTCGTGACGCATGGACATGAAGACCATATTGGCGGAATACCATATTTTTTAAAACAACTAAACGTACCAATCTATGCTACGAAGTTAACGTTAGGTTTAATTGAAATTAAATTAAAGGAACATAACCTTCAAGATGATACAGAATTAATCGTTATTCATTCAGAATCAGAAATTGATTTCGGTGCTATTAAGACAACTTTCTTTAAAACGAATCATAGTATTCCAGATTGCCTCGGTATTGTTTTTCATACACCAGAAGGTACTATAGTACATACAGGTGATTTTAAATTTGATTTAACACCAGTTAATAATCAACATCCTGATATTCATAAAATGGCTAAAATAGGTAGTGAAGGTGTATTAGCTTTACTATCTGAAAGTACAAATGCAGAACGACCTGGATTTACCCCATCAGAAAGGTCGGTAGGGGAACGGATAGAGGAAATATTTATGAAAGCAAATAGGAAAGTGATTATTTCTACTTTTGCTTCTAATGTGAATCGTGTTCAGCAAATAGTTGAAGCTTGTATAAAAACAAATCGAAAACTGGCTTTGCTCGGCAGAAGTATGGTAAATGTAGTAGAAGTTGCTCTAGAGAAAGGGTATCTAAATATTCCAGATGGTATGCTAATTGAAGCAAATGAGGTAAATAATTTAGATCCAAAGCAGGTCGCAATACTTTGTACAGGAAGTCAAGGAGAACCAATGGCAGCTTTAGCGCGTTTAGCTAGTGGAAACTATAGGCAAGTAGATGTTTTACCAGAAGATACAGTTATTATAGCTGCGACTCCTATTCCAGGAAATGAACGTAATGTTTCGCGAATTATCGATAACTTATTTGCATTAGGGGCAAGAGTGATTTACGGATCAGGCAGTTCTACTGGAGTCCATGTATCTGGCCATGCATATCAAGAAGAATTAAAGTTAATGCTCACATTAATGAAGCCAAAATATTTTATCCCCATTCATGGAGAGTTTAGAATGCTACATCACCATAGCTTGCTAGCGGAATCAATTGGTGTCGAAAAAGAAAATATCTTTATCGTTCGTAATGGAGATGTTGTAGATATAAGTAATCAAGTGGCAATTCAATCGAGAAAAATACAAGCAGGAAATATATATGTAGATGGATTAGGAATTGGTGATGTTGGAAATGCATTATTACGTGATCGAAAACAACTTTCAGAAGATGGAATGCTCGTTATAGTTATTACTTTTAATAAAGTGGATGGAGAAATAATTTCAGGTCCTGATATTATTTCTCGTGGATTCGTCTATGTTCGTGATTCAGAAGAATTTTTGAAGGAATTAAATAAATTAGCTGTTATTACGATTAATAATATAAAGAAAGAGAAAGTGAATAGCTGGGGTATTTTGAAAAGAGAAGTAAGAGAAGCTTTAGGGAAGTATATATATACGAGTACGAAAAGAAAACCGATGATTCTTCCTATAATTATAGAGGTGTAATAATGTATAAAAAGAATTCTCTTAAGGGAATTCTTTTTTGTTTTGAAGATAGAATGAACATATAATGAAATAAATAGAAATGGAAGGGAATAAAAGATGTTATTAAACAAACGCTTTACAATTGGAGAAATGGCAAAAATGCATAATATAGCGGAATCTACTTTACGTTATTATGATGAAAAAGGAATTTTTCATCCGTCCATTGTGGACCCACAAACAAATTATCGCTATTACACAATCGATCAATTTTCACTATTAGATACGATTAAGTTTTTACGCCAATTAAATATTCCATTAAAGGAAATTAAGAAATATATTGATGAAAGAAATCCAGCATACGCACTCAATTTGTTGGAAAAACAACAAGAAATGATGTTGAAAAAACAAAGAGAAATTGAGTATGCTTTGGCGAAAATGGAGCATAGAATTCATTTGATTAAGGAAGCAACAAAAGCAAAAGCTAAACAAATGGTAATGAAAGAGATCCCGCGGCGAAAAATTACAGCCATTGCAGTTGCTCCAAATACGACGGATGACATGTTTGAGTACTACATCCATTCGTTGCAAAAAAATATGAGACAAATGGATGATAGTCTATTTTCAGGAGATATAGGTGTGACAATTTCAAAAAAAGCATTAATGCAAAAGGAGTTTCAAGCATATAGTAGCGTATTTATTCTTTTGGATTATATGCCGTATGAAGTGCATACTTCAGATGAAATTAAAGAAGGTTTATATGCTTGTTCTTATCATCATGGACCGTATGAAGAAACAGATGCAACGTACAAGGAGTTACTTACATACATTGATAAAGAAGGTTATGAAGTACATGGAGATTCGATTGAGATTGGATTAATCGATTGGTCTGTAACAGAAAATCCAGAGGAGCAAGTAACAGAAATTCAAATTCCTGTAGTAAAAAAATAAGATGAAAACCTTTGAATTGATTACAAATTTACATTCATTCATATAATTCAGTTACCTATTTTTTAATTCTCTCTTGACCTTCAAGTTACTTGAAGGTTTAAACTGTGAACAGAGAGTTGAAAAAGGAGCATAATAGTATGGAAGCAACAGAAAAATTAAGAGAAAAACCAATTAAAAGTTTATTTATTTCTTATTTAATACCAGCTGTTCTAGGAATGGTATTAATGTCGGTTAATATTGTAATTGATGCGGTAATGATTAGTCGGGGAGTTGGAGCAACTGGATTGGCAGGAGTAAACGTGGCTATTCCAGCGTTTTCAATTTTCTTCTCTATTTCATTATGGATTGGGATGGGCGGGGCAACGTTATATTCCATTGCATTAGGTGAAAATAAAATTGAAAGAGCAAGGTCTATTTTTACTCAATCTATGACGGTAGCAGTTGTTATCGTAGGTGTTTTAGCGGCTATTTGCTTATGGAGAATAGAGGATTTAGCATACTTATTCGGTGCAAATGAAGTGATTTTACCGTATGCGTTAGATTATTTACACGTATTATTAACATTTGGAATGATATATGTTTTAGAAAATATTTTAAGTACATTTATACGAAATGATGGAAATCCAAATTTAGCAATGGCAGGTTTAGTTGTAACAGCTGTATTAAATATAGTGTTTGACTATATCTTTATTTTCATCTTTAAATGGGGCGTAACAGGAGCTGCTTCAGCAACTATTCTTTCGGCAGCGATTGGTTTCCTTGTATTATTAACGCACTTCTTTAGAAAAAGTAGTATTTTAAAATGGACGAAATTCCATTTTGAATGGGATACAGTTAAACAAATTATGATAATAGGTTTTCCAAGTTTTACAGCAGAAAGTACAGTAGCGATTGTAACGATTGGTTTTAATATTGCATTCGTTCAATATGCAGGAGAAGTAGGAGTTGCTTCTTATGCGATGGTGAATAGTATTCATGCGATGACATTACTATTATTCTTCGGCGTTGGAGCAGCGTTACAACCAATTGCTAGTTTTCATTACGGTGCAAATTTATCAGAAAGATTGCGTGAAGGATTGCAGTTTGCAGTGAAAATTGCAGTTGTACTTGGAGGTGTTGCAATAATTGTCGGATTATTCTTCGGGAAATATATTATTGGTCTATTTGATGTTCAATCTCCAGAGTTATTGGAGTTAACATTAACAGGTATTAGCTTGTTCTTTATCCAATATGTATTTTTAGGTTATAACATTGTGTATGGAGAGTACTTCCAATCAGTGCGACAAACGAAAAAATCAGTACTTATTATAATGAGCCGAGGGTTACTATTTATTATTCCATTATTATGGATTATGCCGAAATTATTTGGGATAAACGGAATTTGGCTCGTTATGCCAGTAGCTGAAGTATTGACAGCGATTATCGTATTTACGATGAATCGTATGAAACATCCTGTGCCATTAAACATGGCAGGCGAGAAAGAAGCAATATGATGAAGAAAATCCCCTTGAACAAGTAAGGGGATTTTTTTATTGTTTTAGACTAATTGCAAAAGATCCATCTGTTTCTTGAACAGATGCAAAGGCAACGTTTTTAATATTTGTGATGCCTTTTTCTTTTAACTCTTTATATAACCACCTTTCGTCCTTATGAATTAACTTTAAGTTATCGTATTGAATTTGTGAATCAACGATAAGAGCAATTGGTAATCCGGCATACTTAACATCTATGTTCAAATCTTTCGGAGTTAATGGTACAAGTTCACGCTTTGGTAAAATGCTAATGGCTCCATTTGCTTCTAAAATAGCGTATTCAATTTCATGAACACTCGGGTATCCTGCAACGCGAAGGTTAGAAAGTAATTCAGCAATGGGATATCTACTTTTTTGTAAGTTCTCAAAAATAATGTCACCATGTTTAATTAAAATAATAGGGTGACCGAGAATGAAACGGTTTAGTTTGTTGAATAAGCTTAATTTTGTAAGAATTAAATGTAAACATGTAATAACGATCATACCGAGAAAAGCTTGCAAAGCACCAGAGACTGGTATGGCTTGAAAAGCTAAATAAGATAAAAAGATAATAGCACCAAAATCATGAGGAGTTAGTTGTGCTAAAGCAGATTTACCGAGCATCTTAAGCGATAGTAAGAATAAAATAAAAAAGAACGATACGTTACATAAAAAGAGAAGCAATAGGGACACTCCTTCGTGCAAAGTTGTACTTACTGTTCCCGAAAGGAATATAAATATTACTTTCTAGAGGATAAATTAGGTTGAATTGGAATTTGTCTGTATACAAACAAATAAATGGATATTATCATGAAAGAAGCAAAGAACATAGGAGAATATGGATATGAGAAAGAAGAAAATAATTAATTATATAATAGCAATTATAATGGTTTGCGCCGTTTATGTGGGATTTTTACAATATTACATATATAAGCATGGACATATGAAAGCGACCTACGATGCGGATTACATCATTGTATTAGGCTCGAAAGTCAACGGAACGAAACCATCGTACTCATTGCAATATCGTATTGATAAAGCAGCTGAGTATTTACAATCGCATGAGAAAACAATTGCTATAGTATCTGGAGGGAAAGGAAAAGGGGAAGATATTTCAGAAGCATTAGCAATGAAAAATGAATTAATGAAATTAAAAATTGCAGAAGATCGCATTATCATGGAAGATAAGTCAACGAGTACAGATGAAAATATTAAATTCTCAAAACCTTTAATTCCGGACAATATGAAAAAAGGAATGATCGTAACAAACGATTTCCACATGTTTAGAGCGAAAAAAATAGCAGCTAAGCAAGGGTTACAATTAGAAGGTCTTCCGGCCGAAACACCGCAGCGAATTGTTATTCCATCGAATATACGTGAGTATTTAGCCATTACGCAATATTGGTTTATGAATCGAATATAGTGAAAGTGATCCCGCCTAGCATTCTAGGCGGGATCTTTTGAGGAGAATCTTACAAATATGTCACCTTAATGAAAGGTAAAGCGATAGTTTCTAAAATGGATTCCTGACATAATGAAGATAACAAAAACTACTTAGAGGTGAATCGGATGAAAGGAAATAATATATTATCTTCCCTATGTTACTTTAGTATCTTTTTTGCACCATTTTTACTACCAATAATCGTGTACTTCGTTGCGGAGGATGAAGTGAAATACCACGCGAAAAAAGCATTTTGGTCACATATTTTCCCATACGCAATTTTATTTGGAGGATTAGCGATATCAGGAATATACGGTTTAGGATTCAATCAATCTGACGGTGCTGGAATTGGAATGATGATCACATATGCAGTGTTCATTCTTGTAGGAATTTACTACTTTATTTGGAATATCGTAAAAGGTATTAAAGTTTTGAAAGCGGCGTAATAAGATAAGAAATAATATGATGTACATCTGTCGGTATAATTTCATTTACCTTACTAATAGACGTTTTAAAAAGAGCAATTCAAAAAGAATTGCTCTTTTTGTGCTTATAAGTTGTGAATATTGAAAAAGATATGTTAATTTTTCATTATGAAGAGAAAAAAGGAGTGTTTTTCATGAATGAGATCATACATAAAATGGAGCAACACGTTTCAGTTCGTAAATATAAAGAAGAATCAATTTCAAAAGAGGTAATAGAAAGAATGGTGCAAGCTGCTCAGCATGCGGCGTCCTCACATTTTGTACAGGCGTATTCTGTTATATATGTAACAGACCAGGAATTAAAGGCTAAACTAGCAGAGTTATCCGGAAATCGTCACGTGAAAGACTGTGCAGCGTTTTTTGTTTGTTGTGCAGATTTAAAACGACTTGAAATGGCATGTGAAAAACATGGTACCGAGATAAAGCATGAAGGAGTAGAAGATTTTATCGTTGCGACAGTAGATGCTTCACTTTTTGCGCAAAACTTAGCGCTAGCAGCAGAATCGTTAGGATACGGTATTTGCTATATTGGTGGAATTCGTAATAATCCGAGAGAAGTGAGTGAATTGCTTCATTTACCGGATAAAGTATATCCTGTATTCGGAATGACAGTCGGTGTACCAGATGAGGATCATGGAGTGAAACCACGTTTACCAGTAACAGCTATCCTTCATGAAAATGGATATGATGAAAAGAAATATGATGAATTATTAAACGAATATGATGAAACGATGAGCGCGTATTATAAAGAAAGATCATCAAATCAAAAAAACGTAACATGGACGGAATCAATGAGTTCATTTATGTCTAAAGAAAAAAGAATGCATATGAAAGAGTTTTTAAGTGAAAAAGGATTTAATAAGAAGTGAGCAAAGGGGCAAACCTGTGATGCAGGTTTGCCTTTTTTGGAGGAGAAATGTAATTGTCTTCGAATAAGTATAGGGGGAGGAGATAATATGAAAAAAGCTTTAATTTTTTTGTTTGATGGATTTGCAGAATTTGAAGTGAATATAGCGAGTTTATTTTTGATAAGTAAGCAATTTGAAATAATAACAGCAACAGTAGACGGCAAAAAAGTTACAGGAGAAGGCGGTTTTTTGTGTCAACCACATGTCTCTATCAAGCAAATTAAAATAGAGGACTATGAAGTGTTTATCGTACCAGGCGGACATATTTTTGTTCATTTAGAAAATGAACAATTGTTATCTATTGTGAACAAATTACATAAGCAAAATAAATGGATAGCGGGTATTTGTGCAGGAACATCTTTATTACATGCAGCAGGAGTGCTGAATAAGAAGAAATTCTCAACATCATTAACATCAGATGAAAAACAATTAGCACATTTACATGAATGGGAATATAAACAAAACAAAGATGTAACTGTTGATGGGAAAATCATAACAGCAGTAGGGTCTGCATATGTTGAATTTGCTACTGAAATAATGAAGCAACTCAATTTATTTAATGAAGCTGAAGCGAAGGAGAACTTGCAATATTTTAAAAATGTAACAGAGATTTGTGATGAAACGTTAGTTTAAGTGAAAATAAAAAGCGGCATAATAGCCGCTTTTTATTGTTATCACGTTTAAAAATATTGAAAACTTATCCGTTATGACACAAACTAAAGCACCTACTATAACGAATGCAAACTTTCAATAAGAAGATATATGCCCGTGCAACTTAAAAGGATGTACGTAAATATTTTAAAAATCTGTTGATTAAGCCATTTGAAAATAATTTGACCTATATACAAACCTAGAAATACGATTGGAATAGCGTAAAAACTTGATTCCCAAATTGTCTTGTTTGTGCCAGTAAAGAGTATTTGCGTTAGTAGACTAATGAAATATATAAATAGATAAAAAGCTAAAGTAGTTGCTCTCAATTTCTCTTTTTTCGTATCAGTTCCTGTAAAGTACAGTAACAGAGGTGGTCCTGGCATACCGATACTTGTCGTTAAAAGACCGGATAATCCGCCAACTATGAAATCTCTAGATTTTGTTGATTGAATCTTAAAGTTACAGATTAGCATCAACGTTAATAGTAAGAGCAGGATGCTAATTGCTAATTTAAACGTGTTGATGTTAATGGAAACGAAAATGAAAATACCAAAAGGAACACCAACTATACTTCCGACAATTAATCTTTTCAGTAGAATACAATCAATGTCCATTCTTATTTTCCAAATGATTGATATAGAAATAATGAATGATAAAATGATATTTATTTGTATAGCTTCTTGTGGTAGAAATAACATGAGTAAGAAAGGTGTTGCCATAATAGAAAAGCCAAAACCGGTACTCGTTTGTAAAATAGAAGCTACTAATATAATACAAATGAACATGAATATAGTATTCAAAAAAGCCCTCCTACATAATCAAATTTCATTAATATTTTAATATAAAGTAAAACTTTAATCAGTGAGGGCTTACTACCTAGCAAATCGCCGCTTGTTATGTTGCGGTTAATATTCCAATGATGATCCTGTAGCCTTAAAATATTTTTCTCGTGAAGGCGTCATTACTCGGATTGCTAATAAACAGGAAAGGAAAAGGATGAGTAACGAGCTACTTATTACAGTCATTTGAACAGAAAGAAATTGTGCGGACGCCCCAATTGCTAAAATGAAAAAGATTTGGATGAAACTTTTTATTGAATCAAACACGCTATCAATACGTCCGATCATATGTATAGGGATGTTATTTTGATAAAATGTGATAAAGCCAGTACCAGCAAATGATGAAGAAATGCCAAGTAAAATGAAACCGCCTGCCGCGACTATAAATGAATTTGAAAAGGCGAAAATTACATAGCCTATTGCTGTGAAAATTGTCCCTAATCCGATACAATATTGAATTGGTAAACGTTTGGAAAAGAGAGAGACGAGAAATGAACCGGAAACGTAAGCAGCGCCAGTTATACTAACAAGCATGCTGTATTCTATATCGGTTAAAAACAGTACTTGTCTTGTAAAAACAACTTCTTGTGAATCAAGTGCCATAGCGACAAGCATAGTCGCTTGAAATAAAACGAATATGAGAATAATGTACGTTTCCGTTCGAGCGAACGAAAAAACTTGTTTCCAATCACTTCGTAATGTTTGTACGAAAGTATTTGTAACTTCTTCGTTTTGCTTTGTTTGTAATGTAATGTTTGGCAAGAAGTAAATAAGAATGGTAGAAAGAAGAAATGAAAGTGAGTTGCAGTAAATTACAAAGGCTGCTGAGTACGTGGTGAGAAGTATTCCAGCAAGAGCTGGACCGATAATAAAAGCCCCGCTTGTACAAAAGCTACTCCAAGCGTTGAATTGAGCGCGTTCTTCAGCAGGTATAAGCATTGTTTTATAAGAAAATGAAGCTGGATCGAAAAATGATGTAGCAATGCGAGTTAAAAAGATAAAAATATAAATGGCCCAAATAGAATCAAATAGTGGAATACAGCCAATGAGAGCTGCTCGAATGATATCTGTGATGAGCATAATAGAGCGTTTGTTTAATCGATCTACTATGCTACCAGACCATATTTTTGTAACAACGGTGGCAATTGGGCCAACAATCCATAATCCTGCTACAGCAGCAGGGGAGTTTGTACTATTTAATACCAGTAAGTTTAGGGCGATTAGATACATAAAATCACCTAAACGAGAAATCCCAGTTCCCGACAATAATAATAATTTATTTTTCATGAGCAGCTGGACCTTTCTTTCATTGTTTTTTTATCCTGCAGGAAATAGCGTATTCCTCTTCGGAGTTTGATTGACGAGCGGTTTTGTTTTCCCAGCGTAATAAAACTTGTGTAACCTCCCAAGTAAGCTGTTGTAATTCCTCTGGAGTTAAAAACAAATGAGAAACAATATGACTGCCTGTATTCGTTCCCTCTGTGCCGCTTTCTTCAATATAGAAATGAGCAGCTTTTGCTTTATAATATTTTTCAATAACCCCTCTTTTTTCCTTCGTGTCTACTAATTCAAGTAACCCTCCATCATATAAAATTTGAACGTGATAATGTACGCTACCAGCAGATTTATTTAGTTTAGTAGCTACTTGCTTTGCAGTGAGTGCTTCGTCTTTTAAAAGGTGAAGAATTTGAATGCGGGTTGCATTGGAAATAAGCTTCTGCTGCTCAGCTGAAATAGTAAGTCTATCTTCAAACATTATTACATCTCCTTTCTTATAATCTAAATTTATTGTACATTCTAAAAAATTAGAACGTAAGAAAAATAAATCGCCTTTTTCCTCTGTTTTTCGACATAAATAAAAATAGCATGTACATAAACATGCTATTAAGTAATAGTAGATTCTTCATTAAGTTTCCCGCGATAAAACAGGTAAAGCCATATAAAACTTACAAATATACAGCATGTAGCTAGAAAACTACCAATTATTTGAGGAGAAAGGATTTCTAATAGCCATCCTGTAATGAACATAGAGAACTGTATAAGTGAACCGTAAATTGAGTAATGAAAGGAAAAAACTTTACCAATCATACTTTCGTGCGTGTAAGTTTGAAGTAATGCCGTATCAAGTGGAACGATGATTCCCCCTGCTATACGCATACAGAGTAATGTAATGATACCGAAAATAAGTTGATCGGATAGAATGAATCCAAGAAAGAAAAAGCCTTGTAGGAAGTAGGCCCAACCAAATGCTTTTTTCATTTTTTCTTTATTGCTGGATATGTAAAGATTAACGAGAAGGCTTCCTATCATAAGCCCAGCCCCTTGAACCGTATATAAAATCCCAATGTTCGTGTGGAAAATTTTTTCGGCATAGATCGTTAGAAATAGCTGATAAGCGCCACCAATAATCCCCCATGAAACGCCGACAAGAATTAATGTTAAAATGATTTTTGTTTGTAATATGTATGTATATCCATCTTTTATATCAGTCAAAAATGCTTTTTTCTTATTAAAATTAATATGAGCAGGGATACTCATACTATAAATAAAATAGGCTGAAACAAAGTAGGAAAGGCTATTTACTAAAAAAGCGAACTCAATATGTAAAGACTGTGCAATTATCCCGCCTAAAGAAGCCCCCATAATAGACATAAAACCATTCATTGTACTAGAAAGAGAATTAGCAGTTACGAAATGATTTTGATGTACGATGTTTTTTAAGGTTGCTTGTTTAGCCGGCTCAAATAAGCAAGAAAGTACAGATAAACATATATTAGTAATGAAAATAATTTCAATTTTATAGCTGGCGAATAAGTATGTAAGGACTAGAATTCCCCGTGTAATATCGGTAAAAATCATAATATTCTTTTTAGAAAAACGGTCTACAATTCCGCCTATGAATGGACTAAGAAGGAGCTGTGGTAAACCTTTACTTATAAAAGTAAGTGCGATCATAAACGGAGATTCCGTTATGCTATAGACGAATGTTAATAAAGCTACTGTATGAAACCAATCTCCAAGCACACTTAATGTTTGCCCATAAAATAGTTTTTTGAAGTTAGTATTTGTTTTAAGAAGCGCGGAATAAGAAACTGACATAAAAGATTAATCCTTATGTAATAATGATGCTTGAACTTGTTTTTTCCACTCACTTAAATACACTTTCTCCTCTGTAGGGAGTCCGACAGGTAAATGTGCAATCAATTCTAAACTATTTCCGTCAGGATCGTTAAAGTATACGGCGGCATGCGCTAATTCAGGAAAAACAATCGGTTCAATTGGCTCCATTCCAAAATCTTTTCGTGCTGAAATGCCTTTTTGGTTTAGCCAATGTATCGCATGTTCTAAATCATGTAAGCTTACTTGAAAGGCGATGTGTCGTAAAGAGGGATGATAATTTACTTTGTATTCTGTACCTTCCCAAAGACCGAGCCAACTTTCATTTTCTTTAATCCAAAAGAAAGCAATATCATCTCCTCTTTTATATAATTTCAGTCCAAGTGATTCATAAAAAGATATTGATACCTCTAAGTTGCGGACAGGTAAATGTGCTTCGTAAAGACCTTTAATCATTGTAATCCTCCTAAGTAAAAATATTTCTTATTTCATAGTAAACATTTTTTTATGAGTTGAAATCAGAAAAAGGAGGGACATAAATTCATACGAAAGTATGAAAAAACAGCTCAAATATGAGCTGTTTTCTTATAGTTTTTCGTTCATTTGTTAAGGATAGGATATATTAGTATCCGTATCCGCCGCCACCCCAACAGCTACATCCGATGATGATTAGAAGGATGAATAGTACGATAAGCAAAGCAAATCCACCGCCGAAACCAGCGCAACTTCCACCATAACTCATATGTTTTCCTCCTTTTGAGTAAGTTAATCTATATAATTCATGGACTACTGTATACAGTATGTTTTTCGTATGGAAAAGGAGCCAGTCTCTTTTTTAATTAGACAAACGCCTGTATGGTCATTTTGATTGTATATGGAGCTAGGGGTATGTGAAGAAATCGTTATATATTTCGCGATTTGTTCATAAAAAATATAAAAATTGTAAAAAAAACCATTTTTATATTTTTTTATGAGAGGATTTGTACTATAATTTTACAAGTAATATTATGGGAAAAGGGAGTTTTAGTGAAGAGATGGAGATGGGACAACTACAAAATAAAATAGAAACTAAAAAGAAAGAGCTAATTCAACTTGTTGCTAGACATGGATTGGATCATGATAAAGTTTTGTTATTTAGCCGAGATTTAGATATACTTATTAATAAGTTTATGAATGTGAAAGATAAAGTACATAAATAAATAATTTGTAGTTTTTTATATTAAGATATTCAACAAAGAGGAGAGAGATATATTTGGAACATTTACAAGAAGAGCTATATAAACAAATAAAAGAAGAAAAAGGTATTGTTACAATTTTTTTAAAGAGTGGCGTTAGAATAGTAGGAGAAGTTGTTGCAATAGACAAATTTACCGTTTTAATGTTAGTTGATGGAAAACAACAACTTATTTACAAGCAGGCTGTATCAACAATAATGAAATAAGACACTCGTACTGAGTGTCTTATTTCATTATTGCTTGCAGGCTTCAACGTCAATGCCGGCAGCTAATAATTTTTTTTCACCATCTTGCTCAATGATTTTTTGTAATTTAGATAGGAAAGAATCAAAGTTTGTATGCTTTGCTACTTGGAATGTCATTTTATGCTCAATTGGCAGCCACGTATCAATATCAGCTTCGTTATGCTGAATTTTTACCTCAAGCTTATCAAGTGCGTTAGCAACTTTTGCTTCGTACGTTTCTTTCGCTTCAAACTCCATCCATAAATCATATAATTCCTCGCCGAGAGAACCTTTTAATGTTCGTTTAATATTTAAAATTGCTTCTTGTTCATTTATTTGTTTTTGTAATTGTAATTCATGACTATTCATTGTATCAAAAGCAGGAATATCACCAGCTTCTGCTTCGACTAGATCGTGAATAATCACCATTTTAAGTAATTTTTCGATATTTACTTTTTGATCTAAATAAGGTTCAACTAAAATGGCCATTAGAGACATGCGCCACGTATGTTCAGCAACGCTTTCTTGACGTCCGTTAGAAAGCCAGCTATGTCGCATTTCATATTTTAGTTTTTCTGCTAGTGCAATGACTTGTAAAATGTTATGTTCCATCGTGATCCTCCTCATATTTCCATACTATAATTCTAATATGGAAATGAAATGTGTCAATTTCATGAGTATATTGCGATAAATAGATGATGAGCGTATAATACTTATTATATGTGAAAACGCATTATTAAAATAAAAAAATGTTTTATAAAAATGAAAAGGAAAGGGCAGGAATATGGGAGACGAAAATCAAGTGTTTGCTAGACCAGAAAGAAAAAAAAGGAAGTTTGATATTTCTAGCCCAGTGGGCATAATAGTAGGTTTTGCTATTGTAATAGCAGCAATTATGCTTGGCGGCGGTGGAATAAAAGCTTTTAAAAACTTTTTAGATGTTTCATCTATTTTAATTGTTATAGGGGGAACAACAGCGACAATTGTTGTGGCATATCGATTTGGAGAAATAAAAAAATATACGAAAAGTATTTTTACTGTTTTACATAGAAAAGAAGAAGATTTAGAACAGTTAACGGATTTGTTTGTTGATTTTTCGAAAAAATCTAAAAAACACGGTTTACTTTCTTTAGAAGTTGATGGAGAGCAAGTGGACAATCCTTTTATTCAAAAAGGAATTCGATTAATGTTAAGTGGTTACGATGAAGAGGAATTAAAAGAAGTGTTAATGAAAGATGTTGAAACGGAAGTGTATGAGTTAAGAAAGGGAGCGACATTATTAGATAAAATTGGTGATTTCGCTCCCGCTTGGGGTATGATAGGGACTTTAATTGGTCTTATCATTATGCTTCAAAACTTGCAAGACACGTCGCAAATTGGTACAGGGATGGCAGTTGCAATGTTAACGACATTGTATGGATCAGTACTTGCAAATATGATTGCAATCCCTCTTGCTGAAAAAGTGTATCGTGGTATTGAGGATTTATATACAGAGAAGAAGTTTGTTATTGAAGCGATTTCAGAATTGTATCGTGGACAAATTCCGTCTAAATTAAAGTTAAAACTCGATACGTATGTATACGAAACAAAGATAAAAAAAGTAAAACGAGCAGCCTAATATTGCAAGGAGTGGTATGGTTATGTTGAAACGACCGCAAAAGGGATCGCCTCGTTGGATGACGACTTTTACAGATTTAACGATGTTATTATTAACTTTCTTTGTATTACTAGTTGCTACTTCAAAGCAGGATGCAGTAAAATTGTCAAAGATGCTTGAAAAGTTTAGTGATACGGAGCAAGTAGATGCAAAAGTAATGGAAAATACAATACCAGATATTTCTCATGAAAAAAATGATGAAAAAATGATCTCGAAAAAAAGAATGGATGAATTATATAAGAAGTTAAAAGCATATGTAGATAATAACGGGATTAGTCAAGTGAATGTATATCGAGAGGATACGGGAGTAAGCGTCGTTATAGTAGATAATTTAATATTTGATACGGGTGACGCGAACGTTAAACCAGAAGCGAAAGAGATAATAAGTCAATTAGTTGGGTTTTTCCAATCGGTACCAAATCCCATTGTTGTAGAAGGTCATACAGATAGTAGACCTATTCATAATGACAAATTCCCTTCTAACTGGGAGTTGTCTTCAGCAAGAGCAGCAAATATGATTCACCACTTAATCGAAGTGTATAATGTGGATGATAAAAGGCTAGCTGCGGTAGGATATGCAGACACAAAGCCAGTTGTACCAAATGATTCACCGCAAAATTGGGAGAAAAACCGTCGCGTTGTCATTTACATAAAAGAATAGTATATTATCATTTTAATAATAAAATAATAAAAATACGAAAATTCTTTTAAAAAAATATTAAATTTTATCATTTTATTTTGTATAATGAGTGAGAATGATAAGGTGAAATATTAAGATATATTTATACATAGAAGGAGAGAATCAAAAAGAATGGCACATAAAATTTTAGTTGTAGACGATGCGATGTTCATGCGAACGATGATTAAAAACTTATTAAAAAGTAATTCTGAATTTGAAGTAATCGGAGAAGCGGAAAATGGAGTGGAGGCAATTCAAAAGTATAAAGAACTTCAACCTGATATTGTTACATTAGATATTACTATGCCAGAAATGGACGGACTTGAAGCATTAAAAGAAATTATTAAAATTGATTCAAGTGCAAAAGTTGTCATTTGTTCTGCAATGGGACAACAAGGTATGGTATTAGATGCAATTAAGGGTGGAGCAAAAGACTTTATTGTAAAGCCATTCCAAGCAGATCGTGTAATCGAAGCGTTAACAAAAGTAGCAAACAGCTAATATAGAAGGGGTGCCACAAGGAATCTAAACATTGATAGCGGATATGCGTGTGGCCCCCTTTTTTCTTGCTTTAAAACACTAAATTGTTATACATAAATGAAATGTTTGTTAGACAGGTAGGGGATTAAAATGCAAACAGATCTATTAAATATATTTTTTGAGGAATCAGAAGAACATTTACAATCGTTAAATGAAAATGTGCTAACTTTAGAACAAAATCCCACTGATATGGATGTTGTGGGAGAAATATTCCGCTCAGCCCATACATTTAAAGGTATGTCAGCGAGTATGGAATTTACGGAAATGGCGGATTTAACGCATAAAATGGAAAACGTTTTAGATGAAATTCGTCATGGGAATATAGTTGTAAATGCGGAAATTATTGATGTGATTTTTGAGTGCATTGATAATTTAGAGAAGATGGTTGCAGATGTGCAGCAAGGTGGAATGGGCAATATTGATGTAGTTGCAACGAAACAGAAATTAGAAGCATTATTGAATGGCAATATAGAAATTCCTACTGAACATATAGAACAAGAAACTATAAATAACGATGATGAAGCTTCACATGAAGTGCATATAACTGTTGAGCAACAAGCTATTTTAAAAGCAGTACGTGCCATTATGTGTATTGAAGCGCTGCAAAATGTAGGTAATGTACAAAGAACAGTTCCAAGTATTGAAGAAATTGAAGCAGATGCTTTCGGATTTGAGTTCACAGTATTTATGGATACTGATCAAAGTGAAGAAGAATTAAAACAAGTAGTGCTTCATGTTTCTGAAATTGAGAAAGTAGAAGTGAAGCAAGCACATATATCAAAAGAAGTAGTTTCGGAAAAATTGGCTACACAAGAAGCCATACAAGAAGTTTCACAAGCGGCTACGCATGTGGAATCAACTAAAGAAGTATCTAAACAATCTACTAATGCTACACCAGCTAAAAGCGCTGCAAAAACGAAAAATGGTAAAGTGGAAAATCGTTCCATACGTGTTCAATTAGAAAAAATCGAAAGATTAATGAACATGTTTGAAGAAAGTGTAATTGAGCGTGGTCGTATAGATGAATTGGCACAAGCAATTCAAAACAAAGAATTAATTGAGCATTTAAATCGATTAGGCGATATTTCAAAAGATATTCAAAATGTACTTCTAAACATGCGTATGGTGCCGATTGAAACAGTCTTTAATCGTTTCCCGCGTATGGTACGTATGTTAGCGAAAGATTTAGGGAAAAAAATCGATTTACAAATTACAGGTGAAGATACTGAAGTCGATAAAATTGTTATTGATGAAATCGGTGATCCGCTTGTTCATTTAATTCGTAATGCAATTGATCATGGGGTTGAAACTGTTGAACAACGTCGTGATGCAGGTAAAAATGAGACAGGTACGATTAAATTAGAAGCGTTCCATAGTGGAAATCATGTCGTAATTCAAATTACGGATGATGGAAATGGAATTCATAAAGGGAAAGTATTAGAAAAAGCGATTAAAAATGGTGTTGTAACAGAATCTGAAGCAAATAAATTAACAGACCGTGAAATATTTGATTTGATCTTCCAACCAGGATTTAGTACAGCTGAAGTTGTATCAGACCTGTCTGGACGCGGCGTTGGATTGGATGTAGTGAAACATACAATCCATAGTTTAGGTGGACATTTAATTATTGATTCTGAAGAAGGAAAGGGAAGTACATTTAGAATTGAACTTCCATTAACGTTGTCTATTATACAATCTATGCTTGTTCAAACGAATGATAAACGTTATGCTTTACCTCTTGGTAATATTGTTGAAGCAATTCGAATCAAGAGAGAAGACATCCAATCCATACAAGGAAAAGATGTGTTAAATTACCGTAATCAAATTATTGAAGTGAAGCATTTAAGTACGGTATTTGGTGAGAAAACAGCAGATGAGGCGTTTGCGTCATATGATGGTCAAATGGTTCCTGTGTTAATTGTTCGTAATACACATCGCAGCTATGGACTTATTGTAAACACAATTATCGGTCAAAGAGAAATAGTCTTAAAGTCATTAGGTGACTTCTTTGCAGAGAGTTCTAATTATTTCTCTGGTGCGACAATTCTCGGTGATGGACGAGTGGTCCTCATTTTAAACCCAGAAGGTTTATAATAGGAATGAAGGAAAGCTCCCCACTTGTATACAATTGGGGAGCTTTTTGGTTAATCGTTACTAATCTAAAAATGGGAATAAATACATATTAACGTTTTATATAATAAGTTTGTTAAAATAAAATGAGAGTTTATATCATTTGATAGAAAAACAGAAATGAGGAGGCAGAGAAAATGCCTGAGCAACACACAAAAGGGGATACGAGCACAATTGTGCTAGAAAAAGAAAATGAGCATTTAACGCCTCAAGAATGCGATATTCTTGGCGAAATTGCAAATATATCATTTGGTTCAGCTTCGACTGTATTATCAACAATCTTAAATAGGCAAGTAAGCATTACTGCTCCTCGCATCGAATTGGTAGATTTATATGATTCAAGCGACGTCGAAGTTCCACACGTTGTATTAAACATTCATTTTACAAAAGGATTAGATATGGAAAACCTTCTTGTCCTTAAGCAAGATGTTGCATTATCCATTGCTGATTTAATGATGATGGGAACAGGTGAAGTGGAGGACGGAAAAGAACTTGGTGAATTAGAGCTAAGTGCTGTACAAGAAGCGATGAATCAAATGATGGGGTTCGCAGCTACATCTATGTCTGAATTCTTCCAAGATACAGTAGATATGTCTCCGCCGACAATTAAAGTTGTAAAGTTATCAGAAGAAATGGAGAAAATCTCGGAAATCGATGGGAATCAAACGATTGTTAAAGTATCGTTTGATTTAAAGATAGATAATCTTGTAAACTCTAAACTTGTGCAAATTGTTTCAGTTGAACATGCGAAACAAATGATAAATAAATTAATGCAATTATCTGGTGAAGTAGAAGAGCAAGACGAGCCAGCAGAAGTAGTGGAAACTGAGATTGTAGAAGAACAAGTTGAAAAAGAGCACTTAACGCAAGAAGAGAAAGATGTCCTTGGTGAAATTGCAAATATTTCAATTGGTTCAGCTTCAACAGTATTGTCAACACTATTAAATCAGCCAGTTACAATTAGTACGCCCAATGTAGAATCAATCAATGTTCGTCATTATGACGGAGTACCAGTCCCGTTTGTTATTTTAAATGTTGATTTTGTTGAAGGACTAAAGAATGAGAATGTATTCGTATTTACGAAAGATGTCGCTTTAACAATGGTAGATTTAATGATGATGGGAACAGGTGAAGTTGATCCGGAGAAGGAGCTTAGTGAATTAGAACTGAGCGGTATTAAAGAAATCATGAACCAAATGATGGGGCATGCTGCGACGGCGATGTCAGAAATGTTTCAAGAAAAAATGGACATGACGCCACCAAATGTTAAATTCGTAACGTTAAAAGAAGAAATGGAATATTTGGGAGAGTCAATGAAAGTGGACGAACTCGTTCAAATTACGTTCAACCTTGAAATTGGCGACCTGCTTCAATCGAAAATGTATCAAATTTTACCGATTTCAGAAGCGAAAGAAATGGTAAGACGACTTCTATATCCAATGGTGGAAGAAGAAGAGATTGTTACGGAAGAAATTGAAGAAGAAAAAGTTGTAGAACCTGTTGTGCAACCTATTGAATTTAAAGAAGTAAAACAGATGGAACCAGTATACATGGACACATCCATCCTACAAAATGTAGAAATGAACGTGAAATTTATATTTGGAAGCACAGTGAAAACAATTCAAGATATTTTAAGTTTACAAGAGAATGAAGCGGTTGTGCTAGATGAAGATATTGACGAACCAATTCGTATTTATGTAAATGATGTATTGGTGGCGTATGGTGAACTTGTAAATGTAGATGGATTTTTCGGAGTAAAAGTGACGAAATCGCTATAAGTCGTTGAAATAGGAGTCTGAGCTAGTAGATGAAAAACGTAAAGTTTTTTCTAATGAGCTGGTTATGCATACATGTGTGCTTGCTCTTCCCGCTACAAAGTAAAGCGGAAGAGCAAAATGTGCCAGAAGAGAATAAGGAAGTTCAAGAACAGCTAGAACAAGTGGAAATGAAGCAAGATAAAGAGGAACAACAAGAAGCAAAAAATAAACAAGAAACCGAAAAAAAGATAGAGACGGATCAAGGGGTTATTACAGTAAATAAGCCGGAATTAAAAGTTGGCGAAGAAGTGCTGGTTATTGTAGAGCCGAAAGAGAAAAATGTTCAAAGTATAAAAGGTATTTTGCGCTTGCCAAAAAACGGCGATCAGTATGAACAAGAAAGAATGCTATCGTTTAAGTATGAAGAAGAAACGAAGCGATGGATTGCTAACTACAAGGTCGAGACTTTTGATTTGCAAGGTGATTGGAACCTTCAGCTCATTCAAAGTTTAAAAGAAAATGAGAAAGAAGAGCTCTTAGAAAATGAAGTGAAAGTCCCGCTCATTCGTATAAATAATGAAACGCCAACAATAGATAAAGAGATGCCGAAGTTGCATAAGGTTACTATCGACGAGGCGAAGGGGAACGTAATCGAACGAAAACAAGGCGATTCTATACGTGTAAGAGTGAAGGCAACAGACGTAGAATCAGTCGTGAAAGAAGTTCGTGTTACATTAAAAGGAAAAGAAAATAAAGAGATTACATTTTTATTAGATTACAATAAGCGCGACATGGAATGGCAAAAAGTATTTGAAATAACGGATGCGTTGCCAAGTGGGACATACGGACTACTTGTAGAGGTAGTAGATGCGGCTGGAAATAAACTGATTGAAGCAAGTGAGTATGTCGTTTCTGTTTTGGAGCAAAAAACAGAAGAGGATAAAAAGATAGAAGAACGAGAGAATAAAGATAAATTAGAAAATAAATTAGAAGATAAGAAAGAAACTGAGAAGCAGGAAGACTTGAAAGTGGAAATCCCGCTTCCAGAAGAAAAACCGCCAGTTGTTCAAATTCCAAAAAAAGAAGAGAAAGTAAACAATTTTATAAAAGAACCATTGAAAGAGAAAGAAAAAATTACTTATGTTATAAAAGAGCCTCTCACAGACAACAAGGAAGTAAATAAAACGAAGGCTCAAAAAGATAAAGATAATAACAATCAAGTCATTTCGAAAAAGAAAGAGAAAAAAGAAGAGCCAGAAGAGAAGAAAGAAGCAAAAAGTGAACAGGGAATACAAGCTTCTAATGTATTTGCTATCATGTCAGGTTTATTCGTACTATTTTTAGTTTTAAAGAGTAATAAAGAATGGGGCTAAGTATTACATAGTAGTGGAGGCGCTTAAATGGAAATTAAACGTACGACAATTGAAGATAAGACGCTACAACCATTAAAACAGCCTGCAGCTATTTCGGAACATGAAATTCAGAAAGAACGAAAGCGTAGTAATTTAGTGTTTACTGGACATTCTAAAATTATTACGAAAAATAATGAAATAGGGATTTTACTTGCAAGTTTAGGTGATGGAAAGGTTATGAAGGAAATGCTTTCTAAAGAGATGGATACAGTACTGCAACTCTTTAAAAAGCTACATACGTTATCTGGAGAAGGAAAGCAAACAGATAAAATATTTGAACAAGTAATGAGAAGCTTGCAAGGACTTGTTAAGCAAGCGCATATAAAAGAACTTCCTTTGTTAGATGGAACGTATGATTTCGCAGAAGTACAACTATCATTTGGTAGAAAGGTACATATTCCGTTATTAGATGTAAGTGCACTCCTTTCTAGAGTGGAAAGTGATTCGTCAGAAGGGAATATAAATTTAATGGTAACGGTTATTACTGCATATATAACGAAATTGTCTAACGAAACCATTTTAATTAGCGTTACAGATCGCACTGCTAAAGAGCGGGATGTAAGCGTATGGAGAGCACTTGCAGAAATGAATATGACACAATTATCACAGGCTTTGAAACATACGATGCAAGAACATAAATGGTCTATGACGTTTCTTTTTCTCTTTGTATGGATTGTTGCTATTATTTTAATTCGAGTTATATAAAAAGGTCGTCACTTTACATTGTGACGACCTCTTTTATATTTTTTCGTAGAAGAATGTATCGAAGCGCTGAAGATTATAACGTTCAGGTGTTAAAATTTGTTCAGTACTACCAACAAATAATACGCCGCCTTTTCGTAAAGCACGACTAAACTTTTCATAAAGTTTTACCCTTGCTTCTTCAGTAAAGTATATCATTACGTTGCGACAAATGATTAAATCGTAATTTGTATCGAACGACTGCATTAACAGGTCATGCTGCTTGAACGTCACGTTTTGCTTAATGTTTTGGTGTAATGAATATATATCATTCTCTTTTGTGAAATGACGCTCTTTTAAATCGGCAGGTAATTCTTTTAAAGAACGTTCTGTATATTGACCGCGTTTTGCAGTTTCTAAAATGTGAAAATCAAGATCTGTTGCTTGTATTTCAAAACGATATGGAGCTAGGTGCTTCGATAAAATTAAAGAGAGTGTATATGGTTCTTCACCGGCAGCGCAAGCGGCACTCCATACTTTTAATTTTCCGTTATTTTGCTCGAGTAATTTTGGTAGTGCTTTCGTCTCTAACGTTTGCCAACGTTCTTTATTTCTAAAAAACTCTGAAACGTTAATTGTAATATAGTCAATAAAACTTAAAAATAACTTTTGATCGGTACGTAAATTGCTTAGAAAACTAGTGTAGTTCTCAAAGCCCTTTCTCGAAATAAAAGCATCGATTCTACGACGCATTCTATCTTGTTTATATGAAGCGATATCCATATTGAATTGTTGTTTAAAACTCGCGATAAAATGATCATAATCTTGTTCAATTATCATATTTATAATAGGCACAATAACGATATTGTGCCTCCCCCTTTACATCATACGGATTTTTTGTTCAAAGTTTTTTTTCATCTGTTTTTCATGTAAACCTGGTAAATCATAAATAACAGCATCAATTCCTGCTTCTTTTGCAACGTCAACGGGAATGACAGATGTATGCTTGTCCCCATTATAAAAACAGAGAACTAAATCGGTATCTTCGATTATTTGTTTTACAAAAAACATATAATCTGATCGGTAAATGGAGTCGGAAGGATGATCAAAAGCGACATACTCGGCTCCGTGTTTTTTTAAGTAATCAACGACCTCTTGAAATTCATCTGTTAATGCTTGTAACGGCTGTAGCGTGTAAAGGCATAAATTTTGAGCGAGTCTTTCGTTTTCGATGAAAAAACGAAGAACCTCATTTTCAATAGATTTATAACATAATATGTAAATTTTATGTTTGTGAGCATAGTCAGTTAAAAATTTTTTTATTTCTTCCTGATCTAATGCTGTTAATTGATTTGAACCACAAAGAAAAATATTCATAGATTTGTGCCACCTCATGCTAAATTGTAACATATCTTTTATAAAAAATAACTGCAAAATATTAGTGTTCAGAGTATAATTATAAATAACTGGATTTTACGATTAAGTTTAGGAAGAAATAAAAAAATAAATAGGTGATATATATGCTGCGTTCGATCTCGCACAATCCAATTTTATCGCATATACCGCCTGCTACTCAAATGCCGAAAGAAGCAAATGTCAGGACAGGACTTGCATTTTCGGATAATTTGCATGCAGATCCGAAAAAAGATAAATTGTTAGAACAAATGGAAGCATTTGTCGATAACATTGGAGAAATTAAAGAGAAAATTGAAATGGAATTAACGCTTGATAATGTAATGGAATACAAAAATACAGTAAAGTCATTTTTGAATTTTTACGTAGATAATGTATTGCAATATAAAGATGTCATGTCTCGCCATCCACGTTATGGCTATTCACAGAAAATGACGATTGTGAAACAGGCGGAAATGGGATTAAATGAGTTAGAAGATGTTATGAATTTAATTAATACGAAAACGGGACATTTAGAAATGTTAAATCAGATTGGAGAAATCCACGGTTTAATTGTAAATTTAGTCTTGTAAAAGGGAAGGAAACGATATGTACATACAATTATATGAAAAGCTCGTTATTATTCAAAAAGCATATGAAAACATTCAAACGCTTGGAGAACAAATATATGAGAATTTGAAACATAAAAATGTAAATGCAGTTCAAAAATTGCAAGTAGAGCAATTGCAGTACATAGATGGTTTAAAAGGATTATCAAGCTCGTTTGAAGAAATGGTTATTCAGTTTTGTAAAGAAAAGGGAATTGAGCCGTTTCGCGTAAGTGCATTATTTTCGTATTTTTCTAACGAAGAAATTGAAAAAATGGAAGAATTACAAAAAAATGTAGCTGAATTAGAAGAGAATGTAAAAATGATTCTTTTGAAAAATCAATATTACTTAAACGTACTATTAAAAACTACAGAAAGTATTGTGGATTCCGTTTCTGAGTATAATTTAGAACGAAACAATAATTCACAAATCTTTATGAACGAACTATTGTAAAGGGGAAGTGAAACATTATGAGACTGTCTGATTATAATACACCGCTATCGGGTTTGTTAGCGGCACAAATGGGATTACAAACGACGAAACAAAATTTATCTAACATTCATACGCCTGGTTATGTGCGTCAAATGGCGAATTACGGATCGGCTGGAGCAAGTCATGGCTATTCACCGGAACAAAAAATAGGTTATGGCGTACAAACGTTAGGTGTTGACCGTATTACAGATGAAGTGAAGACAAAACAGTTTAACGATCAATTATCTCAACTCTCTTACTATAACTACATGAATTCGACTTTATCACGTGTAGAATCTATGGCTGGAACGACAGGAAAGAATTCATTATCTAGTTTAATGGATGGCTTCTTTAATGCTTTTCGTGAAGTGGCAAAAAATCCAGAACAACCAAACTACTACGATACATTAATTTCTGAAACTGGAAAGTTTACAAGTCAAGTAAATCGTCTTGCGAAAAATTTAGATTCAGTGGAATTGCAGACGACTGAAGATATTGAAGCGCATGTTAATGAATTTAATCGTCTTGCTACTAATTTAGCGGAGGCAAATAAAAAAATTGGAGAAGCAGGTACACAAGTACCGAATCAACTTTTAGATGAACGTGACCGTATCATTACAGAAATGTCTAAGTATGCAAATATAGAAGTATCTTATGAATCTATGAATCCTAATATCGCGAGTGTTAGAATGAATGGTGCTTTAACGGTAAATGGGCAAGATGCATACCCTCTTCAATTAAATAAAGAAAAAGAACCAATGTCAGTTGAGATTTATGGTTCGGAAATTCCCTTAGCTAGTGGAGCAATCCAATCAGCGATCGATACGAAAGCGAAGATTGCTAGTTATAAGAAAAATCTTGAAGAATTAATGAGTTCTGTAAAGAATGAAGTGAACACAGTAATGGGGAAAGAGTTCTTCGTTGGAGATCAAGCGAAAGATATGAAATTAAACCCTGAATTTGCAAAAGATATTTCGAAAATGAAAATATCAGCTGAAACAGCAAATAAACTAGCAGCAATTACAGAAGGAGATTATAAAGAAGGGCTTTCATATAAACAAGCATTAGACCAATTCATAGTTGGTATTGCATCTGATAAAAGTGCAGTAAATGCTTATCAAAAAATTCATGGGGATTTATTAGAGGGGATTCAGCAAGAAAAGATGAGTGTTGAAGGCGTTAATATGGAAGAGGAAATGGTTAATTTAATGGCTTTTCAAAAATACTTCGTCGCAAACTCTAAAGCTATGACGACGATGAATGAAGTGTTTGATAGCCTGTTTTCAATTATTCGATAGGTGATAGTAATTGACTAGAAATATAAAAGGAGGAGATAGAAATGAGAGTATCTACATTTCAAAATGCAAGTTGGGCAAAGAATCAGTTAATGGATTTAAATGTGCAACAGCAGTACCACCGAAATCAAGTAACTTCAGGGAAGAAAAACCTTCTTATGAGTGAAGATCCACTTGCAGCAAGTAAATCATTTGCGATTCAACATTCATTGGCGAATATTGAACAGATGCAGAAAGATATAGCTGATTCGAAAAATGTATTAACACAAACTGAAAATACTTTACAAGGTGTTTTAAAATCTATAACGAGAGCAGATCAATTAATGGTGCAGGCATTAAGTGAGCAAAATGGTGAAAAAGAATTAAAGGCTATCGGTGCAGAGATAGATCAAATTTTAAAACAGGTCGTATATTTAGCGAATACGAAAGAGCAAGGTCGTTATATTTTTGGTGGTGATAGTGCGGAAAAACCACCATTTACAGAAGATGGTACGTATCAAGGTGGACCAGATGATGTGAACTGGCAACTAAATGACGGTTATGAATTAAAAGCATTTCGTAACGGCGAAGCACTATTATCCCCTGTTATAAAAACGTTAAAACAGATAAGTGAAGCGATGCAAAAGGGTGACCAAAAAGCATTACAGCCGTTATTAGGAGAGAATAAGAAAAATTTAGACGGTATCATTAATCGTACAACTGAAGTTGGTTCGACAATGAATACAATGGAGACGTTTAAAACAATTTTAAGTGAACAAAATTTAGCGCTTCAAGAAAACCGTAAAGAAATTGAGGATGTTGACTTAGCGGTAGCAATTTCTGATTTAGCTTATATAAACGCAACGTATGAAGCGACGCTTAAAGCGGTTAGTACGATGAGTAAAACGAGTATTTTAGACTACATGTAATCTATAAGGAGTGAGAAATTATGGCAGGAACATTAACGGGTATCGGTGGTAGACAACAAATATGGAACCTCGGAAATAATATGATCGATACATCTAACTTTGTAGAATTAGAAATGCAAGCGTTAGAAATGAGAAAGACGCCTTATGCTAATGAAAAGAACCAACTTTCACAAGATAAACTATTATATACAAGTTTAAAATCAGAATTTAGCTCTTTTACGCAAACTTTTAAAAACTTAGCGGCTTTTAAAGGAAATGAGAAAAAGGTAACAACATCACAAGACGGTTATATTAATGTAAAAGCTGATGGTGGCGCGATCGCTGGAACTTTTAATATGACGATTACACAGCTTGCGCAGCGTCATCAAATAGCTTCTAAAGAAATTGATGTAGATGCAAAGCTTAATAGAGATGAAACATTAAAACTAGGTGGTAAAGAATTAAAAGTAACATCTGATATGACATATAAAGATTTAATTAATAAAATTAATGATGGAGATTACGGCGTATCAGCTTATACACTTGGGAATAAAATTTTCATGACCTCAAAAAAAGAGGGAGAAGATGGAGTAATTAATTTTAAGGACAATACATCTACATTGTTTCAAGATATAGGGTTAGCTAGTAAGGATGGCGTAGCGGTTAATGTAATTAATGAAGCGCAAAATGCTGAATATACGATTAATGGTATTAAAGGTAAAAGTTCTACCAATACAGTTGAAGCTCTTCCAGGTGTGAAAATTGAATTATTGAAAGTAACTGAGCCGAAAGTAGAAGGAACACCAGATGCAGGTACAACAACAGAACAAAAAGCAAAAGGGATAGATCTAAAATTCACAGTAAGTGACTCAAACGTAACAGACGCAGCAAATGTTATTAAAAAAATGGTTGCCGATTATAATAAAGCTGTTTCTACAGTAGATATCTTTGCTGGAAAAGGCGGGGCGTTCCAAGGCCAAGCTATTATGCAAAGTGTGCGTCAAGCTATGAACAATGTTGTAACTTTTTCACAAGATGGTAATTACTTATTCTCATTTGGTATTCAATTAAAACAAGATGGAACGATGGAAGTTAATGATGAAGCATTAACGAAAGCGTTAAAAGAAAAACCGGATGCAGCGAAGCAATTTTTCTTTAGTTCTAACGGTTTAGGAAAAATGATGGAAGAGCCACTTGATAAGTTATTTGGTGATAAAGGTGTAGTCGGAGAGAGAGTAAAAAGCATTGACTCACGTGTAAGTGATTTAGATAAAAAGATTAAAGATATTGAGACGCAAAACTTGCAAAAACAAGATGAAATTGTGAAGAAGTATCAAAAACTAGAGAGTACATTAGCGGCGCTAGATAGCCAATTAAAAACAATTAAAGCAATGACAAAACAAAAAAGTGATGATTAATGAAAGGTAAGGAAGTGATTGTATGCAAGCATGGCAACGTTATATGCAAAATGATATTATGACGAGTAATCCAATTAAAAATACAATTTTTATTTATGAAAGATGCATTGTAGAGTTTCGTAATTTAGAAGAACTGCTACATGCTTTTAAACTACAAGAAGGAGATGCACTTCTTGAAAAGTTAGAACGTATTTTTGAAGAATTGAAGCTTCAATTAAATCCTGAAATTACGAAGGATTTATATGATAGTTTATATGGCTTATACGATTGGATTAGCATTCAAATTCAAACAATGAAAGTAACACGTGAAGCAAAAGATATTGATGCGATTGTGAAAGTGTTACAAGATTTAATAGACGGTTACCGCGGAGCACTTGAAAATGAACAATGACATTTATCGGACGTTTGTCGGCTGTTTTAATGAAATCGGTGAATTGCAAGTGTCAGATGAAGAGTTTGCTGAGAAGAGTGAAATGTTAAATCGCTGGATGATGACATTGGATGAGGAAACGCGTGCGCAAGTTGCCGCAGAAGTAAGTCCATTCATTATTAAGGCGGCACAGCATATTCGGGATAAGCAAAAGATTTTGGAAGAAATGATTATGACAAATGATGGGCGCATGAAAGCTAATTCATTTTACGGTAAATTTTAGTGCTAGAGTTTAGAAACGGATTCCCCTTTTAAGAGGGGATCCATTCCTTTATTTAAATAAAGATTTCCGCTGATTGAGGTTTCATTTTATGACTGTAATGAAAAATAGTAGTAATCTAAATAATGTGAAAATGAACTTTAGTTTGTAAATCATAGATTGAAATATTTCATAGATTATTGCGTGTATACAGTTTTTTTGTATTCTTTTTTATATTTTTGTATTTTTCTAAAGACAACAATGGAAAAATGGAATAAAATATGTAAGGGTACATGATTGTTAATATTTTAATAAACACATATAAGAAAATAAATAATGAAGTGAAACTTCCATCAGTGGATCACTAAGTAAAAAAAGAAAGGGTGTGGAATATGCCAGATTTAGTGAGTGATGTAGGCCATTATATGAATTATTTAGTGACGAAACGAAATACTGTTTCTAGTAATATTGCAAATGCGAATACACCCGGCTATAAAGCGCAAGATGTAACATTTGCTGAGCAAATGAATAAAAGTAGTGCATTATATAAGAACAATGCTGCAGACTTAAAGGGCAATCCAGATTTATATCAAACGAATGAAATGCACTTACCGACAGTAAATACGAAAAATACATATGCAAAGATTCAAACAAAATCAATGCAAACGAATAAAGATGGAAATAGTGTGGATGTAACGACAGAAATGCTAGATTTAATGAAAGCAAATCAGTTATACGGTATTTCAATTAACGCGATTAATACACAATATGCAATTAACCAAGCGGCACGCGGACGTTAAAAGTAGAAGGAGAGACAACGATGTTTCAGGCAATTAATGCAAGTGGCTCAGGACTAACGACAGCGAGAAAGTGGATGGAAGTTACTTCAAATAATATTGTAAATGCAAATACAACGGCGGCTCCGGGGGCAGATTTATATGAGCGTCGTAGTGTAGTGCTAGAATCAAACAATAGTTTTGCAAATATGTTAGATGGGTCTCCTACTAATGGGGTAAAAATAAAAAGTATTGAAGCAGATAAAACTGAAAACTTAGTGTATGACCCAACACATCCGCATGCAAATGAAGAAGGATATGTACGTTATCCAAATATTGATGTGACTGCTGAAATGACGAATGTAATGGTTGCCCAAAAAATGTACGAAGCAAATACAAGTGTATTAAATGCGAATAAAAAAATGCTTGATAAAGATTTAGAAATTGGCCGAGGATAAGGGGGAATATAGTAATATGAAAATCCAACCGATGTTAAATACGCAACCATTTGGTGTGGTTCAGCAAATTGGTGCACCAAAAACTTCTCAAACATCAGTAGTTGAGGGGAAAAAGTTTATCGATTTATTGGAAGATATGAATCAAACACAAAACAATGCGCAAACAGCAGTATATGATTTACTAACTAAAGGGGTAGGAGAAACGCATGACGTTTTAATTCAGCAGAAGAAGGCTGAGTCTCAAATGAAGACGGCTGCTCTCGTACGTGATAATCTTATTGAAAATTATAAGTCACTAATTAATATGCAAATTTAGGAAAGTGGACGGGTGTGTTTAAATGGAAAAGATGAAAAATGTTATCCAATCGTTAAAAACGTGGCATAAGTTAGTAATCGGTGCTGCGCTTTTAGCGATTGTAACAGGAGCACTTTTATACTTCACCTTGCCAGATAAATATGTTGTTGTATATCAAAATTTAAATGATGCAGATAAGCAAGAGATTACAGCAGAATTATCAAAGCTAGGTGTCGATTATCAGTTAGCGGCCGATGGATCGATTCGTGTGCAAAAAAATGATGCTCCATGGGTGCGAAAAGAAATGAATGGGATGGGCTTACCTTTTAATTCTAAAAGCGGTGAGGAAATTTTATTAGAAAGCTCGCTCGGTTCAAGTGAGCAAGATAAAAAAATGAAGCAAATTGTCGGTACGAAAAAGCAATTGGAGCAAGATATTGTAAGAAACTTTGCGACAGTTGAAACGGCGAATGTTCAAATTACATTACCTGAAAAAGAGACAATTTTTGATGAAGAAAAAGCAAAAGGAACAGCTGCGATTACTGTTGGGGTAAAACGTGGACAATTATTAACTGCTGATCAAGTTGCGGGTATACAGCAAATGATTAGTGCAGCAGTTCCTGGGGTGAAAGCAGAAGAAGTAAGTGTGATTGATAGTAAAAAAGGTGTCATCTCAAAAGGGGCAGATGGAGCGCATTCTACTAGTTCCTCTTCTTATGAAAAAGAAGTAGAGATGCAGCATCAAATTGAAGGTAAATTAAAGCAAGATATTGATGCAACGTTAATGACGATGTTTAAACCGAATGAATATAAAGTGAATACGAAAGTATCTGTAAACTATGATGAAGTTACACGCCAGTCAGAAAAATATGGTGATAAAGGTGTACTTCGTAGTAAACAAGAGCAAGAAGAAAGCTCTACTGCACAAGAAGGTGCAGAGACGAAGCAAGGTGCTGGTATTACAGCGAACGGCGAAGTACCAAACTACGGTACGAACAATAATCAAAATGGTAAAATCGTCTACGATAATAAAAATGGTAACAAAATTGAAAACTATGAAATAGATAAAACAGTTGAAACAATTAAGAAACACCCAGAATTAACGAAAACAAATGTTGTAGTATGGGTAGACAACGATACGTTAGTAAAACGAAAAATAGATATGACTACTTTCAAAGAAGCAATCGGCACAGCTGCTGGGCTTCAAGCTGATCCGAATGGAAACTTTACAAACGGTCAAGTTAACGTTGTAACTGTTCAGTTTGATCAGCCGAAAGAAGAGAAGAAGAAAGAACCAGAAGAAAGCGGTATAAACTGGTGGTTATTCGGTGGAATTCCAGCTGGTTTATTAGCGATTGGTGGTCTAGTATGGTTCTTCTTAGCAAGACGTAAGAGAAAGAAAGAAGAAGAGGAATATGAAGAATACTTAGCAGAAGAGGAAATTGCTGCAAGTAATGAAAGTATTATGGAAATTCCTGAAGAGAAAATAGTACCAGAGCCAAAACCAGAACCAGAAGAACCGAAAGAACCGACGTTAGATGAACAAGTGCAGGATGCTACGAAAGAACATGTAGAAGGAACTGCAAAAGTAATTAAAAAATGGTTAAATGGACAGTAAGGGAGGAACAACGATGTTAGATGAAATCTCCTCCAAAGAAAAAGCTGCCATCCTTATTCGTACATTAGAAGAAGGGGTGGCAGCAAAAGTCATTGAATATATGACGGCTGAGGAAAAAGAAGTATTACTTCGTGAAATCGCGAAGTTTCGTGTATATAAACCGGAAACGTTAGAAAATGTACTAGGGGAGTTCTTGTATGAATTAAATGTAAAAGAATTAAACCTAGTGACTCCAGATAAAGAATATATTCGTCGCATATTTAAAAATATGCCAGAAGACGAACTAGAAAAATTATTAGAAGATCTTTGGTATAACAAAGATAATCCGTTTGAATTCTTAAATTCACTTACAGATTTAGAACCACTTCTTACTGTACTTAATGATGAATCGCCACAAACGATTGCGATTATCGCTTCTTATATTAAACCGCAGCTTGCTTCTCAATTAATTGAGAGATTACCAGATCATAAGCGAGTAGAAACGGTAATGGGGATTGCGAAGCTAGAGCAAGTTGATGGTGAATTAATAAATCAAATTGGGGATTTATTAAAATCAAAATTAAATAATATGGCATTTAATGCAATTAATAAAACAGATGGCTTGAAAACAATAGTAAACATTTTAAATAACGTTTCACGAGGTGTTGAAAAAACAGTCTTTCAAAAGCTGGATGAAATGGATTATGAGTTATCTGAGAAAATTAAAGAAAACATGTTTGTATTTGAAGACTTACTCGGACTTGAAGATCTTGCACTTCGTCGTGTGTTAGAGGAAATTACAGATAACGGTGTTATTGCGAAAGCACTTAAAATTGCAAAAGAAGAAATTAAAGAGAAATTATTTACATGTATGTCTTCAAACCGTAAAGAGATGATTCTAGAAGAATTAGATGGCTTAGGACCGCTTAAGATGACGGATGCTGAAAAGGCACAGCAAACGATTACAGGTACAGTGAAAAAGCTAGAGAAGGAAGGAAGAATTATCGTTCAAAGAGGTGAAGATGATGTCCTTATTTAAAAACAGAATTCCGAAGAATTCTGTTTCTTTTTCTGAAGAAACGTATGAATTACAATTTCCAAAACCAATACCAGTTCAAGTAGAAGAAATACAGGTGAACCATGAAGAACTTCTTGCGCAGCAACAATCATTACATATTGAGCTGAATCAACTAAAGCAACAACAACAAATGTTAGAACGAGAGCGTCAACAGTTATTACATGATCAAGAACAATTTCAAATACATGTACAGCAGCAGATGAAAGAGATAGAATCCGCACGTATACAGTTTCAAAAAGAACAACAAGAAACAGCATACGAATGGACAGAATTATTATGGGATCAATCTTTTCAACTAGCAGAAAAAATTGTGAATCAAGCAGTAGATGCTAGATTGCTTGATGTGTTACCTATTTTAACTGGCATCGTGCAAACGTTACCTACTTCGTTTGAAAAACTAGTTATTACCGTACATCCAGAAACATTTGAACGCATTCAAGAAGAGAAGGAAAATACGAAAGAATATTGGTTACTACAATTAGTAGAATGGAAATATGATTTCTCCTTACAGTTCGGTGAATTTGTTCTAGAAGAAGAGAAAGAGTTCTTTGAATTTAAATTTGCACCTATATTTGCGAAACTTCGCCAGAAATGGGAAGAAGAGAAGTTATTTGAGGAGCAAAATGTATGAATCGACTATTAATGAATGAAAACCAAAAATGGAATACGTTTATTGAAACACCGTTTTATACGAAAGTCGGTAAAGTTCATAGTGTACAAGAACAGTTTTTCGTAGCGAAAGGGCCAAAGGCGAAAATTGGAGATGTTTGTTTCGTTGGAGAACATAATGTTTTATGTGAAGTGATTGCGATTGAAAAAGAAAACAATATGTTACTTCCGTTTGAACAGACAGAAAAAGTATGTTACGGAGATTCAGTTACACTAATTACAGAAGATGTTGTTATACCTCGTGGTAATCATTTGCTCGGAAAAGTGTTAAGTGCAAATGGTGAAGTGTTAAACGAGAACGCTGAAAACATTCTATTGCAAAAAATAAAACTAGATGCCCCGCCTATTCATGCATTTGAACGTGAAGAAATTACCGATGTATTTGAAACGGGAATCAAATCTATTGATTCCATGCTAACAATTGGCATCGGTCAAAAGATTGGTATTTTTGCAGGTTCTGGTGTTGGTAAATCTACTTTACTCGGAATGATTGCGAAAAACGCAAAAGCTGACATTAATGTTATTAGTTTAGTAGGAGAACGTGGTCGAGAAGTAAAAGACTTTATTCGAAAAGAATTAGGTGAAGAAGGAATGCGAAAAAGCGTCGTTGTTGTAGCGACGTCAGATGAAAGTCACCTAATGCAACTTCGTGCAGCGAAGCTTGCGACATCTATTGCTGAATATTTCCGTGATCAAGGTAATAACGTACTACTTATGATGGACTCTGTTACTCGTTTTGCTGACGCGCGTAGAAGTGTTGATATTGCCGTTAAAGAGTTGCCGATTGGTGGTAAAACACTCTTAATGGAAAGTTATATGAAGAAGTTATTAGAGCGCTCTGGGAAAACACAAAAGGGATCCATAACAGGTATTTATACCGTACTCGTTGATGGGGATGATTTAAACGGACCTGTACCAGATTTAGCACGTGGTATTTTAGATGGACATATTGTATTAAAGCGTGAACTTGCAACGCTCAGTCATTACCCTGCTATTTCAGTGCTAGATTCAGTAAGTAGGATTATGGAAGAAATCGTGTCGCCAAATCACTGGCAACTTGCAAATGAAATGAGAAAAATCTTATCTGTTTATAAAGAAAATGAATTGTATTTTAAATTAGGGACGATTCAAGAAAATGCAGAAAATGCTTATATTTTTGAATGTAAAAACAAAGTAGAAGGTATAAATACGTTTTTAAAACAAGGTCGATCAGATCGTTTTCAATTTGATGATATTGTTGAAGCGATGCACCATATCGTATAAGACCTCTGCTCAAGAGGTCTTATTTTTTTGTTTTTTAATATTTCACAGATTTTTTTGGAAAAAAACTATATAATAGAAAAAGAGAGCGTTATAATAGGAAGGGGCTATTAAAACAGGTGGATAAGCAGCAGTATGACACGATAAAATTGCAAATAAATCAAGAAAAAGAACAGATTTTGAAAGAAGTGTATGAATTAACAGCTGAAAAAAGAAAAATAGAACAAAAAAAAGAATATGATTTATATGTAGTAAAATCGCGTAGTAAAGTCG
Source organism: Bacillus sp. SSR7 (assembly GCF_055902415.1). Taxonomy (NCBI): domain Bacteria; kingdom Bacillati; phylum Bacillota; class Bacilli; order Caryophanales; family Bacillaceae; genus Bacillus; species Bacillus sp. SSR7. Next base: position 83,795 of record NZ_JBVVXV010000003.1, on the reverse strand, counting down.
TACAAACTGGGCAGCGTATAATGGCTGGTATGCTTTCCTCACATACGTTTTCACCTGAAAGAATAGAAGAATGGAATCGAAAAATAAAAAAAACAGAAGGTTTTATTCAAAAAAATGAAAGCCTTTTAGAGCAAGTAAAAGAAAAAGAACGTGTCATTGATGAGATGTATCGAGAAGATTGTAAGAAGCTTGCAAAAGTACGAGAAAAGCAGGAAGAAAAAATGCTTCTTGATTTGAAAATGTGTATGAATGGATGAGGTGAATGTAGTGATACAGTCTGTATTACCGGTGCAACAAAGTTTACCTCCGCAAAAAGAAAAAGGGCTAGAAGTACAATCAAAAAGTGAAGATTCTTCATTCGATCGTACGATGAGAATGGAAAATAAAAAGCAGCCGAAAACGGAGAAAATGAAACGAGAAGAAGCACCAAAAGAAGAAAAAAAAGAATATATTCTTTCTAAACAATCAGTAACGAAAGAAGAGCCAATTGTAAAGAAAGAAGAAAAAAAAGAGACAGAACAGTTGTTGTTAGCTGTATCTGAGCAAATGGTTGCAATTGAGCAATTACGTGTGCAGCCAGAATTGTTATATCAATACATACAAAAAATACAAGAGCTATATAAGGAATATGGAAATATAAAACTTAACGAATTACCTGCAGCTGAATTACAACAATTACAAGAGCTTCTATCAAATATGAATATCAAAAATGCTATATGTTTAGAAGATACAATGCAAATGGTATTAGATAAAGTGACGATGCCAGAGCAAACGATGCAAGTATTGAAAGTGGTAGAAACAGAAACTTGTAATATTGCAAAGAAACAGGAAGAACCGAAAAACGCGGAATTTCTAAAAAAGGAAAATGATGAGGACATATTAAAGAGAGCCTTTGATTTAGAAAAAAATTCAGCAAAGGATTCGGCTAAAGGTTCTGAAAAAGTTCAAGCAAAAGAATTAGTTCAAAACGAAGAAACGCTTATAGCGAATGACTCAGAGATACATGGAGCTGAATTATTTCAAAAAACAGTGGGGAGTGAACCAGTAGTAAAACAAAATAGAATGACTGAAAAAGTGACATTACCTGACATAGGGAAGAAAATGGAAGCGCAAGTAGAAGCACTGCAAAAGTTTGTAGTGAAACAAGAACGTGTTTTATTCCAGCTCAATCCAGAAAAACTTGGTACATTAACTGTGTTTATGAAAAAACATGGAGATCAAATTGATGTCCATGTAGAAATGGAAAAGCACGATGCGAAAAAACGGGTTGAAATCATTTTTGATGAATTGAGACTAAAGTTAAAAGAAAAAGAAATCAATATTCAAATTAGTTATTCAGATAAAGATGAAAATCGTAAAGAACAGCGAGAACAAGAGCAAAGGCACAAACAAAAATTAGCAAGTAAGAAACACGAGAAACAACATGCAAACGAATTTGCGGGATTATTGGAGGGATAAAGCGTGCCAACAGTTGGATTGAATACAACGAGTACAAATCATATTCCGTTGCAAGCAGGAGCGCAAACAAAGAACGCGGCTGTTAACGGTGGTGTACAATCGCCAGTTCAAAAAGCGAACGGGGTATCAACGGGTACTCAAAACACACCTGGTATTATGAATAAAGATGATTTTTTAAAGCTGTTTTTAGCCAGTTTTCAACAGCAGGATCCGTTTAATGCGATGGATACAAACCAAATGATGAATCAAACGGCTCAACTGTCCCTTATGGAACAAGTACAGAATATGACAAAAGCTGTTGATAAGCTTCAAACAACGATGTATTCGACAGCCCTTGATGGAGGGATGAAGTTTTTAGGAAAGTATGTTAGAGGTGTTAACGACAAGGGAGAAAAAGTATTTGGTCAAGTGGAAACAGTGCGACTTGCTGAAAATAATGATGTCCAACTTATTGTTGGTAACCAAGTTGTCTCAACCCGCTTCGTAGAAAGAGTATCAGATAAACCGATAACAGAAACAAATCCAGAAGATGAGAAAAAAGAAAATACAGAAACGGCTGGAGAAACTGAGGAAGTTAAAGAAAATAAATAAGGAGTGTACATAAGTTATGATTAAAGCGTTATATACAAGTATTACAGGAATGAGTGCAACACAAAATGCATTAAGTGTTACTTCAAATAATATTGCGAATGCGCAAACAGCAGGATATAAGAAGCAAAAAGCTATTTTTGATGATTTACTATATAATAATACAGTTGGTTCACGCGGTGATGGTTCTTATGCGGGTACGAATCCAAAGAGTGTTGGTAATGGTTTGAAATTTAGTGGTACAGCTACAGATTTTAGTGATGGTTCTATTACTTTAACCGGTGAGAAGATGGAAACAGCAATAGAAGGAAATGGTTTGTTTATAGTTGGGGATCGTAACGGAGGAAATATAGAGTATACTAGAAAAGGTTCTTTTGGTGCATCTGCTGACAATTTTATAACGGCTACAGGTGGACAGTATGTATTAGGCTATGGTGTAAAACCAGGTACACAAGAAATAGATTTTTCATCGCAACCAAGTGCAATAAAACTTCCTATTGGTTCGGCCATAGGAGGAAGTGTAACTGATAAGGCAACACTAGCTGGGAATTTATCTAGAAATCAATCAAATCTATCAACAGATTTTACAATTTATGATGATGAAGGAAATTCAATCACATTACGTTTAGATATTAAACAGGTTACAAGAAAAGAGCCTGTTGGAGATGGTAAAGGCGATGGAGATGGCGAAAAGACAGTTGATGTACCTGTTCCAGGAGAATATACATATACATTTTCTATGAGAAATGATTCTCAAAATGAAAAAGAATTTAAGGCTGTTAATGGGGAAGACGGTACACCTTTAACGAAAAACATTAAATTTGATAAAACTGGTAAATTAGAAAAGCTTGACGAAGATGTGCAACGTAATCCTAATACAGGAGAGGTTACACAAGGTGGGACTATAAAGATTCCATTTGCTAATAAAGAGCTAGAGTTGAACTTAGGTGGTTTAACAAATTATCCAACAGGAAAAACACTTACAGCAACAAATGTAGCGGGACGCCCAGCAGCAATTGCAAATGATTATTCTATTTCAGACGGTGGTTTCGTTATGATGAGGTATTCAGATGGTAGTATGAAAGTTGTAGGACAATTAGCAGTGGCTACATTCCCGAACACAGGTGGGTTAATGAAATCAGGAAATGGTAATTACATTGCAACACCATCGTCAGGTATTCCAGCAATTGGAGTTGCAGGTGAGAATGGTGCCGGTAACGTACGTGGTGGAGCGAAGGAAAGTTCAAACGTTGACTTATCTGTAGAATTCGTTGACTTAATGTTGTATCAACGTGGATTCCAAGGAAATGCGAAAGTAATTAAAGTGTCAGATGAAGTATTAAATGAAGTAGTAAACTTAATTCGATAATATAATACAGAAAAATTGTAATGTAGTAGAAAGGGTTTTTTATTCGTATGACAAGACAAGAGCGAATTTTACAATTGCCTTTTTTCGAAAATAAACGTGAACTTGCTGAGCAAGTGTTAAAAATGGAACGAGAAGAGCATGTATATTTACCTGATCAATTTGAAATTAAGCAAGTACCTCCATATTCATTTGGCGAAAAGCAATCAATCATTGGCCGTATTCATGAGTTTTATTTCGTAAGTGTTGGTAGTGAAGGAGAATGGAAGTATCAACTGTTTAAGGACGAGATGAAGTGCCGTGAGTTTTTTATTACACTATCAGGGATAACGGATCAGCAGATTGCATTTTGGTTCAATAACATCGAGTTATTGAAAAGCTCTTAAAAAGATCTAAAAAGACCTTAAAAGCTCTTTTTAGGGTTGAAGAGAGGACCCAGCGTTGTTTTGGAGCGATTAGTGCCTAATAGGACCTCGACTGGTGTGTAAGGACAGAGGTATGGAGAGTTACTAGGGTAGTTGAAGAAGATGTAAGCGAAGTGTAGTTGCAAAAATGGATCTATGGAAGGTTACTGGGATGGTTAATCGTTTTATGGCAGACCGGTGCTTTTCGATAGTATGTGACGATAGATTTCTATAAAAGGAGAGGTGAGGAGGATGGCGCAGAATAAGTATCGCGTTACATTCATTTCGCCAAGTGAGGTTGAGCAGCGGACTGTTATGGCGGCGAGTAGTTTGCCAGATTTAATTCGTAAAGTAGAGAGTATTATTGCAGATCCGAACGGTTATTTTGTAAATGGTAAAAAAAATAATTGCTATTTTAAAGTGATTAAAGATAATGTTACGTTTATTCAATATGAGTTACTATTTTCGGATAAGGAAATTCATATTGAAAAATTAAAACATATAGCACCAGCTATATTGAAACAATTATTTAAAAAAATAAATGATCCAGAATTATATGCACTTGCGCTACTTGATGTTGATATAGCGACGAAAGAATATGTGCTAGAAGAAATGGATTCGGAGCTAAGAATAAGAGTAGAAACGGAGCTTTCGAAAAAGTGGGAAGCAATGCCGACAGAAATTGTAGGAGCACAAGAAGTGTTATTAGAGGCACTTGCTTCGTTTATACAAGATTAAGCGTCTTTTAAAATAAATCGTTCGACTATCTATATTTTTCATATAGGTAGTTGACTTTTTCTCTTTTATAAAGCTTAATAATTAGATATATGGAATTAATGGAAGGGGAGCGACACCTTTATGTCACAAGCACAAAGTATTTTATTAGAAAGCGGAACAAATGAATTAGAGATTGTTACATATACTGTTGGTGAAAACCTATTTAGTATTAACGTAATGAAAGTACGTGAAATCATTAATCCATTCCCTGTTACAACTGTGCCAGAATCTCATCATGCAGTTGAAGGTGTTGTTCAAGTACGTGGTGAAATTTTACCTGTTATTAACTTAGCGACAGCTCTTAATTTAAAATCGACAAAGCCACTTGATCAAACGAAATTTATTATCTCTGAATTAAACCAAATGAAAGTTATTTTCCGCGTGGATGAAGTGCATCGTATTCAACGTATTTCTTGGGAACAAATTGATGAACCAGCTTCATTATCTATGGGGCTAGAAGAAACGACATCTGGTATTGTAAAGCTAGATGGGCAAATTATTTTGCTATTAGATTATGAAAAAATTGTATGTGAAATTAGTGGTACTGGTTATGACAATAAATCACTTGCAGGGTTAGAACAGAAAACAGATCGAGCTGAAAAAGTGATTTATATTGCAGAAGATTCAGCAATGCTTCGCCAAATACTAGAAGAAACATTATCATCAGCTGGATATACGAAAATGAACTTCTTCAGCAATGGTGCAGAAGCGTTAGCACAAATTGAAAAATTAGCGAAAGAGCAAGGGGAAAAAATGTTTGAGCATATTCACTTGCTAATTACGGATATTGAAATGCCGAAAATGGATGGACATCATTTAACGAAAGTGGTTAAGGATAGTGAAGTAATGAATCGTTTACCGGTCATTATTTTCTCTTCATTAATTACAAATGAATTATTCCATAAAGGCGAAGCTGTAGGAGCAAATGCGCAAGTAAGTAAGCCGGATATTCAAGAGTTAATTGGTTTAGTTGATAAGTTAGTGCTGTAAAAGAGATTTAAAAGCTTTTTTTAGCTGGAATAGAAGCTCTAGCCATGCTTGGTGGCGGTCAGTGCCTAATAGAGCCCTATGCCATGTTAAGACCAGAGATATGTAGCGGGTTTTTTAGGTAAGTGGAAGAAGTGGGACATTGAGAGTGGCGATGGCGGTTAGTGCTTAATAGAGCCACACGCGATGTGAGGTTTCAATTGAAGATTTATAGATTTCTACTTATAACTCTATTCTTTTAGTGGAGAGAAGGGAACTAACCGTGTGTAATATTGGTTAGTTCCTTTTTAGTGTTCTATACTCTGTATAGGTGGAAAGATGTAGCGTTTTTGGAGTATTTGTGATTGTATGTATGAAAAATCTTTATTTGAAGATTTTTTGTTTAAAAATATAAAAATGTATCTTTGGATTATTTTGTTAATTTTTCGTGATAACGCAAATTTTTTCGGTGAAATTACATTCTAAATACCATATAATATAATTAAAAGTGATTAATATGTAATTATACATATTAATAAAAAATCTTTTTCTTTTTCTATTTCTATACTTTCTATACATTTTTGTATGTTTAATATTTGACAGATAATTTCGAAATGTTATAATATGGATATGAAAAAATTGCTATTTTCTGAGAAGACATGGGAGTCAGATGAGAATTGTGAAAGGATGAGGGGGAGTGACACAGATTATGTATCACCACACAGCAATCAATGTATTAAGTCTTTTACAAAACATGTCAAATAATAAAATGAACGATATGCAACTAGAAGCGGAATTTAAAAAAATAGAAAAACAATTCCAAGTAAAATATGAAGAACTAGTTGATTTATATAATAGAATGGTATTATTTCAAATAGATATAGAAAAACATGGCGGGATGCGAGCATATGAAAAATCAGCGATTACATGGCTGAAGTCTGAGCTAGAGTTACTGTATGAAGTGTATCAGTTTTCCCAACGTCACGGTTTAAACATTATTAATATTTCAAAATACGTTAGTAAAAAAGAACTAAATCTTTTTCCAAAAACAGAAAGTCAATTGCAAAATACGTATTACAAATTAAAAAAATGTGAAATGCCGTTTGAAAATATTGAAAAACAAAAACCAGGACGAAAGCGAAAATATACACCTGTAAAACAACCGATTGTTGAGATGAAAAAAGAAAACAAGCAAGAGTTAAGAGAAGAAGTTCAAAATACAGAGAGTGAAAAAAGCCTTGTAACAGTTATATCTGGTATTGTTGATAATTTTGAAACGATTAGCCAGTGTAGTGAAAGAAAAGAGCATGAACTACATCAGTTTATGGAAGGAATCTATAAGCTTTCTAGCATGGCTGCAGAGCGTTCAAAAGATGAAAAGAACGCACGTGGTCTCGAAGGCGAATTGCATGTATTACGGGCTGAAAATGAAAAGCTAAAGCGAGAAAAGGAAGAACTTGTTCATGATATAAAAGAAATGACGCATCATTTAATTCATTTCATTACGAGTTCTGATATCGATCAAATTCGCACATTGCCTTTCTTCGTAAAAGAATGTAAACAAGATTTGCATAAATTAGGGTTATATAACGCACAAGACGGTAAAATGAAAATTATGGTTGATCGTAGTGGGCAGGTTATGACTGTAACGCAGTAATAAAATTTGGGTACAAAATAAAAGGGAGATACATAGTTTATATGTATTTCCCTTTTGTTTTGTATGGAATCGTTTCAAAGAAGGAAGATGATTTTTTAAGATTGTAGTAACTTGGAAACCATTTGCGGAATTTGATTTGCTTGTGAAATCATACTAAGTGCAACTTCAGTTAACAATTTAAACTTTAAAAAATCGCTCATTTCCTGCGCCATATCCGCATCTTCAATTCGAGATGCAGCATCTGTTAGGGCCATACTTTGGCTATTTAAATTTTCAATATTAAACTGTAAACGATTCATCATAGCCCCAAGATCAGCACGATGAAGTGATACATTTTGTAAAGCCTCTTCAATTTTACGAATCGCCGTTCTTGCTTCTTGTTCTGTTGAAATGTTGATGTCATGTTGTGTAGGGGAAGGGGGAATGTGTTTCGTTATATTTACTGTATGACCAATATCATCTAACGTAACAGGACGTTTTTGGCCGTCGAACACGGATAAATCATTAAACTCAGTCGTCTCGCCAATATAGCCAATTTGTTCTGTTAAAGACTGAAACTCCTTATTTAGTGAATCAAGGTTTTTATTTGAATTTGTACCATTAGCAGATTGAACAGCTAAATCACGCATACGCTGTAAAATATTCGTCACAGTTTGAAGAGAAGCTTCCACTGTCCGAAGCATCGATATCGCATCTTCATTATTACGAATCGCCACACGCATACCACTCGCTCGTGCATGCATACGAGTCACAATTGCAACATTAGCTGGATTATCAGACGCATGGTTTAACTTCTTACCAGTCGCCAAATGCTCCATCGCAACATTCATACGTTTTTCATTCTCATATAGCGATTGCCTAGCATTTATACTTAAAACATTTGTACCAATACGCATAATAGACACCCCTTATAGATTAATATAGTCAGTATCTTTTAATCTAATAAACAGTTATGGAAGGATAGAGGGGCTTATGCTTATTTACTGTTTGTGTTTGAACATAAGAGGGGATCAAGATAAGCACTAACCGCTTCTATGCACAGCAGATGCTCTCTTCCATCAAAAAAAGGAATTTTTTATAAAAATAAACCTCTCCGCAAGCAGAGAGGTTTATTCATGAAACTAACTCAAATGGCTTATTGTAATAATTTAGAAACCATTTGTGGAGTTTGGTTTGCTTGAGAAAGCATGCTGATACCAGCTTCGTTCAAGATTTTGAACTTAGTCATTTCAGACATTTCTTTCGCCATGTCAGCGTCTTCGATTTGAGAAGCAGCTGAAGCCATAGAAGAAGATTGGCTCTTCAGGTTGTTTACGTTAAAGTCAAGACGGTTTAATGTAGCACCTAAAGTTGCACGGTTAGATGCAATGCTTTCTAATGCAGCATCAATTGACGCAATTGCAGTAGAAGCATCTGATGTTTCTTTTGTATAAGTGCTATCTTTTTTAAATGCAGATGTATCCGTTGTAAGTGCAGCACCAATTGCTTTTGCATTAACAAGCGTTTGACCACCAGGAGCATCAAATTTTTCTAAAGCTTTTTCGATACCTTCGACTTCCTTAGAACCTAAGAATCCTTTTACTTTTTCAAATCCTGCTTTAAAGCTTGCTACGTTAGCGATAGCATCAGTTAAGTCTTTAGGAGCAACAGAAGTTGTATCAATACCAGCTAATTTACCAGCAGCAGTTTTTGTATCAGTATGTGCAGTACCAAGCGCAGTAATATCTGCATCTGTCATTTTAAGAGTTTCTGTAGAAGTGCCTTCAATATCTAATTTATTAAGTTTTAGTGCCTCTGTAGAAACGTTAGCTAATTGAATATTCATCTGTTTGTTTGTATCAGCGTTATCCAATGTTTGAATTGCGATAGTTCTATTTGAACCATCTAATAATTTTTTATCGTTGAATTCAGTATTTGTTGAGATATAATCAATTTGTTCTTTTAATGCATTGAATTCTTTATTTAAGGCTGCTTGGTTTTTATCTGTATTCGTACCATTTGCAGATTGGTTTGCAAGGTCACGCATACGAAGTAAGATGTTAGATACTGAGTTCATTGCTGAGTCAGCTGTACGGATTAATGACATACCGTCTTGTGTGTTGTTAGCAGCTACTCCTAAACCGTTTTCACGTGCACGCATACGAGTTGCGATTGCAAGACCTGCTGCATCGTCAGAAGCGTTGTTGATACGTTTACCGCTTGATAAACGGTCCATAGCGTTACTCATTTTAGCTTGGTTTTGGCGCATGTACTCTTGAGTACGCATGCTATTAATGTTTGTATTAATTCTCATGATTAAGAACCCCCATTTTTTTATATTGACTTTTCTGCAAATTGAAAAACGGTAATATGCGAAAAAATCAATTTCGAGATTTATTGTAATCCCTGTCATAGCGGGTGTCAACTAAAAATTCGAATTAATAAATATAAAAAAATAACAGTTTAACAATATATTCATTTTTTTATTACAATATTATTAAAAGGATTATTGCAAACTTTAAAAAAAAACTCTAATATTAGATTATCTTTGTTTACCGAAAAGGTGATATTATGATAGTTGGAAATATAGTAAAAGAAGTGCTTGCATATAAAAAAGGACAAATTCAGCAAAAGCTAAGTAGTCCACAAGCATTCGTTAGTAGTCGTTTTCAAGAGAAGTTGCAGAGTGAACCTGCGAAGGAGACGAAGGGTACTACGCAGCCGGCAAAGGTAGAGGATATGAGTCAGCCGGTACAATCTACGAAAATAGAAACGGTCGTAAATAAACCCGAACAATCTATTAATAACGTAGAGGAAGCGAGTAAGCCTGAAGAAAAGGCTGAAACGAAGAACGTAGATGAAGTGCAAGTCGCACAAAAAGAGTTTGAACGACGTTTCCCAGAAACGAAAAATGAGGCTGCTGATACGTGGGGATTAACGAAGAAGTATAATATTCAAAAAATACGTTCTTCCAATGAAGGGAAGTATGAGGATATTATAGATCGTGTAAGTCATACATACGGAATTCCGAAAACGTTAATTCAAAAAATGATTGAAGTAGAATCTGATTTTAATCCGAAAACGGTGTCACATGCAGGTGCGAAGGGTCTTATGCAGCTTATGCCAGCGAATGTGAAAGAGATGGGTATAAAAAATCCATTTTCACCAGCTGAAAGTATTGAGGGCGGCGTGAAAGAGTTAAGCGGTTATTTAAAGAAAAATAACGGCGATCTCGTACTAGCGCTTGCATCTTATAATGCAGGTCCTGGTAATGTGAGAAAGTACGGAGGCGTACCACCATTTAAAGAAACGCAAGGATATATTAAAAAAATATTAAATATCGACGTTTCAAAATAAGAAGTTTCATATATAGAGAGAACATGAAATTTTCGTGAACATGATATGGGAGTTGGCTAGATTTGAAATTACAAGATGATATTCCGTTAACAATTTATTTTGAAATCGGAAATACGAAAAAGAAAATTGAAGATTTGCTTCATATTACGAAAGGTACATTGTATCGTCTTGAAAATTCAACGAAAAATACGGTACGTCTTATGCTTGAGAATGAAGAGATTGGAACCGGAAAGATTTTGACGAAAAACGGGAAGATGTACGTTGAAATCGTTGAATTGAAAAGGTAGGGAAGGGGATTGTCATGAGTGGCGAAAAATTAAGCCAAGAGCAAATTGATGCCCTGCTGAAGGCGGTTAATGAAGGCGAGGAAATGCCAGCTTTCGCACAAGAAGCAGGAAAGCAAGAGAAATTTCAAGAGTATGATTTTAATAGACCGGAGAAGTTCGGTGTTGAGCATTTACGTAGCTTGCAAGCAATTGCTTCTACATTTGGTAAACAGACGTCACAGACGTTGTCAGCGCGTATGCGTATTCCGATTGAGTTAGAGCCTTCTACGGTTGAGCAAGTTCCGTTTACGAGTGAGTATGTGGAGAAAATGCCGAAAGATTATTATTTATATTGTGTTATTGATCTTGGCCTTCCAGAGCTTGGGGAAATTGTTATTGAGATTGATTTAGCATTCGTTATTTATATTCATGAATGTTGGCTTGGTGGAGATAGTAAGCGTAACTTTACGATGCGCAGACCACTTACCGCATTTGAGTTTTTAACACTTGATAATATATTTACGCTTCTTTGTAAAAATTTAGAGCAATCATTTGAAAGCGTTGTTGCGATTGAACCGAAATTTGTAACGACAGAGACAGATCCGAATGCATTAAAGATTACGACAGCAAGTGATATTATTTCATTATTAAACGTAAATATGAAAACGGATTTTTGGAATACGACGGTGCGTATCGGAATTCCATTCTTATCTGTTGAAGAGATTATGGATAAGTTAACATCTGAAAATATTGTTGAACATTCTTCAGATAAACGTAAAAAGTATACGTCTGAAGTGGAAGCGAAAGTAAATCAAGTGTACAAACCTGTTCACGTTGCAATTGGTGAGCAGAAGATGACAATGGGTGAGATTGAACAAATTGAAGAAGGCGATATAATTCCGCTCCATACGAAAGTTTCGGATGAATTACTTGGTTATGTAGATGGAAAGCATAAATTTAATTGTTTTATTGGAAAAGATGGAACGCGTAAGGCGCTCTTATTTAAAAGTTTTGTAGAGTAGGAGGATCCATATGAAGCATGAAGTATCTCCTGTGTCATTAATGGGATTAGAAGAATTTGCAGGAAAGCGAAATGAAGCAAGTAAAGCACATATTGATACTGTTTCAGATATTTCGATTGAACTTGGTGTAAAGCTTGGAAAGGCATCTATTACGCTCGGTGATGTGAAACAGTTAAAAGTGGGCGATGTTCTAGAAGTAGAGAAAAACTTAGGACATAAAGTAGATGTATATTTAAGTAATATGAAAGTCGGCATCGGGGAAGCGATCGTAATGGACGAGAAGTTCGGTATTATTATTTCTGAAATTGAAGCTGACAAGAAGCAAGCTGCGCTTATGAAAGCGCAAAGTCAAATGCAAGATAAAGAGTAGAGGAGGAGTCATATGTCGTATATGACGACCTTATTTCAAGTCGTGTTACTGTTTGGTGCGCTCGGCTACGGTGCATATTATATGACGAAAAAGACGCGCAAGCAGCAGTTTTTTAAACAAGGTGAAAATGGCCATATTCAAGTAAAAGACGGCGTGTATTTAAATCATCAAACGAGCGCCTTTTTATTTGAAGTGGATGGTAAGCAAGTGTTCACTGTTATTAGTAATAACGGTGTTCAATCTGTGCAATTAACAGGAACAGGAAATCAGTTTCAACAAGCGCTAGAAGACGCGGTGAAGAGTGAAACGAAAAAAGTAGAGGATCCATCATGAGAATAAAGAAACAGTTATCGTTATTAGCCGTTATTTTCGTATTTTCTATCGTTTTTTCAATTATTTTTGTAAATCCAGCGTATGCAGCCCAAAACGGTTTTATTAATTTCGAAAATGGAAAAGAGTTTACGAGTAACTCAAGTGTACAGTTATTTGCGCTCGTTACCCTTTTATCATTATCTTCATCTATCGTTCTATTATTTACACATTTTACTTATTTTATGATCGTTCTTGGGATTACACGTCAAGGACTCGGGGTAATGAATTTACCGCCGAACCAAGTGCTCGTTGGACTTGCCTTATTTTTATCACTCTTTACGATGCAGCCTGTTCTTGGGCAGCTAAAGAGCGATGTGTGGGATCCGATGACAAAAGAGAAAATAACAGTAAGTCAAGCTGCGGAAACGACAGCGCCGATTATGAAAGAGTATATGTCAAAGCATACGTATAAGCATGATTTAAAAATGATGCTGAAAGTGCGCGGAGAAGAGTTGCCGAAAGATTTAAAGGATCTATCCTTATTTACGCTCGTACCATCCTTTACGTTAACGCAAATTCAAAAGGGATTGTTAACAGGGATGTTCATTTATTTAGCGTTTGTATTTATAGATTTGATTATTAGTACACTGTTAATGTACCTCGGGATGATGATGGTACCGCCGATGATTTTAAGTTTACCATTTAAAATACTCGTTTTCGTATATTTAGGTGGATATACAAAAATCGTCGACATTATGTTTAAAACGGTCGCCTGAAGCGTTTGATGCTATGTGATAGGAGTCATATAAATGAATACGTCACCAATTATAGATATTTTTCAAACCTTTTTTTATAAAGGGGTTATGATTTTAATGCCGGTTGCCGGTGTTAGTATGATTGTCGTTATTATCATCGCTGTCATTATGGCGATGATGCAAATTCAAGAACAAACGCTAACGTTTTTACCGAAAATGGCGAGTATTGTACTCGTTATTATCATTTTAGGTCCGTGGATGTTTCAAGAGTTAACGACGCTTATTTTAGATTTATTTGATAAAATTCCATCGCTATTGCGTTCGTACTAAGATAGGGGAACTGAAATGAATATGGAATTATGGGCGGCGACGTTTTTTGCGTTTTGCCGCATTACTTCATTTTTATATTTTTTACCGTTTTTCTCAGGTCGATCCATTCCAGCGATGGCGAAGGTTACATTTGGACTTGCTCTTTCCATTACTGTTGCCGATCAAGTTGATGTCTCTCACATAAAAACAACTTGGGACGTTGCAGCTTATGCTGGTACGCAAATTGTAATTGGATTATCACTTTCAAAAATTGTAGAAATGCTGTGGAACATTCCGAAAATGGCCGGGCATATTTTAGACTTTGACATCGGTTTATCACAAGCAAGTTTGTTTGATGTAAACGCAGGTTCACAGTCTACTTTACTATCAACCATTTTTGATATATTTTTTCTCATTATTTTTATTTCACTTGGCGGCATTAATTATTTCGTTGCCACGATTTTAAAGTCGTTTCAATATACAGAGGCGATTTCAAAATTGCTGACGACTAGTTTTTTAGATAGTCTACTCGCAACGTTATTATTTGCGATTACATCAGCGGTTGAAATTGCTCTTCCGCTCATGGGAAGCTTATTCATCATTAACTTTGTTTTAATTTTAATCGCAAAAAACGCTCCGCAATTAAACGTTTTTATGAATGCGTATGTGATTAAAATTACATGTGGTATTTTGTTTATTGCGATGAGTGTACCGATGCTCGGTTATGTGTTTAAAAATATGACGGATGTATTGCTTGAGGAATATACGAAACTATTTAACTTTTTCTTAACGAAGTAGGGGGACGCTCATGGCAAAGGATAATAAAACAGAAAAGGCCACCCCGCAGAAGCGTAAGAAATCGCGTGAAGAAGGGAATATTGCCCGGAGTAAAGATTTAAATAATTTATTTTCCATACTTGTGTTAGCAGTTGTCGTTTACTTTTTCGGAGATTGGCTAGGGTTTGAGATTGCCAATTCCGTATCGGTGCTGTTTGATCAAATTGGAAAAAATACAGATTCGACCGAGTATTTTTATATGATGGGGATTTTACTATTAAAAGTATCAGCTCCGATATTAATACTCGTATACGCTTTTCATTTATTCAATTATATGATTCAAGTCGGTTTCTTATTTTCTTCTAAAGTCATTAAGCCGAAAGCGTCACGTATTAACCCAAAAAATTATTTTATGAGATTGTTTAGTCGTAAAAGTTTAGTAGATATTTTGAAATCACTGTTTTATATGGGATTAATCGGTTACGTCGCTTACGTTCTCTTTAAAAAGAATTTAGAGAAAATCGTGAGTATGATTGGATTTAACTGGACTGCGTCACTTACTGAAATTATAAGGCAAATTAAATTTATCTTTTTAGCTATTTTAATTATATTAATTGTTCTTTCTATTATTGATTTCATTTATCAAAAGTGGGAGTACGAACAAGATATTAAGATGAAAAAAGAAGAAGTAAAACAAGAGCATAAAGATAATGAAGGGGACCCGCAAGTAAAGGGGAAACGAAAAAACTTTATGCATGCCATATTGCAAGGAACAATTGCGAAGAAGATGGATGGTGCAACATTTATTGTAAACAACCCGACCCATATTTCGGTCGTACTCAGGTACAATAAACACGTTGATGCAGCACCAATTGTCGTTGCAAAAGGGGAAGATGAACTCGCATTATATATACGAACACTTGCCCGTGAACAAGAAATACCAATGGTGGAAAACCGTCCGCTTGCTCGTTCTTTATATTATCAAGTCGAGGAAGATGAGACGATTCCAGAAGATTTATACGTAGCTGTAATTGAAGTTATGCGCTATTTAATTCAAACGAACGAACTTGAAGTATAATAGCGCGTTTGGAGGAGATCTCTTTGTTTAAGATAGATTCTGCAAGAACCTATTTTTCTATCTTTTTAGCAGCGTCATTCGTAGTGGCGCTCTTAATTCCACTTCCCCCATTTATACTTGATATCATTATCGTTTTTCTACTAAGTATGTCAGTGCTTATTTATATGCGAGCGACAAGTATTAACGAGTGGGATGAATTAAAGTCATTTCCGACGATGTTGTTATTAATCGGGATTTTCCGCGTATCGATTAACGTATCGACGACGCGAGCGATTTTGACAAACGGAAATGCGGGTCATGTTATTGAAGAGTTCGGTCAATTCGTAATTGGCGGGAACTTATTAATTGGTATCGTTATTTTTACAGTATTAATCATATTCCAGTTTATCGTTGCAAATGGTGCATCTCGTACAGCTGAAGTTGCAGCTCGTTTTACACTTGATTCTTTACCAGGGAAACAAATGTCAATCGATGCTGATTTAAACCAGCGTATTATTACAGAAAAAGATGCACAAGCAAAACGAAAAAAATTAAATATGGAAACAGAGTTTTACGGGGCGATGGATGGTGCCGGGAAGTTCATTAAAGGGGACGTTATTTTCGGCATTGTCATTTTATTCGTAAACATTATTTTTGGCTTAATTGTCGGAATGATGCAGCAAGGAATGAGCTTTGGTGAAGCAGCCCTTCATTATACACAGTTAACAGTCGGTGACGGAATTGTAAACCAAATTGGTTCGTTAATGCTTGCGATTTCAACTGGTATTATCGTAACGCGTGTATTTGACGGTTCACCGGATACGGTAACGGAAGGAATCTTTAAAGAGTTATTAGCGCATGAAGTAGTTGTCTATGCGCTTGGTGGTTTATTTATTGCAATGGGTATTTTTACTCCGCTGCCGTTTCTACCGTTCGCACTCGTTGGTGGAACAATTATCTTCTTAGGAATTCGAAATAAAAACCGAATGAAGAAAGAAAAAGAAGATGAGCTTCAAAAAGAATTAGAAATGATTCAAGGCGAAGATGAGCAACTGCAACAAGTGGAAGATTCATTTGGCGTATTTACAGATAAATATCCAATTATTGTAGAACTCGGCTTAGATTTAGCAGCACTTGTAAAGCAGAAAATTAACGGGGAAACAGCTCGTGATAAAGTTGTTCTTATGAGGAAGTCGATTATTACCGACCTTGGTATTAACGTTCCTGGAATTAACTTTAAAGATAATACGAGTTTTAGACCACGCGGACGTTACATTATTCGTATTAAAGGTGCGAAGGCAGCTGAAGGTGTTTTAAAATCAGGTTACTTATTAGCACTGAAAACACCGAACGTAATGGCCGATTTAGATGCAGAACCAGCGAAAGATCCGATTTTCGGCGAGGATGGATATTGGATTTTAGAACATATGGTACAAGATGCACAAATGAAAGGCTATCAAGTATTAGAGCCACTTAGCATATTAATTACGCATTTAGATGTTGTCGTTAGACGTAATCTGCATGAGTTAATTCAGCGTCAACATGTAAAAGACTTAATTAACTCCCTTGAAAATGATAACGGCGTTTTATTAGAAGAGATTAAGAAGAAAGAAATCGACTTATCACTCGTTCAAAATGTTATTAAGCAATTGCTAAAAGAAGGTATTTCTATTCGTGATTTACCAACTATTATTGAAGGTATTATTGACGGAAAAGAAATTTATCAAAATCATGTTGACGGCGTAACGTCATTCGTCCGTGAATGTATTTCAAAAGTGATTTGTGAAAATGCGAAAAATCCTGACGGGAAAATATATGCGGCGCTCTTCTCAGATTCAATTGAGTTAGATGCAGACGTTGTGAACAATTCTTATCAAGGTTATTTATTAAACTGGGATTTAGATTTAGAAACGCGAGTCGTTGAGCAAGTACAGCGTGTCTTTAAACAAGCTCGTTTAATGGGAAGAGAACCAGTGTTATTAACGCGTAGAAAAGATTTCAGATTTGCGATTGTAAGACTTCTTGAGCGCTATCAAGTAGAAGCACAAGTGCTTTGTATTAGCGAATTAGCACCAGAAATTGTTGTAGATCAAATTGCCTATATTGAATAGTAGGGGGTGAAGTAATGGAAAGTACAGAAAAGAAAGAAGCGTTAATGCGAATAAAAGCAGCTTCGAAAAATGAATTGTATCGAAAGTTATTTGACCAATATGGTACAGATTATTATTACGTTGTAGATGAAAGTGTAAAGCGAAATATCCCGTTTTTTTGGAAAAAGAATTATGAAATGTTAGTTGCTTTTCCAGAGGATAAACAGGAAGAAGTGAACGAAGGCACAGCTCAATTTCATGAACAATTAATGGATGTTGTAAATGAGCCTTCAGAACAAATTGTGAAGGCGAACGGAATTCAATCGGTACTGCACAATTTAGAAAACGTGACGACTCCTATGTCGTACGCGGCGATGCAAACAGGAAATAGTGAAGAATGGGCAAGAAAGAAAGAGAAACTATTAAAGCTGTTTGAAAAAGGTATCGTCGTTGTGAAACAGACAGAAGAAACGAAAGTAACGAAAAAGCAAAAAGCTGTGAAAAAAGTCGTTCCTGTCAAAAAAGAAGAAGTAGTTGCAAAAAAAGAAAAGCAAGAATCTGTACCATTTATTATTCAAAAAGTAATTCGCATGCTAGAGCAAAACGATGTAGAACAATATTTCATTCATGCATATGCTGAAAAGTTAAAAGTGAAGTTTGAGAATGCAACGATGATTACAGAAGAAGAAGTAATCGAATATATATTGGAAGATATGAGCTCTCATTTCAATACGGAAAATGTATTTGAAAAAGAAGTACAAACAATTGCATTAATCGGTCCAACTGGTGTTGGAAAAACGACGACACTTGCGAAAATGGCGTGGCAGTTTCACGGTAAGAAAAAAACGGTTGGTTTCATTACGACCGACCATTCTCGCATTGGGACAGTTCAGCAACTGCAAGATTACGTAAAGACAATTGGATTTGAAGTAATCGCTGTGCGTGATGAAGCTGCAATGACAAGAGCGCTTACGTACTTTAAAGAAGAAGCGCGCGTCGATTATATTTTAATTGATACAGCTGGAAAAAATTATCGTGCGTCAGAAACAGTGGAAGAAATGATTGAAACGATGGGACAAGTAGAGCCGGATTATATTTGTTTAACGTTATCAGCTTCGATGAAAAGTAAAGATATGATCGAAATCATTACGAACTTTAAAGATATTCATATTGATGGTATCGTATTTACGAAATTTGATGAAACAGCAAGTAGTGGTGAATTGTTGAAAATTCCAGCGGTATCATCAGCTCCCATTGTATTAATGACAGACGGACAAGACGTAAAGAAAAACATACATATCGCTACAGCGGAACATTTAGCGAAACAAATGTTACAAACATCATAGAAAAGAGGTGAAGAATAAGGCAATTGTCTTATTCAATCGAGTATGAACGGTCTTTATATAGGTTCTATGGGCATGATGAATTACATGCAGCGCATTAATGTTCATTCGAATAACGTTGCAAATGCCCAAACGACAGGATTTAAAGCAGAAAATATGACTTCTAAAGTATTTGATGTACAAGACACATATCGCCGCGGTGACGGAGCTGTAACAAATATCGGTTCAGTCGATTACGCTGTAGTACCAGCCGCAACGCATGTGAACTTAGTACAAGGAAATATACAAATGACAAATAGTGCTACAGATTTCCTTTTAGATGACGGAACTGCTGGCACAGCTTCGTTTTTCGTTACATCTAAAAATAATGAAACGTTTTTAACGAGAGACGGTAGTTTTACATTAAATAGTGATCGTTATTTACAAACAACTTCAGGCGCTTTCGTAATGGGAGAGAATAATGAACGTATTCGTATTCCAGAAGGAGCAAAAGTAGCTGTACAAGCAGACGGTACGTTATATGATGCAGTGACACAAAACAATATTGCTCGCTTGCAAACAAAAACAGTAGGTGCAGAAGCGAATAATCGTCTAATACAAAGAGAGAACAAAAGCTTTACTCTAGCAGAAGGGAACATTGCTGATTTACCGAATGGAGTAGGGACAGTAAAAAATTATATGCTAGAAAATTCAAATGTAGATATGACGAAAGAGATGGCTGATCTTATGACGGATCAAAAAATGATTTCAGCGTCACAACGCGTTATGACTTCATTTGATAAAATTTATGAAAAAGAAGCGAATGAAATATTGAGATAAGGGACTTCCATTAGCGGAAGTCTTTTTCGTTTAAATTTCAGAATTATCAATTGACTTTATAGGTCTGTTTTTTTATATTAGTAGGTATACTAATAACTACTAACGTACATACATTGTTTTGAAATGAGAGTTATTTAGATTGTGAGGGGTACTCATGGATGAAATTATAAAAGAATTACAAAAGTTAGGTTTTTCCCAGTACGAATGTAAAGCGTATATTGGACTACTAAAACATTCCCCAGTAACTGGTTATGAAGTGAGTAAACAAACAGGAGTACCTCGTTCTATGATTTACGAGGTACTAGGTAAGTTAATGGATAAAGGAGCGGTACATATTGTACCTTCTGAACCAGTTAAATATGTACCAGTACCAGCTACCGAATTAATGAATCGAATGCGAAAAGACTTTGAGAAGTCCTTTGAATTTTTAGATGAGAAATTAAATGGTTTAGAACAAGAGCGACAAATAGATGTAATTTCGCATATTCGCTCAAATGATCGTGTTTTAAAAGAAATATGCAATATAATTAATAGAGCGAAGGAAGAGTTATGGATTTCTGTATGGGAAGATCAAGTGCATGAAATTGAGCCATACATTCATCAAAAGGAAGAGGAAGGTGTACATATATTTTCAATCTTATTTGGCGCTCCAGAAACAAAAATAGGCGCGACGTTTCACCATAATTATATGACGCCCCACGTTGTTGAAAAGAGAATGGGTGGTCATTTAACTGTAATCGCACGTGACGGAGAAGAAGTATTAATTGCGAACTTCTCAAATGATAGCACTTCATGGGCTGTTACAACGTATGACCCAGCTCTAGTTCTCGTTGCTACAGAGTATGTGCGGCACGATATTATGGTTGAAGAAATCACGCAGGAATTTGGAGCTGATAAGTTAGATACGTTATGGCGTGAAAACATAGATTTAGTTCATGTCGTAACAGGAAAACGAACTTTAGAAGGAATGGAGGATGATATGGATGAGTAAAGCTCAGGCACATGTAGCTTTGCAAAGCGATGATACATTTCAGCAAGGAGTAAAAGATTGTTTACCAACTGTATTTGGTTATTTAAGCATCGGTATAGCAGCCGGTGTAATTGCAAAAACAGCAGGTTTCTCCATTATTGAAATTGCGTTTATGTCCACTTTAATTTATGCAGGTTCTGCCCAATTTATATTAGCTGGTATGTATGCAGCTGGTGCACCTGCTTCTGCAATTATTTTCACCGTATTTTTTGTTAATTTACGTCATTTATTAATGAGTGCAGCACTTGCACCTTATTTTACGAAAATTCCTCTATTCAAAAACTTAATCATCGGTTCGCAAATTACAGATGAAACGTTCGGCGTTGCAGTGCAGCACGCGGCGCAAAAAGGATATTTAGGTGAAAGATGGATGATCGGGCTTAACGTAACAGCGTATTTAAATTGGATTCTTGCTACTATTATTGGCGGGCTATTTGGTGAGTGGATACCAGACCCACATACGTACGGAATGGATTATGCATTACCAGCAATGTTTATCGGATTATTTGTACTTCAGCTCATAAGTAGTAAACCGAAGCTAGCAATTCATCTTACAGTTGCAATTGTAGCGATTATAATTGCATACGTTGCACACTTATTTACGCCTGATAGTATAGCAGTTATTATAGCAACACTATTAGCTGCGACGATTGGAGTGGTAATTGAAAAATGGAAATGAGATTAGACGTATTATTACTTTTATTAGCAGCAGGTGCTGTCACACTCGTGCCACGTATTTTACCTCTACTCGTATTTAGTAAACTACAAATTCCAGACTGGGGTTTAAAATGGTTAAATTACATACCAATCGCGATATTAGCAGCACTTTTAGCGCAAGTTTTATTTATGCATGAGACGGTGCAGTGGGATTACCTTATCGCAGCAATTCCAACATTTCTTGTAGCAATATATACTCGTAGTTTATTAGGAACAGTATTAACGGGAGTGATTGTGATTATTTTGTTACGTTTCTTTTTCTAAAAAGGATTACGCTCATATAATAGCGAAAGGTGTAATAACATGAAAAATATAGGGGTGGTGTTATGATACTTTTAACGATAGGAGCAATTTTGTTAACGTTGTTTATTTTCTTTATTATCGGCTTCATTACGTTTATGATGTTTGTTGATAAGGCGACACCTCAAATTTATTACTCACCTTGTGAATCAGTGGCAGTGAAATCTAAAGGTAAAAATAGAAGGAAGAAAAGTTGAAAGTTGGCTTTTCTTCCTTTTGTTTTACATCCCCGAAAGAACTAACAACAATAACCCAAATAGAAAACTAATAAAGGAAAGAAAACCGATACATATCGAAAACACACGATTATTTCTCCATTCGCGCCAAAAAATGATAAATCCTAAAATACAAAGGAAAAACCAAATGGGCAAGAATATGAGCTCACTAATTTTCTCGGGGAGTAACGCATAAAAAGTTGATAAATATAAAATCCAATTTGTAAAAAATAAAATGCAAACGATAATAGATTGTAAGTAGGGACGTTTGGAAAACTTCCCTTTTTTGACGGTTACAAAAATAATAGTTAGCGCTGAGAAAAAGGCAATGAATATGAAAATAAGTAAGAGTACTGTAAGTGTCACTTAGATCTCCTTTATAAGATTGTTTTTGCAAGAAATGAATCTATTATATTGTATGCTTGTTTTGTAGAGTGCTCGTTATATTTTTCAGTGTACGGATTTAGAAAACCATGTTCACCGGATAGTTGTTGCATTTCTAATAAAGGATTATTTTGTTGCTGTAATGTTTGCATTAAAGAGGATACTGAAAAACTAGCTTCTTTTTCAGGGAAAATAAGTAAGGTAGCACATGTTGGTTTCATATGAATATAGTCACGTATACGGGAACCGTAACAGCCGATAATAAAGTCTATTTTCGGATTGTTACTACATAGCCATGAGATCGTAGCACCAACACTAAAGCCGATAAGTCCAATATGTGTGTAACGACTAGAAAGATGCGTAATCAATTCTTCAATTTGTTTTTGGCCATTATTAAATCCAATATGATTCATAAAAAAACGATATGCTTTTTCTTCATCACTATAATGAAATGCTTGTTGCGGTTGTATAAGATTAGGACAGAATACATCTATATGAGATGAAGTGAAGTGTTGGGTAACGTGATGCATATGGTCGTTCACACCATATATTTCATGAACAACAACGAGAGCTAATTTTTTCTTCATCGTTACAATATACCTTTATGAAACTTAAATTCTTTCTCAACAAGGCATATGCGCAGGTGGAAGTTTTCATACCATTGCTCACGCCCTCTTTTTTTCGCTTCTTTATGTAAGGCGTTTTGTTTCCAATTTTCAATTGCTTCAAGTGATTCCCAATAAGAAATGGTGATTCCGAGTCCTGAATGATCACGTGCACTTTCTACACCTAAAAATCCAGGTTGCTGTTTTGCAAGTTCCTCCATTTTGTCGGAAACTGTACTATAATCTGCTGTATCATTTGATAAATTGGAAGTGAATATAACTGCATAATAATGCTTGTTCTTTTCTAAATCAGTTTTCATTATTTTTCCCCCTTAATGTATAGTGTGAATAATTAATCCATAGTTTGTATTTTAGCAGGTCACAAAAAGAAAAAAAGTAGAAAATTCTTATTTTTTAGCTCCTGTAAAATAGAAGATAGAAGAAATTTATAATAAGTAATCTAAAAAAAGAGAAATGCCACTTCAAAAAAATGAAGTGGCATTTCTTATATTTCCTCTAAGCTATTAACTGGAACTGTTAATTCGCGTCCTGGGTTTTTTACTTCATATATGCGGGCGGTTTCATTGCTTTCGTCGACGTGTTGAATCATAACAGGCATGCCTTGAAAACTAACATTAGCTTGCTCCGCTGACACAGAAAGCTCTTTTGCACGTTGAATATTCATTTATATTCCTCCCATCATTATTATCTTTGCTAAAAAGGAGGAATAATATACCATTTCGAGACATTCTTAAAGTTTTTGTATTATTTGTAATGTTTCTTTAATAAATGAGGAGAAGATGGAATCAGGATAGCTATCTATCGCTTGAACTGCATCTTTCGCTTCTTTTAAGGCAGATTTTTTATCTTGAAGTTCTATATGGCAAAGGGCACGATAAGACCCAGCAGTTAATACCCACGATTGATCAAGTGGATGACTCATATAATCTGGTATGGTAGCGTGTTTTAATGTTTCTAAAGCTTCCTTATAACGTTTTAAACCATACAAAGATTTTCCTTTTTCAAGATAATACAATCCGTCGTCTTGAAAAATGGGCTGATCTTTTAGTTTTTCTCGAAACTGTTCTAGATGTTTTAATGCGATTGTATATTCATTAGTAATCGTGTTGTAGTAGTAAGCTTTTAAAATATCAATAATCGCAATGGATAGAGTATCTTCTGTAAAAATGGCAAATTGCTCAGATTTTTTTATGTAATATAAATATTTTTCTTTATCAGCTGTAATGACTTTTTGGTAAGATAAAATCCGGTAAAATTCGTCTGTTTTATAATACACTTGATGTTTTTTTGAAAATGCAAGTGCGTCTAAAATGACTTTTTCACATTTTTCATAATTGCCGTATGCAAGTAAAATAATTGCTTCTTTTAAGTATAGTTGTATATGTGTAATAAGATCCATTTCTAAATTCTTCGTTTTATATTCATCACGAATTGTGCTGATCATCTGTAAACATTCTTTATATTTTTTACGTTTGAACAGCATATAGTAAAACAGTAGTTTCGTTTCAGTGCTTTCTCGATATAATGTGTATTTTTCAAATATAGAAACAGCGGTTTCAACGTAATATTCAATATGATAATCGTTCATAATAGCTGCTCCTGTTATGAACTGTTTATATAAACGTGCTGTATTTAAAGTAAGAGGTAATTCTTTTTGAACGATAGGTAGTAAAGTCTCATATACTTCATCGCATTTATTTGCTTTTATTAATGGCTCCATTTTTTGAATGATTGCTACAATTTCTACATCATCTTCTTCTAATAAAAAACTTGTTTCACATTCAAGTTTTTCTGCAATATATTGTAATGTTTTCATGGAAGGTGTAGCTTTACCATTTTCAATTTGACTAAGCATACTTTTTGTCATTTCCGAACCTGCTAGCTCAGTTTGTGTAAGTTTTTTTTCTTTTCGCAATGCTTTAATTTTTTCGCCGAGAGTTGCCATATCATTGCTCCTTTATATTTAAAAAGTTAAATTGTATTTAACTTTTTGTTGTGGAAATTGGAAAGCTGATTATATAATAAGTTTAACACAATTTAACTTTTAAGGGGAGAGTGTCAAAATGGAAGATGTAAGTATAGGTCAAACTGATTCAAGAATGAAGATTGCAACGAGAAATATCATTTTAATGATGATTGGAAAAATGACGTCTTTATTAGGCGCAGGTATTTATACGTTCGCAATGGGGTTATACGTACTAAAGACAACAGGTTCAGGAATGGGGTTTGCTACTACGCTCGTTTGCGGGTCGTTTCCAAGGATGATTTGTGGTCCGATTGCAGGTGCTGTAGCAGACCGTGTGAATCGAAGATGGCTTGTCATTGGTACGGATTTATTAAGTAGTTTAACAATGCTTATTATGTTTATCCTTGCTACAATATTTGGACCATCACTTCTTTTTATTTATGTTTCAGCAGCATTATTATCAATTTGTGCAAGTTTTTATTCTGTTGCATTAACTTCGTC
This sequence comes from Bacillus sp. SSR7, assembly GCF_055902415.1. Taxonomy (NCBI): domain Bacteria; kingdom Bacillati; phylum Bacillota; class Bacilli; order Caryophanales; family Bacillaceae; genus Bacillus; species Bacillus sp. SSR7. The sequence goes on along the minus strand of NZ_JBVVXV010000003.1, from coordinate 58,384 downwards.
TATTCCTAGTTTAGTAGATGAGGGGCGTATTCAAAAAGCGAGTGCTTTAAATCAAACGGCGGCTTCTTTATCCAATATTTTAGGGCCAATTATTGGCGGAGTCGTATTTGGTTTCTTTTCCATTCAGTTGTTCTTTTTGTTAAATAGTATTACGTTCTTTTTAGCAGTTATTTTGCAATTATTTATGGTATTTGATTTATATAAAAAAGAAGTGGCTGAGAGTAAAGAGCATTTCTTGACGAGTATAAAAGAAGGTTTTTCATATGTAAAACGACAACATGAAATATATGGTTTAATGAAAATAGCATTGTGGGTAAACTTTTTTGCTTGTGGGCTAACCGTTGCACTGCCATACATTATCGTCCATACATTGCATTTATCTTCAAAGCAACTCGGTACTGTAGAGGGAATGTTAGCAGTCGGGATGCTAATGGGTGCGATTGCTTTATCAGTGCGTAAAGAAGTGAATAATCCGTTTCGTTCTATTTACACTGGACTGTTTTTATTTGCGGGGTTAAGTTTATGTACAGTCTTTCCGTTGTTAGTTATTATTCCAAAAGTAGCGAGTTTTATTTACTATATTGCATTTATGATGTTAACGGGTATAGCAATTATGATTGTAAACATTCCGATGCAAGTACATATGCAAAAAACGACAGATCCGAGCTACTTAGGGCGTGTGTTTGGCCTACTTGAAACAATTGCGACTGCAATCGCACCGCTCGGTATGATTGTATATGGATTATTATTAGATATGTTACCAACTAGCATTGTTATGATGACAATAGGCGGAGGTTTATTGTTAGTTGTATTAGTTGGAGTAAGGCAACATATGGCGAAAAAGCAAGTGGATGTGTCTGCTTAAAAATAATAAAATAATAAAAATTTGACTTATCATTATAAAAATGACCAAATTAGTATTTTAGTTTTTGAAACTCTTTTTCATGTATGTTAAAGTAAAGTGAGCAGGCAAAGAAAAGGAGAAAACATCATGAAAAAATTAAGTTTTGTTATGCTTTTTCTGTTAGTTGTAATGGCTGGATGTAGTAATTATGACACATATATTGAAACAGGTATGCAATCATTGAAAGATGAAAAATATAGTGATGCAACAATGTGGTTTGAAAAAGCAGAAAAAGAGAAATCAGGAAATGAAGCGAAATCATATAAAGAAATGGCTGAGAAAATGGATCATGGAGCAACAGCATTAAAAGACGGTAAGTATTTAGAAGCGAAAGACATTGCAAATGAAGTGTTACAAATGAAAAAAGACGCTGCACTTGAAACAGCTGTAACATCAAATGCAGAGAATATGCTTCAAAAAGCAAAAGATGTAGAAGAGAAAGTAAATGAAAGAGTAGCTAAGCGTAGAAAAGTAGAAGAAGAAGGAATTGATAAACTTATTAAAGCTGTTGATAGTATAGATGACGTGAAAGAAAAAGAGAAAAAAGTTTCAGAAGCATTAGATAAGGCTGAAGAAGCACAAGCAAAAATTGAAGCGAAGAAAAATAAATAGAGTTATAGTGTAAAAGGCTGTCGTGTATAACGACAGCCTTTTAATTTTTTGCTGCATAAGAATTGATGCTCTGTAGTAAAAAAGAAATAATTTTAGAATTCCATCTGTCCTCATGATGAATCGTATAAATGTTACGTTGAAATTCAAATCCAGGGATGGGTATGTAGTGTAGTTCATTTCGTTGTACTTCCTGCTCAATAGCAAGTTTAGAAATAAAGGCAACCCCATTACCGTATTTTAAAATTTGTTTTATTGTTTCTAATGAATCTAATTCAATTTCTGATTGGAATGTAATGTTATGAGCTAACATCCATTTTGTAAGTAAATCCCTCGTTGTAGATGGATTACGATGCAGTAATATCCGTTCCTTTTCGATATCTTGTAATGATACATTTTCTTTTTTTGAAAAATGATGTTCTTTGGAGAAAGCAAGAACAAGTGTATCAGGCATTATATTTGTCTGTTTTAAAAGTGATTCATCAAATGGTGCTGCGGAAATTACACCGAGATCAATTTCATGATTTTGTAGCATTGTTCGAATTTCAGGAGCTGTTTTTACCATCAGTGTTATTTTTATATTTGGAAATTCACATTGAAATTGATGAACAATTTCTGGTAAAAGATATGTCGCTGGTACATAACTAGCGCCAATTGTTATAGCACCTTTATGAAAATCTTTAAATTCTTGCGTGACCCGCCTAGCTTCCTTCATCAGTGCATCTATTTTACAAGCATAATGATGTAATGCCTCACCAGCCTCTGTTAAGAAATATCTTCCAGAACGTAATTCAAATAAAGGAACACCGAGTTCCTCTTCTAAGCTTTTTATATGGAATGTAATAGTAGGTTGTTTAACTCCAAGCTGTTCTGCAACAATCGTGAGCTTTTTGTATTTCTTAATAAGCACTACAATTTCTAATTTTAAGAGATTCATGGCAAGTTGCCCCTTTTTCTTCTAACTATAGAAAAAATCTATAGAAATAAATAGTTTATTAGAAGTTTTTTAATTTAATCTTTACAGTACATTAACATTCAGTATAAATCTTCCATATAGAATGAAAGCAGGTTAAGAGTGAGGGGAGAGAGGTGAAACGATGGATATTAAAATTAGTGGATTAGAAAAATCATTTGGAAAAGTACAAGCGTTAAAGTCGTTACAAATTGTTATGAAACAAGGTGAATTCACCACACTTTTAGGACCTTCTGGATGCGGGAAAACGACATTACTTAGAATGATTGCAGGACTGGAAGAGCCAGATAAAGGTGAAATATATTTTGGAGATACGTGCATGTATTCTTCTTCTAAAAAAATAAAAACATCTCCTCATGAACGTAATATCGGTATGGTATTTCAAGATTTTGCTTTATGGCCACACATGACTGTATTTGAAAATGTTGCATTTGGTTTAAGAGCTACAAAGCAAACGAATCAATTACGGGAAAAAGTAGAAGAGGCAATAAAGCGAGTTCGCTTGCAAGGGATGGAGAAAAGATATCCGCATGAACTCTCTGGCGGACAGCAACAACGTGTCGCATTTGCTAGAGCCATTGTAACGAAACCGCATTTTATTTTGTTTGATGAACCGCTTAGTGCACTCGATGCAATTTTGCGAGAAGAAATGCGATTAGAGCTTATGGATATCGTTCATTCTATTGGTTTAACGGCATTGTATGTAACCCACGATCAAACAGAAGCGATGTCAATGTCAGACCAAATCATTGTCATGAAACAAGGAGAAGTATTGCAAAAAGGAACACCAGAAGATATTTATGTGAAGCCATCTCATGAATTTGTTGCAAAATTTGTTGGTAAGGCAAATTGGCTTGTAGAGGGGAAACAAATGGTTCGCCCAGAGCATGTGAGCTGGACGAATAATGACCTGTGCGAAATGTATACAGGTAAAATTCAGCACGTTACATATGTAGGGGAACGTTATGAAGTGAAAGTAGACATGGAGACACGCGGTGTATGGACAGCTTATCACAATAGTAAGCTAAGCATCGGGAAACCAGTTTCGTTATATGTACCGAAAAAATGTATTCATCATATAGGGGGAGAATCGTATGAAGAAATTCAGTTCGCTTAAGTCTTTATTTGTATGTACTTTATTATTTTCTGCAGTAGTAACAGGGTGTAGCTCAAAGACAGGTAATGCAGATGCAAAAAGTAAAACTACGAATGAAAAGAAAATTGTTGTATATAGTGCAGGACCAAAAGGATTAGCAGAAAAAATTCAAAAGGACTTTGAAAAGAAAACGGGTATAAAAGTGGAAATGTTTCAAGGAACAACAGGTAAGATTCTAGCGCGAATGGAAGCCGAAAAGAAAAATCCAGTCGTTGACGTAGTCGTACTTGCATCTTTACCAGCGATGGAAGGATTAAAAAAGGATGGACAAACGTTAGCTTATAAAGAAGCGAAACAAGCTGATAAGCTTCGTTCTGAATGGTCGGATGATAAAGGACATTATTTTGGATATAGTGCTTCAGCGTTAGGGATTGTGTATAACACAAAAAATGTGAAGACAGCACCTGAAGATTGGAGTGATATAACGAAAGGAGAATGGAAAGGGAGAGTGAATCTTCCAGATCCAGCACTTTCAGGTTCAGCTTTAGACTTTGTAACAGGATACGTGAAAAAGAATGGAAAAGATGGATGGAATTTATTTGAACAGCTTAAGAAAAATGAAGTTACAGTAGCAGGGGCAAACCAAGAAGCATTAGATCCAGTTGTAACAGGAGCAAAAGATATGGTTATTGCGGGTGTTGATTATATGACGTACAGTGCAAAAGCAAAGGGTGAACCAGTTGATATTGTTTATCCAAAAAGCGGAACAGTGATTAGCCCACGTGCAGCAGGCATTATGAAGGATAGTAAAAATGTTGAAGGTGCAAAAGAGTTTATTGATTATTTATTATCTGATGATGTACAAAAACAAATTTCTAAAGCATATTTATTGCCTGGTAGAACAGATATAAAAGCTGAAAATAGACCAAATGTGGAGGAGATTCCAGTATTAAATATTGATTGGAAAACAGTTGAGAAAGAACAAGATGAAATAGGAAAACAATTTAAGAAAGTATTTCAATAAGATGGTGATTACATGGTAAATCGATTCGGATCAGTAAGGCAAGTTGGGATGACGGTAGCGTTGTTACTTGTGGCGATGTTAATCGTCATTCCACTTTTTCTCATTTTACTTTCTAGTGTATATGAAAATAGTAGTTGGAATTTTTTTAAGCCGTTTGAAGTGATGCAGAGTGGTGGATTAGCTGGGATTTTTCTAAATTCGATGCTTCTAGGTCTACTCGTAGTAATAGGAGCAACCATCTTTGCATTTCCACTGGCTTTTATTATGAGCAAAACAGATGTTGGAAAGCATAGCAAGTTAGATATTGTTTTTATGATTCCATTTATGACTCCGCCGTATATTGGATCGATGGGCTGGATTTTGTTCATGCAACCAAACGGCTATTTTGAACAGTTTTTTCCGATGCTAAAGACGATTTCATCTTCGTTTTTTAGCTTAGGAGGTATGGTTTTAATTATGAGTCTGCATTTATTCCCATTTCTATACTTTATGTTGAAAAACACGTTACTTCAAATTGGGAGTAGTAAAGAAGAAGCGGCAGCAGTTCATGGTGGAAGCTTTTTCTATCGTTTAAGAAAAATAATATTGCCGTTATTAGTATCAAGTTATGTAATGGGTGCTTTACTCATTTTCGTAAAGACGATTGCTGAATTTGGAACACCGGCTACATTTGGACGAAGAATAAGATTTCATGTGTTAACATCAGAGATTCATAAATTTATTTCGAGTTGGCCAATTGATTTTAGTAGTGCAACAGCATTATCTTCTTTATTACTTAGTGCATGTATGCTCATTTGGTATATGCAAAATGTATTAAATCGAAAGTATTCATATGCCATGGTTAGTGGAAAAGGTGTGAAATCTAAAAGATATACTTTGTCTATATTTACGCGTGTTGTAGCATGGTTTTATGTAATTGGTTTATTAATCGTATCAATTGGAATCCCGTATTTTTCAATATTGATTGCTTCTTTATCAAAATTAAGAGGGGGCGGCTTACATGTAAATAACTTTACAACGAGCCATTATGAAGCATTATTTACAATCGGATCTCCAGGATTAGAAGCTTTATGGAACAGTTTTCTCTTTTCGCTTATAACAGCGATTATAGCTGTTATGATTGGCGTCTTTTTAGCACTTATGATCCGAAAGGGGAAAAGGTCCTCTGAAAAATGGCTGGATATGTGCGGTATGTTACCGAATATGGTACCAGGAATCGTGATGGTTGTAGGGCTTATTTTATTTTGGAATTCTCCCTATATGCCCCTGTCCATTTACAATACACCAGTCATGGTTATCGTAACGTACGTCGTTCTTTTTTTACCTTATACAGTGCAGTATGTAAAAGCATCGCTCGGGCAAATTGATGATTCTCTTGTGCAGGCAGGAAGTATTTTTTCTGGGAATTATATGTATATTTTTAGAAAAATAATATTACCTCTTATTATCCCAGGTATTCTTGCCGGATGGGCGATGACATTTACAATCTCGATACGAGAGTTAGTAGCATCGCTTCTCGTACTACCTCCATCAGTAGAAACGTCAGCAACATTTATTTTTGCTCAATTTGAACAAGGAGAAGTATCTATTGGAATGGCGATGGCTGTCGTATCAGTTGGACTTACAACACTATGTTTATTACTTCTGCAGCATATGGAGCAAAAAAGAAAAGGGGTAGCATGATGAGAATAGAAGTGTGGGGAGGAGCGGGAGAATACGGTCGTTCTTGCTACTTCGTAAAAAATAAAGAAACGAAAATAGTATTTGATTGTGGTATTAATCGATCATATGAGGATAGTTATCCAAAAATAGAGAAGGAAGTTGTACCGTTTTTAGATGCAGTATTTTTATCACATATTCATGAAGATCATACGATGGGTTTACCTTTATTAGCGAAGTATGGATATAAGAAAAAAATATGGACAACTCGTTATACGAAGGAGCAACTTCCCGCTTATTATAAAAAATGGAGAAACTACAATGTGACGCAAGGATGGAATGTACCTTATAACGACCAAAATGTGAAAGATTTAAATTATGTATATGTTGATGAGATTAGTAATCCGAATGAATGGATACAGATTACTCCTACATTGCGGTTTCAATGGGGGTATAGTGGGCATGTATTAGGAGCTGTTTGGTTTTTAGTGGATATGAGCCATACATATATATTTTATTCTGGCGATTATTCAGCAGAGTCTAACATACTACGAGCGAATTTACCTGAGAAATTACGTGGCGATATAAAAGTTGCAATTGTAGATGCCGCTTATCATACTGATGATGTTTCGCAACATGAACGAGTAAACGAACTATGTGCAGAAATTGAACGTGCTGCAGGAAATAAAGGGATAGCATTATTACCTTTGCCACCCCTTGGTAGGGCGCAAGATATCGTATTGTATTTATATAAAAAATATAAAGAACTTCCCATTATAGTAGATCAAGAAATTTTGGATGGATTCCAACAGATGTTCGTATATAAAGATTGGATCAAAAATCATGAAGAACTTGAAGAGCTAATAGAGAGTTTAAAAAGAAACATAATAGTTATGGATGATGACAGTGGTATGCAACATAGTTATGGAATAGTTGTAATGAGTGATGCAAATATGCAAACGAAACGAGCGCAGTTATATTATGAACAACTTCGGAATGAAGAACGAAATTCTATTATCTTTACTGGACATATTGCGAAAGGGAGCTTTGCAGAAAAAGTTTTGAAGGAACGTGTAGGTAAAGAATGTAGGGTGAAGCGAGTTCCATATAAAGTTCACCAAAGTATAAGAGATGTGAAAGAGATGTTAAATACATTATTACCAGAACATACGGTGTTAGTACACGCATTGAAAGAGGATACGGATCGATTACAGAAAAAGCTTAGTACGGAAGGGTATGAAAATGTATATTCACTTACTATGGAACGTATAGAAGTCATTTGAAATGTAAAGGGGATAGGTATATGAAAAAAGTATTTGTATGCGTAAGTATTTTCTTTTGTTGTTTCCTTTATAACGTTAAGGAAGGATTTGCTGCAAGTCCAATGACACCTAGTTTTGAAGTGAAGTTATTATTAAAGCCAGAACAAGTACTAGGTCCTAACAAAGAGATGAAGCAAGATGTACTAGAGCATTTTCAGACTGGTATAAATTATGAAAGAATACAAGTTCAGTTTTTAGATACGGCAAATAAAGATTTAAGTAATGGAGGCTGGTTTGCCAGAATTCGAAAGAAAGAATTTAGTAAAGATTTTGAGCTAACATATAAAAAAAGATACCCGATTCAAAACGGTGTAATTCAAGATGCACTAGTAGTAGCTAAAAAAGAAGGATTCGATAGTAATACGGATAGTTATGAGGCGGAAATAGACTGGGGATTTGAAAAGAAAACGTTAAGTATTTCAAATAAGAAAAGTTACAGTGCGAAAGGATATGGAGTACTTGATTTACCAAACGAAAAAGCTGCTCAAAACATGTTAATAGAAAAGTTGCCAGGGAAAATGAACAAATGGTTGTATACGAATTGGGGAGAAGAGATGTTAAGGGATTCCCGTATTTACGGTCCTGTATTAATGAAAAGGTATACAGGGGAGTTTGAAAATAGTAAAACGAATATTGAAGTTTGGCCACTAAGTAATACAGGGAAAATAGAAGATGATTTCGTAATAGAAGTGTCTTTTAAAACAAATGAGGAAAGTATTGCAAAAGAACAAAGAGAAGTATTAATGAAGAGTTTAGAACAAAAAGGATGGCTGTTACCGAAAGATAGTTTGAAAACAGAGCTTATTTTTCAGTGAATAGTAAAAAGGAATCCATATGCCATGGATTCCTTTTTATATATGAGTATTACGCTAAATCAGCTGACACGAGCATATCATTATTTTGAAGGTTTTTAGAACGTAAACTATAAGCAACAACCTTCTTTTTATATTGCTTTACAACATCAACATGCTCTTCATGACTATAAATATAAAATGTAAAATCTTTTTTGCCACGTTTTGCATGAATAATTAAAGGAGTACCCTCATTATGTGGCGGTGCATAATAGCGATCTAAAAATAAACCTTCGTTAAAATCATGAATAATTTTAGATTTCTGGTCACCTTCTACGTTATTTCCGTGAATTGTAATAGTCACATTCTCTTCTTCAAGTTGTGGATGTGTTTCATACTTGCTAATAATGGATTCAATAACAGTGTTAGGAAGGCTCGAAACAATAATTTTAAATGCCCCAAATACAACTAACATAACAATAAACCAAGTCGTCATACTATATCATCCCCTTTTTCCTATTAAATAATATAACTCATATGGTAATAGTACATAAGGTGAAGTTTTGTATAATTTGTGAAAATTTTACCTGTTTTTGAACGTTTTTTAACAAATGGAGATGTGTAAAGAATGAGAGGGAATATTTGGTATGATAAAAATGTAAAGGAGTTATATATTTTATAAGGGGGTTATACAATGGGGAAATTAGATGGTAAGGTCGCTTTTGTTACAGGAGCTGCGATGGGGAACGGAGCTGGAATTGCTCATGTATTTGCAGAGCTAGGGGCGAAAGTATTACTTGTTGATATTTCAGAGACAGTTCATGAGACTGCCAAAAATATTGTAAGTAAAGGGTTAGATGCTGCGGGTTATGTAGTCGATGTAGCTGATATGAATGCTGTTAAAGAAGTAGTGAAAGATGCATATGAGAAGTACGGAAAGATTGATGTGTTAGTAAATAACGCTGGTGTTATTCGACTTGCAAATTTTTTAGATATGTCAGATGAAATGCGTGATTTTCAATTTCAAGTAAATATTAATGGGGTATGGAATTTTTCTAAAGCGGTATTGCCATATATGATTGAGAAAAGTTACGGAAAGATTGTGAATATGTCTTCTGTAACAGGAACGTTGGTTGCTGATGAAGGTGAAACTGCATATGCAACGACGAAGGCAGCAATTTGGGGATTTACGAAAGCGTTAGCACGTGAAGTGGCAAAACATCATATTACTGTAAATGCAATTTGCCCAGGTTACATTATGACACCAATGGCAGAGCAAATAGCAAATGAATCCGATCCAAATGAGCCGAGTAATGTAATCGATGGAATTGCTTCAGGTGTTCCTTTAGGACGTTTAGGGAAAATTGAAGAAGTAGGTCAGTTAGCAGGTTTTTTAGCATCCGATGAATCAAGCTACATAACAGGTACACACATTGTCATTGATGGTGGTAGCACATTGCCAGAAACGGTTTCAGTCGGTGTAAAGTAAAAGGATTATGAATGAGAGTTTTAGTTCTTTGAATTATAACGCTAGAAGAAATCTGAAAGAGATTTCTTCTAGCATTATCATGTTATGTACTATTATTAGAAAAATCAATTTTGTTACAAAAAGTTGAAATTGAAGTATTTTAAAAGAAAAAGGTTTATAATAAAAATATAACTAATAACCACATTACTAATTATAAGGAAGTGTAACTATGAGTACTGTAACAATCGTGTATGGTATTATTCTTTCCACAATTATCGTTTTATTTTTCGTTGGGGTTTCACGTTATATTCATAAATGGAAAGAAGGCGTTGCGAAATTAAATCACATTGAAGAAGAACTTAGTGATTTAATGTTACATCATGGTAAGTAAACATTTATTTTTTAACTAAACAATGTGAAGGATATCACAAAACATGCTCTCCTTATGAAGGCATGTTTTTTTGTTATGTGAATGATTAGGCACATTCATACATTTTTTCCATACGATACAGTGTGAAAGTAGAAATGTTCGGAGTGGAAAAGAGGGATAAAATGAGTAGTTCAGGCTATGTTCCAGATAATAAAAATTTAAAGAAAAGCTCAGGAACTCCAAACCTTTTCTTTGATTCGAGAAAAAATGTCTTTTTTAAAAGGGATGAGAAAAACGTTGCATATGAAGTTACGTCCACGCAGTTACCAGCAATGATAGGTGGAGCGTTTGTTGATTTATTTATGACAAAAGGGCACATGCGAGAACCACATTGGCATCCGAATGCATGGGAATTGGATGTTGTTGTATCAGGAGCAGCAGTTACATCTATCTTAAATCCCGAAACGAATCAATTGCAAAATTATCATGTGAAAGCGGGGCAAACTGTATTTATTCCAATGGGATGGTGGCATTGGATCACAGCAGTAACAGAAGAAGTACAATTGCATTTGTTCTTCAATAACGATCAGTTTGAAACAGCAGAAGGGTCAGACATACTTAGATTAACACCGCCAGAAGTATTTCAAGCTGCATATGGTGTAAGTGCAGAAAAATTAGAGAAGGACCTTTCGCCAATTAAGGAATCAGTTGTAATTGGTCCTCCTAACTCAAATCGAATAAATAGTGTGAAAAAAAGTGACGAATCAAATATAGTCGTTACGTTAAATGGACAAATAACATCATGTGAAATAGAGTAACTCTTTCCTTCTAGGAAGAGTTACTCTATTTTGTATAATTTTGTAATTTGGTTTGTTATAATTATGATGTTGAAGGGAATGTATTAGAGGGGGTATATTGTGAACATATTAAAGATTATAGGAATAATTGCAGGGGTCATTATAGTAGCTGTTATAGCTTTCTTTGTTATTATGAATTACTATTTGTCAAAAGAAGATCCTGATTACGTATTAAAGTACATAAAAGAACATAAAGAAGATGAAACATGTTCATTACTTATTAAAAGAAATGGAGAAGTATTAACTTCTATAAATGAAAATAAAAAATTGCCATTAGCAAGTATGGCAAAAATCGTAATAGCAGTTGAATTTGCTAAGCAAGTGTCAGAAGGAAAAATAAGTCGTGATGAACAAATTTCATTGCACGAGCTAGAAAAATATTACGTTAAAGATACTGATGGTGGAGCACATCCTAACTGGTTAGAAGATGCCAAAGCGAGAGAATTAGTGAAAAATGGACAAATCGCTTTAGAAGAAGTCGCTAAAGGAATGATTCATTATAGTTCTAATGCAAATACAACATATTTGTTAGAAAAGCTTGGAATAGAAAGAGTAAATGAAAGTATAAAAGAGTTAGAGCTTACTAGTCATGATAAGTTCACTTCTTATACCGCTGCACTATATATGAGAGGATACGTAGAAAAAGAACTTCATGTGCCAGAAAATCAGTCATTAAAAACGTTACGTAACATGTCAAAAGATGAATATAATAAACATGTGTTACAAATACAGGAATGGATGAAAGATGAGGAAGAATGGAAAAATCGGGATATTCCATTAAAAGTAGATATGGAATTTCAGCGAATTTGGTCAGATCGATTAGTGGGTGCGAACGCTAAAGATTATATGAGTATAATGGAAAAGATAAATAGTAGAAATTATTTTCCAAAATCAATGCAAGAAGAGATCGAGAACATTTTCAAAGGAACAGTTAAAAATAGTAAGTTCGAATATGCTGGTCAAAAAGGTGGTTCTACCGCATTCGTATTGACAAAAAGCTTGTATACTACAGATAAGAAAGGGAATAAAGTAGAAGCTGTCATTATGTTTAACGGTATAGAAGATCAAATTGCATATCAAAAGTTGAGAAATAATGTAGACTATTTTATTCGAGATATTATAACAAGTGAGGAGTTTAGAAATAAATTATAATAGAATAATTTTATTATGTAAACAAGATGCTATTAAAGGTAGGTGTTGAGATGAGGTTGAAGGAGTATATGCTTGAAACGTTTCCAAATTTAGAACTTAGACCACCTCTATTTTATAATGGGGATATGGGTATTCGCTTTAAATTAGGTGTGAACTATGATTGCACTAATATTTATGAAAACTGCCCATATTTAGAAGGCGTTTATAATAGAGCTATTACTTTATTTCAGTCTTTACATTCCAAAACAGATGATATGTATATTGTAGTGGATGTAAATGACTATGCAGACGGTGAAACTTTCAAACACAAATTGAATATCTTTTCTAAGTATGTAAAAGAGAAGTCTGATTTGTTTAAGTTACAGAAAAATACAATCCCTTATGTTTTTCCAGAAGACGATGAAGACGGGGTATATAAAACATATAGATATACTTTGAAATGTAAAGTTTCAGACTTGAAATACATTCCTATGATAAAAGCAATTTGTAATCAAGATATGGGGATAAAACCGCGTATTTTTCATAGGGTGTATTTCATAAATATTAACAAGAATACTATATTTCACATTTATGATGATAGAGGTTGTGATGTATTAGCTACCTCTCCTAATACAATTAGGAATATGTATCATACATATAATGATTGGATATTAGAATACGACAGAAATAAAATTGATAAAGTATTTAATTGAATGTAGTCTATTTTAAATGAGGGAAATACCATATGGGGTGTTTCCCTTTTATTAATATGAAAATCAACATTTAAATTTGAAAGCACTTATTATAAAGGTAAAGGGATTTGATGGTAATGTATTGAATTTGGGTAGAAACGGAAAAAGGAGATGAATAAATGACAACAATATATTTTGTTCGCCATGCCCATTCTACCTATACAAAAGAAGAACGGGAGCGACCTTTATCTGAAAAAGGACAATTGGATGCAGAAAACGTTACAAGCTTATTAAAAGATGCACATATTGATGTAGTGATTTCTAGTCCGTACAAAAGAGCAATTCAAACTGTACAAGGAATTGCGAATACATATCATGTATCAATAGAAATAGAAGAAGATTTACGAGAAAGGTTATTAAGTTCAGAGCCAGTAGCAGATTTTAATGATGCTATCGAGAATGTGTGGGAAGATTGGAGTTTTGCATACGAAGGCGGAGAATCGAATGATGTAGCGCAAAGGCGTGCTGTAATATGTATGCAAAATATATTAAAAAAATATAAAGATAAGAATATTGTAATAGGAACTCATGGGAATATTATGGTATTACTCATGAATTATTTTGATTCAAAATATGATTTTCAATTTTGGAAAACAATTCGTATGCCTGATATATTTAAGTTGAATTTTCATAATGAAGATTTAGTTTCTGCCGAAAGGATAGAGAATACGGGTCATCAGATAAATAATTTGTAAAAGTTTATCAAAAAAAGAGGAAAGAGAGATGTTATTGTAGAAGTATGACTTTGTAACATAAAAATTATATGTTAAAGGAGGCTGTTTACATGTTTGAGAAAGAGAAAGAAGGGCTTATTGAAGTTCACAACGTATATGAAATTGTACCAGCAGATGGAACAATTATTGGTATGGCAACGGAAGAAGAAATGGAAATTGCTGCTGAACTAGAGCTGCAGTACTATGCCCATTCTCGTTTGCTAGAAGCAAATATTCAGTTAGACGGTTCCTCCTACAAAGAGTTACTTCAGGAGTTCCAGGAGTACGAAAGAAAATCAATGAGCTTTTGGCGAGCAATACATAAGCGTTTAGCTGTGCCATGGGCATGGGTATTACGTATTGATGTTGCGAATGGCCCTATTTATGTAAGTAATGGGAATTCATATTACGAAGAAATCGATGATGAAGAAGATTATGAATAGATAAGTAAGGAAGCAGCTTTAGTTGCTTCCTTTTTTTATTTTTAGAGAGTGAACCGCTTCAATGATAATATCTGGTCGATCATTTTCTATTCCGTGACCAGCATGTTCGGCAAGTATATATTGGCTATTTATTGAGATTTGTAATTGTTCATGAATCAGTTCTTGCCACATTGCTTCAAGTTGTGTCGCTTCCTCTTTTTGCATGCCGCCCTTAGTCAACTGAGTAATAGAATATTGAGGGTCTCTACCAATAACGATTAAAGGTACTTCTAATGTTTTATAGAGTTCTTTTATTGAGCGAGCACAATTTTTCCACTCCGATAGTTCAGAAGCTGTCGTTTTATATAATGTAGGAGAGGTAGAAAATTCAATGTACTGTCTTGATTGACCGGCTAGCATTGGTTTTAGTTCATTAGAAAGCATGTCTACATCCATTTTGGAGTATGTATGATATTTTTGAAGCCACAGATCATCCGAATCAGTCTGATCAGAAATTGGTAAATGAAGTTCATCTAATCGGTGTAAGTTCATGGAGGTAGAATCAACTAAAATAAGTGCTTGCATCTTATCTTCATGTAACATGGCAAAATGTTGTGCGCATAGGCCTCCGTAGGAATGACCAATTAGAATGATTGGGTCGTTAATATCTAGTTTTTGTAGTAACATACGAAGTTCTTTTGTTGTTTGTAATGTAGTACGTGAATGATTCCTTAGTTCACTTTTTCCGTAACCTGGGCGATGGTAGGAAACGACTGTAAAGTGCTGTGAAAGCTTTTCTATAATAGGAAACCAATCATAAAATGAGCAAGTCATTCCGGTTTGAATGACTACAGTTTGTTTACTACTTCCTTTCATATATACTTCTATAGTTTGCCCCAATACCTCTACAAATTTATAAATAGTAACCCCTCCTAACTAAGTTTGAAATAATTTTTGACAAGCGAAAACGATGCACCAGACACCTATACCGAACAGGATAGATGTACTAAGTGAAAACGAATTTTTCAATCCAATATAGACGATAAATAATAATAGTGCGGATGCAGGGAATCCATATAATACGCCTATAGCAAATTGACTTAATTCTTGTTTGTTCCCGCCTTCGAAAGAAATCCAAAATAGGCTTAGTAAACTTACGAGAGGAAGGGCAGCGATAAAACCACCTATCGTACTATAATGTTTAGCTACTTCAGTAATAACACCGATAATAAGTGCGGAAACGATTACTTTAACGAGGAAATGCATATTTAGCCTCCTTCGCTAATAACGAAAAAGCTTTTTCGACTAATTGTTGTTCTTCTTTTGATAACTGTGATTCTAATATTTTTATCTTTTCTTTATCTAGTAAAGTATGCTTTTCTAATACTTCAATGCCTTCTTTCGTTAAAGTAAGGTTCACAACTCTTTCATCTTGTTTGTTTCTTTCTTTCATGATATACCCTTTTTGAATAAGGCGCTTTACGTGTTCAGATGCTGTGTTATGAGAGAGAGTAAGCTCAGTAGCGACTTTTCCAATTGTTATATCTTTCTCACGAGAAATGATTTGTAAAATACGAATGGCTTGGTGAGAAAGGTTGTCTTCATATTCATATCGTAAGTGATAATAAATACTCTCCCAATGCTGATTGATGTCTTTCATAATAAGCCCTCCTATTTTTTTGTGTCGTATAATAAGATATATTCGTTAGTATAGAAGTAAAATCCTTTTATTTGGATAAAAAATGTTGAAAAAGTTTATTTTTATTGAAATATAAGGTAATCTATTTGTAAAGGTATACATTCAGCAAGAGAGAGGATGATAGCTGTGAATACATTCAAATGGATGAGTCATGAACAGATGTATGTAGATGAAATACATGTTGAAAAATGTGGTCCTCTTTCAGTCGGCGTATATGGGGGAAATCAAGAGAGTGATGCATACGAACGAGGAGATGCGGTGCTTGCTTGGTGGGATCCGGAATTACAATTTGAATTTGTTATGATTTTTGATACACACCACAAAACAAAAAATATTGATTATATAATAGAAGCCATTTCAGAAAGAAAAGAGAAACTAACAGAGTTATTTTCCTACCCAACACATTTAGCTTTTCATCATACACATATGTACTTATTAGCGTTATTTACAGATGAGTTGTTTATTGAAAAATGTGATCAAGATGATGAGGAACTTGCATGCTTAATTTGTTTGCGAAAAGGTGAATTTTTATATTGGTTATCAGTCGGTGATTGTTTCGCATATTTATTCCATTCTGAGAAAACGAAAAATGGTAAAGGGCGATTAAATAAACGGAAGAATTACGAATATATTGGTAGGAAAAATATTTTTGCAGCAAATACACCTTGTTTTACGTCAGGTGTAAGAGGATTAGAAAAAGGAATGAATCACATCGTAATGGCAACGGACGGTATTTTAGAGTGTGATAAACGAAGGTTTGATGATGACCAATCTTTAGTAGAAATATTGCACGACGGAAATAGTCTGCAGATTGAACCAGTATTAACAAATGTACTGCAGTGGAAAGGTAGAGATTGTGCCACGATTATTGGATGGTCCATTGATACTGATAATGAACAATGTGCTAATTAATACAAAAAGAGTTCAAGGGCTTTTGTCCTTGAACTCTTTTTTGTTAAGCGATATGGATGTGATACGTTTTTAACCATTCATTTACTTGAAGCATATATTCCATAGCACTCCTTGCTTCGAAATTATTAATTTCCTTATTACTCTGATCGGCAATAGCAAGTAATGTGGAATGATTAATAAGAGAGAAAATAGGATTATTTTTATTACTGCACATGTCGAGTGATAAATGACGAATTGTTTGTAAATAATGTGGGTCTTGTGAAGTTGGATAAGCACTTTTTCTTCTATTACGTACATCATCAGGTAAAGCAGGTTGCAGTGCTCTACGTAAAATGCCTTTTTCAATATTATCAATGCTTTTTATGTTGAAAGGAACGTTCCATAAATATTCAACTAATCGATAATCGCAAAACGGTACACGAACTTCAAATCCTACAGCCATACTCATACGGTCTTTACGGTCAAGTAAGAACGGAAGAAATCTCGTTAAAAATAAATAAAACATTTGACGTTGTTTCGCGGATGTTTTACTTTCGCCTTCAAGAGTAGGTACTTCAAGTATCGCTTCTTGGAATCGTGTATCAATATAGTTTTTTAAGTTACATTGGTTACTTACTTCATTTAGTAGAAGAGGAGATGTATTTTTCCAATTTGTTAGCCAAGGAAACTTATCTACATAAAGTAATTCTTCTTGATGAAACCAAGGGTATCCACCGAATACTTCATCAGCAGATTCGCCGGATAAAGCTACGGTCGCATCTTTTTTCATTTCGCAAAATAGTAAATATAGTGAAGTTTCCATTTCACCAGCACTCGGTAAATCTTTTGCACGAAGGGGAACGAATAAGTGATTTGCTAATTCTTCAGCATTCACAATAATATCATGATGAGATGTCCCTACATGTTCAGAAACGCGTTTTACCCAAGGAGCGTCTAAACCAGTGCGAGCAAATGTCAGTTCGAAATCTTTTGCACTATTTACAAAGTCAATGGAATACGTATGAAGTGTTTTGTTTTCAGCAGCAAATTCTTTTCCCGCTAGTGCAGTAATACCGCTAGAATCTAATCCTCCTGATAACATACAAATGAGAGGAACATCGGCAATTAATTGTCTTTTTACTGTATCTTGTAAAATAGATAAAATATGTGATGATGTATCTTCTATAGAATCTGTATGGACCTTACTTTCTAAATTCCAATACTTCGTAACTACTTTTTTATCACGTGTAAATGTTATAGAATGTCCAGCACGCACTTCTTCAATATGTTTAAAGACGCCACATCCTGGAGTTCGAAATAAGCCTAATCCAAATATTTCATTTATGCCATCCGCATCAATTTCAGCAGGGACAGATGGATGTGCTAATAATGCTTTTATTTCAGATCCGAAAATAATGCTGTCATTTCTTTCAGTATAAAAGAGTGGCTTTACGCCTAAATGATCACGTGCTAAAAATAATTGTTGCTTCTGATCATCCCATAAGGCGAAAGCGAAAATTCCGTTTAAATGTTGTACGCAGTCTTCTTTCCATTCTAGATAAGCATGTAGTAACACTTCTGTATCTGAATGCGTTTCAAATGCATGACCGCATTTTTGAAGTTGCTCTCTAAGCTCACGGAAATTATAAATTTCTCCATTATAAGTAAGAGCATACGTATAATCACCAGCATGAAATGTCTTCGGCTGTGCTCCGCCTTCGGGATCAATTACAATTAAACGCCGGTGTGCAAAGGCAGCACGAGGTGAAAACCAATATCCTTCAGCATCCGGACCGCGATGCCCAATACTATTTGCCATCTTTTTTAAAATAACATGTTGATTTGAAAGGTCTTCTTTCCAATCTACCCAACCTGTAATTCCACACATACATATCTCATCTCCTAATTTAAAATGTTGAAAAGTAGATTAATGAAATAAAATGTACACTAAGTTAAAGAATGACTATATAAATAGTGTACTACATGAATCAAATTGCAGACTTGAGAAAATTTTCTTTGAACACATAGTTATGTGAGACAATGGGTAAGGAAAAGTATTCCATTACATACAAAAAATAATAAAAAGATGAGAGAAAATATTTTTTTAGACGTTA
The DNA here is from genome assembly GCF_055902415.1 of Bacillus sp. SSR7. Lineage (NCBI taxonomy): Bacteria > Bacillati > Bacillota > Bacilli > Caryophanales > Bacillaceae > Bacillus > Bacillus sp. SSR7. Next base: position 39,589 of record NZ_JBVVXV010000003.1, on the reverse strand, counting down.
TATAGGGTGTAAAAGCTTTTACAAAAAAATAAGGGGAATCGCTACATGAAATCAAATGAGAAAAATTATATAAAAAGATTACAGCGACAAAAAGAAGATGCGCTAGAATTTGTTGTCGATACATATTTACCACTCATAAAGGGAATCACGCATAAAGTTCTACTTCCAATTCAAAATGATGGACTCATAGAGGAATGTATAAACGATATATTTCTTTCCATATGGAATAATGCAAATAAGTTTCATGGAGAGCCGAATGATTTTAAAAAATGGATAGCGGCGATTGCGAAGTTTAAAGCAATTGATTATTACCGGAAAGCAACTAAAAAAGTAGAAATTATTTCAGATGAGTTCCATATTAGTACGGAAAAGTCAGCAGAAGATGAATTAATCGTTATGGAAGATAGGGAAGAGTTATTGAAGCTTATTAATCAATTAGAACCGTTAGATCAAAAGGTGTTCATTATGAAATATCTTCTTGGTATGAAGACAGAAGAAATAGGAGACAAGTTAGGGTTAACTCGGGCAGCGATAGATAATCGTGTGTATCGTGGAAAAAAGAAACTACAACAAAATGCTACGAAAATTAGTTTTGGAGGTAGTGTCATATGAAAGACATTTATGAACTATTAAATGATATTGATATAGATGAGAAAGAACTTGAGGAAATTGAGGCTTCTGAAATTGAAAAAGAAAAAGTGAAGCGCAATGTAAAACAATCGATGCGTACGAAGAAAAAGATGAAAAGTTGGAAAAAAGGCGTTGCTGCTGCATCTATTTTAGTAGGATTATCAGTTGCAACGCTCGGTATCGGGTTTCCTACATATGCCGGGGGATTGCCAATTGTAGGTGACATATTCCGATTTTTAGATAATGGTAGAACAGGGCTATATGAAAATTATAAAGAGTTTTCGACTGAGTTGAATATGACGAGGGAGAGTAATGGAGTTAAGGTTACACTCAATGATGCTGTATTTAACGGAAGAACTGTAACAATAACGTATTCTATTGAAAGTGATAAAGATTTAGGAGAAAATCCAAACATCCTTGAATCCTTACAGGTTGTAGGTTTTAATGGTATGACTGGTAGCTCTAAAATTACAAAAATAGGGGATAAAAAGTATGTGGGTATGAGTACAGCAAGTGATGTTGATGGTAAAAAAATGAATGTTGCAAATATCAAGTGGGAGATAGACAAAATAGAAACAATAGATGGAAAAAAATCAATAAAAGGAGATTGGAATTTTGCGTTGTCTTTAAATGCTATGGAAAGTAAAGAAATGAAACTCAAAGGAAGTACTGAAAATGAATTAATAAAAGTAAATATAGACAAAATGGAAGTAACCTCGATGTCCTTTATCGTTTTTTATAATCAAGAAGAATCTAAGGCATTAAGAAGTATATGGGATAGTGCTGATGTGGAATTAGAAATAAAAGATGATTTAGGAAATAAATATGCAGGTGAAGGAAATGGTGGAAGCAGTACAGTAGCGGAGCCACATAAAAGTAGTTGGAGTACTACATTCCAAAAGTTGAACGAAAATGCAACAAAGCTTATCGTTACACCGCGTGTTCATTTAAGAGTTCATACACCAGAAAACTTTGGTGGAGTGGAGTTTATTAATGGAATCGAGAAGAAAATTGAAGTGCCGAAAAAAGAAGCGAAGAGTAAAGATATAGTGTTAGATGGTATCGTAATTGATTTAAAGAAATAAAAGAAAGACTGCCTAAAACGATTAGGCAGTCTTTTTCTTCTTAAGAACTAGTAACAAGTAAAGCATGCGGATGTTGCGTTTTATATTCATCTTTCCAAGGAATATTTAGTTGTTCCCACGATCCGCCGCTATCAGTGGATTGAAACACGCCATTGTTATTTAAAGTGTAAAACGTATGTGGTTCTGCTGGATTTGTCGCAAACATTGAAATGACTGTACCGATTGCTGATGGTAGACCTTGCTGTACTTGCTGGAACGGAGTATCTTTCGTTTTACGATAAATATAAGATTCATAAGGAATACGGTGATGAGCGAGGTCAGCGCTTGGTGCGGCAGAAACGAGAATTGTATCACAATCAGCTGGATCGATAGCCATGCTGTATAAATAATGATGTTCAAGTCCTTCGCTGCATGAGATCCAGCTGTTTCCGCTGTTATAACTTTCGAGGTATGCGCGATCAGGTCCGCCCATAAATCCGTCACCACATGATGCATAAAGGCGATTTGGAGCTTCTGGGTGCATAAGCAATTGATGAGCATCGATAGGAGCACCGAATTTTTTATCCATCCATGTATGCCCTCTATCATTACTTTGAATAACAGCACCAGCTTCAATTGAAACATGGATTGTATTTGGATTATTTGGATCAACTGTAATCCAGCGTACGTGATGGGTAAACGGTCTAGGCGGGAAAGCCCACGTATAAGAAGATAATAATGATTTCATATTTTTCAGTTCCGTCCACGTTTCACCACCATTTTCCGAACGGAATAAAGCACTAGGTTCTGTTCCTACATAAACGACGCCATATCCGTTAACTTGTTCATTAGGGCTTATTGTAATAGAAGTGATCGAAGAATGTAAAATACCATCTTCATTTGGAAAATCAAAGTAACGATATGAATCTCCAATTGGTTTCCACGAATCTCCGCCATCGTCGCTTAACCATAAGCCTCGTCCAAATGTCCCGCAATATACACGGTTTTGTTGAAACGGGTCAACAGCGATACAGGTAGGTTGCATATTTTGTAAGTGATAGGATGCTTCATAGTTACCATATCGTTCTTTTACAACAACAAGTTCACGCTCCATACAGAGAAATAATCTTTTCAATTTCGTCCCCTCCTTAAAAATTCCTTCCTTAGTAAACAATATGAAAATAAAAAAGAAGTAGTCTTGTTTTTATTTGAGAAAAAGGACTTGTTTGAAAAATAGCGAAGTGTGTATACAGAGGAAGTGAGGTAAAGTGAAACTTTAATCAGCGTGTGGCATCCCTACTGATTATAAGCTTTCACCAATCGGGCATTGATGCGGGATAAAGATGGGGAGTTTGTTTCATACTAACATACAGATATTGCACTTAAAGGAGTATTGGTATGGGACATTCACATGATCACGGTCATTCTAACAATAAAAAGGCGCTGCTAATCGCTTTCGTATTAACGACAAGTTTTATGATTGCTGAAGTAATTGGCGGATTTGTAACAAATAGTTTAGCACTATTATCTGATGCGGGGCATATGTTAAGTGATGCGGTATCTTTAGCTTTAAGTTTACTTGCGTTTAAGCTTGGAGAAAAAACAGCAACAGCTGCGAAAACATACGGGTATAAGAGAGTCGAAATGTTAGCAGCATTATGCAACGGTGTCGTTCTTATAGTCATTTCAGTATACATTTTCATTGAAGCAATTCGCCGTTTTACAGAACCAGTTGAGATTGCTAGTAATGGGATGCTCATTATTGCTGTACTTGGTCTGCTTATTAATATTTTATCAGCTTGGATATTAATGAGAGGCGGAGATGTGAAGGGGAATTTAAATTTAAGAAGTGCTTTCTTACACGTATTAGGCGATCTATTAGGGTCAGTTGGAGCGATTATTGCAGCGCTATGTATTAAATTTTTCGGGTGGACTGCTGCAGATGCGATTGCTAGTATTCTTGTGTCCATTTTAGTCATTATTAGTGGATGGCGTGTAACACGTGATACGGTCCATATATTAATGGAAGGTGCACCACAGCACATAAATGTTGAAGAGGTAAAAAGTACATTATTAAATATTACGGTTGTAAAAGAAGTTCATGATTTGCACATATGGTCTGTCACATCTGATTTTCAAGTATTAACTTGCCATTTGATTATTACAGGTAATGAAACGCAAAGTGTACTAAAAGAGGCTACGGATGTATTAAAGGAAAAGTTTCATGTAGAACATGTCACCATTCAAGTAGAGATAGATGGTGAATTTAATCATAGTGAGACAACTTGCAAAGTATGAAAGAAAAAGGATAAGAAAAAGTGTCATAACATTTTTCGCGCGGCATACATATATATAATGTGGCCACAAATACTTTGTAAGGTAAATATTTCATGAAATTACTTTACTTATAACGAGTCATCTTTTATAATCAAAAGTGGTAATTGATAGAGATTATCATTTTCAATGATCGTAGAAAGGAGTTTTTTAAAAGATGAGTAGTCAACTCCGTTTTGCTGTTGAAAATCGTAAGAGGCATTTAATTGATGAGTTAATTGGAGCAGGTGTGTTTAAAATTCGCGACCGACAATTATACGAGCTGTCTTTAGAGGAATTGGAAAAAGAGTACGAAGATATGGAAGATTATGCAGATATTCAGGCGTAGCTATATAGATTAATAAAAGATGAGCTGGTTACGATTTTATGTAACCAGCTCTATTATTATTTCGTAGAAATTATTTTTGATATTTCTTTCATTGGACGGAGCCAGTTTTGAGACATCATTTGTTCCATTTGTTTTTCATCCTTCTTTTGCAGTGCTTGAATGATTGAGTGATGTTCTTCAATAGATTGACTTGCTGGAACAAAGTTTTGGAAAAACAAGTATTCAAGACGTAAAACGTGAAGTTGCATATTTGCTAGAAAGGGCTCAATATATTGATTTTTAGCAATAGAAGAAATTGTATTGTGAAATTGTATATCTAGTTGTAACGCTTGTTTTGCGTTTTTCTTCTCTATAGAGCGCTGAAAATCATCATTTATTTCAGAAAGTAGTTTCAAATCAGCGTCTGTAATATTTTGAAGTGCTTGCTTTCCTATAATAGAGTGAAGACCAGCCATCGTCTCATAAATGATCGGAATGTCGTCTAACTTAATAGGAGCAATTTTTGTTTTTTGCCCAGGTACCATTTCCACCAATCCAGAAAGTTCTAATATTTGCAGTGCTTCTCTTACAGGTGTTCTACTTACTCCTAGTGCTTCAGCCAATTCACCATCATTAATTTTTTCGTCAGGCTGCAGTACACCTTCAATAATCCAATCTTGTAGTTGATTTAAAACGAGTGATTTTGCCGAAAATCTTCCTTGTTTTTTATAATTTTGAGGGATAGGCATTGTGAATTCCATCCTTTCATTGTATATTTTCCTTTTTCTCATGAACAAACTTTAATTTTGGTTTCCCTTCATCCGGTTTTTGACTTAAAATGAGTACCATTACAATGACACAAAAAGCCCCTAATAACTGAAAAGATTGAAACGGCACATGTAATATAAGTACAGAAGAAATAATAGCTGCGAGTGGTTCAGTACATCCGAATAATGTCGTTTCTTTCGGAGTCAAGTATCGTATGCTGTCTAAGTATAAATAAAAAGCAATAAGTGTCCCAAAAATGATGACAAATGTGATAAGTGGTAAGGTATTTAGTTTTACATATTTCATCGTTGATAATAAAATGAATTCTTTCGTAGAAATAAAGTGTACAATCGTTACACCAATACCTCCAATAATCATGCCCCATCCAACGATAACTGAGGAAGACCATCTATCTAGTAATTCCTTTGAGTATAAACTATAAAAAGCAAGAGATAATCCAGATAAAATTCCCCAAATGATAGCTGGTGTAGAAACAGCTAAGTTATGTATAGACCCGTTTGTCAGTAAGAGAAAAGTGCCTACTAATGAAAGAGCAATTGAAATGAAATCAATTTTTGATGGACGAACGTTCCATTTGAAAAGTAAGTATACAGTAATAAATATAGGAGCTAAATATTGCAATAATGTTGCGACGGCAGCATTTCCTTCTTTAATAGAAGCGAAGTACGTGTATTGTACAGCAAGCATACCGAATAGGCCAAACAATATCATTTTAGTAGCATCAGATCTTTGTTTCCATATGCTGAATATTTCTTTTTTTCTCGTTCCGAATGATGAAATAATGAGCAAGATAACGCCCGATATAAGCAATCGAATTGTAACTAACCATTCAGTAGAAACATGTTCATATTGAAAAAGTTGTTGTGCAGCTGTTCCGGATAATCCCCATAAACAAGCACCAATTACAACCATAATGATTCCTTTTAAACGATTTGGATTCATCATGTATTGATTCCTCCTTTCAAAAAATATATTGTATACAATATGCAATATATCACGAAATGAATAAAAAATAAACTGAAAATTCTCACTTGATGTAAAGCTGTTATTCAGATTAAAGAAGTTTGTTAAATAAGAGAACGATAAAATAGAAAGGCTTTCGTTTACGGAAGCCTTTCTATTTTAAATTATGAAGTGTAAGTAAAAGCTGGAATAGGATCAATGAATGTATCCCAGTTTTGTGCCATTTCTTTTTCTGTTAATAGACAATCATCTAATGATTGTTCAATTAAAGAACGGTTCATATCAATTCCGATAAATACGAGTTCGGTTATTCGATCTCCATATCGCTCGTTCCAGCTTTTCAATACTTCGGGTTCTTCTGTAATAATTTGATTTCTTTCAGTTTCAGGTAATGCCGCTATCCATTCACCGGCTCCTTGAATTGTAATAGAGGAACCCGCTTGAGATAGAAGCCCTATCATATTATTACGTGATGCGAGCCAGAAAAATCCTTTTGCTCTTACGACATCCACAGGCCATTTTTCTAGCCAATTCATAAGGCGTTCAGGATGGAAAGGATATTTACGGCGATACACAAAGGAATTGATGCCATATTCTTCAGTTTCAGGTGTATGATGTTCACTATTTAATTCTTGTATCCAACCCGCCGATTGACTCGCTTCCTCATAATTGAATAAGTTTGTATTTAAAATTTCTTGCAGTGGTACGTTGCTAAATGAAGTTTCAATAATTTTTGCACTAGGATTTAATTTCTTAAGTAAATGATGCAGCTCTCTCACATCTTCTTTTTCTAGTAGGTCTATCTTATTAAGGAGAATTACATTTGCAAACTCAATTTGATCTATTAATAAATCAATAACTTCCCGAGTATCGTTTTCATCAATTGCCTGCTTACGGTCTAATAAACTTTCACCATCTGCAAAATCATCCCAAAATCTATTTGCATCTACAACAGTAACCATTGTATCGAGGCGACAATTTTTTGTTAAGTCAATGTTCAGAACATCGTCTGTATACGTAAACGTTTGGGCAACTGGAATCGGCTCACTTATACCGGAAGATTCAATAACTATATAGTCAATATCACCGTTTTCCACAAGCCGATTCACTTCTATCATTAAATCCTCTCGTAGTGTGCAACAAATACAGCCATTTTGAATTTCTACTAGTTTTTCCTCCGTACGTGAAAAACCACCTTTTTTGATAAGGGATGCATCAATGTTTACTTCGCTCATATCATTAACGATAACAGCTACTTTTAAGTTGTTCTTATTAGTCAAAATATGATGTAGTAAGGTAGTTTTTCCAGCTCCTAAAAAACCACTTAATACAGTGATAGGTACTTTTTTCATGAAATACTCTCTCCTTTAAATCGTAATTATTACGTTTTATATTAAATGATGGAAAAGAAAAAATCAATAATAAATCATAATGGTTACGATTTAAGAATAGGAATAGACTATAAAATTTGTGCTGTAGCAGGAAGCTTTTGGACAAGCACTTGTTTACATATAAGTAAAATGGAGGCGAGAAGGATGGTCTTTAATAGGGCTTCAAAAGAATTAATAGGAATAGCTCTTATTGCTATGTTTCTCTTTTTAATATTTTTTGTAGATTTTACAAGTTTAGCAAATTTGCATAAAAGTATGCCAAAAGAATGGTTGAATGTGAATACGGTGTTTTTAAGTATTATATTTGAAGCAATACCATTTATTTTATTAGGGGTAATTGTTTCTTCTCTCATTCAAGTGTTTGTGACAGAAGATATGATTCAAAAAGTAATGCCGAAATCTCCAATTGTTGCAATGGTTCCAGCAGTATTTGTTGGAATTCTTTTTCCAATGTGTGAATGTGTCATTATACCAATTGTAAGAAGGCTCATTCAAAAGGGGTTACCACTTCATGTGGGCATTGTTATTTTACTAAGTGCACCTATTATGAATCCAGTTGTTCTTTTATCTACTGTATATGCGTTTCAAAAAAATGATTACATTGTATATGCACGCTTTGGGGTAACAATTCTTGTTGCTCTATTCATAGGTTTAATTGTGTATTATCGGTATCGCGAAAGAAATGTTTTAAAAGACATAGAGGTGTCAGTTCAAAAAAACAAAAAAAAGAGTTGGAAAGATGTTATGAATCACACTGTAGATGAGTTTTTTGATACTGGTAAGTATTTACTGATTGGTGCTTTTTTAGCAAGTGTATTTCAAACGGGAATGTACTGGATGCAGTAGCACATAACGAAGTAATTGCCCCAATTATTATGATGGGATTTGGTTATGTTTTATCCATTTGCTCTGCGGCCGATTCGTTTATAGCGGCATCTTTTGGACATGTTTTCTCTGTAAAAGCACTTCTCGCATTTCTTGTGTTTGGGCCTATGCTCGATATGAAAAATACGTTCATGTTGTTTGCATATTTTCAAAAGAGATTTGTATTCTTTTTGATTGGAATTATTATTTTATCGGTGTACACAATCGTGCAAATTACAACGTTATAGGAGATGAGAAACGTGGAGGGAAAGGAACAGAAGGCCTATCATCGCTATATTCGTGGCATTATTTTAATTGGTTTAGCAATGCTCTTATTTAAACTATTTGTAACCGGGAATATTTATAATTTTATCGCTCCAAAAATGATTAAATTTACGTATATAGCTTTTGTAGTAATTTTACTTCTTGGTTCATTACAAGTTTGGGGAGATGAGAGAGAGGAACAAGATGATTGTAATTGTTGTGTGCATCATAGGGAATTGAAGTTAGGGTTAAAAAGATATTTTGTATATGTTTTATTTGTTGTTCTAATTATTAGTGCTTTTTTATTTGGAGGTGTAACAATTGATGGAAGTTTAGCAGGAAAAAGGGGTATGAATCAAAGTGTACAGGCGAGAAGTATGGAAAAGAACGAAAAAGAGGGAATACAGGCAAATTCTAATGGGAAAGAACAAGATGAAACTTCGAATTTAAAAGTGACTGATCAAGCGGAAGAACAATTAGCAAAAAGTATGTTGGGACAACGAAAGATACAAGTAGAGGATAAGGATTATGTTCAAACAATGAGTATAATTGGTCAAGATGTAAAAGGATTTAAAGGGAAGGAAATTACATTCTCAGGGTTTATATATAATGATAAGGATGTGACAGGTGATAAAGCGGTAGTGGCGCGATATGGCATAACTTGTTGTATTGCGGATGCATCAGTCTGGGGGATGATTGTTGCAGGGGAAAACGTAAAAAAGCTCCCACAGGAAACATGGGTGAAAATAACAGGTTTGTTGGACGAAACGACATATAAAGGAGCACTATTTCCACTTGTAAAAGTAAGTAAAGTAGAGAAAATCAATACGCCTAAAGATCCGTATGTATACGATGCTTTACCACAATGAAAAAGAACTAATTCTTCATATTTTCATGAAATAGACTCATAATTGCGGTAACAAAAAAATAAAGATAAGAGTAATTTGGTTTGTTAAAAATATGGGTAGAAGGAGATATGCGATGAGCTGGGTTACTCATAAACCAACATTTGAATTTGATAATTATAGCCATTTTATTCGGGCAAATACGGCGTGGATTGGGCATTTAGACTTTGCATATGATTTAGTAAGGTTTGAAAAGCCGGAAGTATTAGTCGAGTTAGGTACACATTTAGGAGCTTCTTTTTTCAGTTTTTGTCAAGGGGTAAAGGATGGGGGATTATCTACAAAATGTTTTGCTGTAGATACTTGGGCGGGAGATGAGCATACAGGTCCATATGGAGAAGGCGTTTATCAAATCGTAGAGAAAGTCGTAAATACGAGTTATCCCAATATAGGTAATTTAATTCGTTCTACTTTCGATGAGGCCGTTGATCAATTTCAAGATGGAACGATAAACTTGTTGCATATTGATGGCTATCATACGTATGAAGCAGTTTCTCATGATTATAAAACATGGTTACCGAAACTTGCGAATAACGGTATTGTGTTATTTCATGATATTGAGGTGAAAGATCGAAACTTCGGCGTGTATAAGTTTTGGGATGAAGTCACAGCAAAGCACCCTCATTTTCAGTTCCAGCATTCATATGGACTCGGCGTATTATTTCCGAAAGGTTGTAGCGATAAGTTTGTGGAAATACTTAAAAACAAAGAAGAAATACAAAATATGTATAAATAAAAGTGGAGCATGCATCATTTGAATGATGCGTGCTTTTTTGTTTGGAGAATAATGATATTCCTTTAAACGGTAAGGATAATAGTAAAAAGTTTTTTGGTGGCAAATATTAAAAAAGTTACTCTTTGATTGTTAAATATAAAAAATGTAACATTTTTTATATTTTCCATTGCGAAAAGTAGCATCTACTTTTACAATAGAAAAGGTGTCCAATATATTATACTGGAAAAATAAATCGAAATAATATGAAAATTTTGTTTTGTCTTCGCTAATTGTATATTACATACATGTAAGACGACACACGTCATGTTATCGACTTGTAAGGAGAGAAAAAAATGAAAAGTGTAAGATTACCATCGATGCTAGAAATCATAGTTCTTTTATTACTATTTCTTGCTGTTGTCTTTTCCTTCCAAACGATTTTTGATCTCCCAATTCAATTAGCGCTATTTATTTCATGGTTTTTAGTAATTGCGCTTGGATTAAGATTAGGATTTCGTTATCAAGAATTGCAAGATGCAATTACGAAAGGGATTTCTAACGGATTAGAAGCAATACTGATTTTAGTTGCAGTAGGTGCTTTAATTGGAACATGGATTGCTGGTGGCGTTGTACCAACATTAATCTATTATGGGTTAGAATTTATTCACCCTAGCATATTCCTATTAGCAACATTAATTATTTGTTCGATCACTTCTATCGCAACAGGAACATCATGGGGAACAGTTGGAACAGCAGGTATTGCTATGATGGCGATTGGTGAAGGGCTTGGATTACCACTTCCACTTGTTGCTGGTGCAGTTCTTTCAGGAGCTTATTTCGGGGACAAATTATCACCACTTTCTGATAGTACGGTTCTGGCAGCTTCTATGGCGAAAGTAGATGTTATTGCTCACGTTCGAGCTATGCTCGTATTAGATGTTCCGGCTTACATTATTACTAGTATTATGTTTACTGTAGCTGGTTGGATGTATGGCGGCGATAACGTAGATTTAAATCGAGTAGAGTTTTTAAAAGAAGCTTTATTAAAGCAATTTGATATTAAAATATGGATGCTTGTTCCAGCGGTCATTGTTATTGTTCTATTAGCACTAAAGAGACCGTCTATGCCAACAATTGCAATGGGAGCTTTAATTGGTGCAATTTGGGCAACTCTTTTCCAAGGAATGAACTTTGGAGAGGCGATTGGAACAGCGTATAACGGATTCTCAATTCAATCTGGTGTTGAATTTGTGGACAAGTTATTAAACCGTGGTGGAATTAACGGTATGCTTGGATCAGTAGCCGTTATTATTTTCGGTTTAGGATTTGGTGGATTACTTGAAAAACTAGGTGTTTTAAAAGTAATCGTATCAAAATTTGAGAAGAAATTAAATTCTGCAGGTAATGTAACATTGTCTACATTAATCGTGGCATTCTTAGCGAATATATTTGGTTGTGCAATGTACGTATCATTAATTTTAACACCGAAAATTATGGAAGAAAGCTATGATAAATTAAAAATAGACCGACGTGTATTAGCACGTAACTCAGAAGTAGGTGGAACGTTAACTTCAGGTATGGTGCCATGGTCTGATAATGGTATTTTTATGGCTGGTATTTTAGGTGTAGCAACGTTCTCATACGTTCCATTTATGTGGTTAAGCTTCGTATCGTTAATTTTAGCGGTTATTTACGGATATACAGGCAAATTTATTTGGTATGTTGATGATGCTGAAAAAGGAAAGCAAGCATCATAAAAAAATACCTTCTGCGATGGCAGGAGGTATTTTTTTTATACACAAGAGTGAGAATTCTTATCATTTAAGAGAAAGTCTGTTATTATAAGAGATGTAGGTATTTTATTTTCAAGGGGATGAAAAAATGGAGTACAGAATTGAAAGAGATACATTAGGAGAAATAAAAGTTCCAGCTGATAAATTATGGGCAGCACAAACACAACGTAGTAAAGAAAACTTTCCGATTGGAACAGAGCAAATGCCGCTTGAAATTGTAAAAGCATTTGCCATTTTAAAGAAGAGTGCAGCACTTACTAATAAAAAATTAGGAAAGCTATCAGAAGAAAAAGCAGAAGCAATTGTGACAGCAGCTGACGAAGTGATTGCAGGGAAATGGAATGAACATTTTCCACTTGTCGTATGGCAAACAGGGAGTGGTACGCAGTCAAACATGAATGTGAATGAAGTAATTGCAAACCGAGGGAATCAAATTTTGAAAGAGAAGGGATCTGACGTACATATTCATCCGAATGATGATGTGAACATGTCTCAAAGTTCAAATGATACTTTCCCAACTGCGCTTCATGTAGCATGTGTACTCGCAGTAGAAAATCACGTGTTACCAGCACTTACCAAATTAAAAGAAACGTTAGCAGAAAAAGTAACTGCATTTGAACATATTATAAAAATTGGTCGTACACATTTACAAGATGCGACACCGTTAACATTAGGACAAGAAATTAGTGGATGGCACCGTATGCTTGAAAAAACAGAGCGTATGATTGCAGAGAGCAATACATATATGAAAGAGCTTGCGATTGGTGGTACTGCAGTTGGAACAGGTATAAACGCCCATCCTAAATTTGGTGAGATGGTATCTGAGGAAATTAGCCAATTTACAGGTAAGCAATTTATTTCTGCACCAAATAAATTCCATGCATTAACGAGTCATGATGAAGTTGTATATACGCATGGTGCATTAAAAGCATTAGCAGCGGATTTAATGAAGATCGCTAACGATGTGCGCTGGCTGGCAAGTGGTCCACGTAGTGGGCTAGGAGAAATTATTATTCCAGCAAATGAGCCAGGAAGCTCTATTATGCCAGGTAAAGTAAATCCAACGCAAAGTGAAGCATTAACGATGGTTGTAGCACAAGTAATGGGAAATGACGCAACAATCGGATTTGCAGCGAGCCAAGGCAATTTTGAGTTAAATGTATTTAAACCTGTTATTGCATATAACTTCTTACAATCTGCTCACTTATTAGCAGATGCAATTGTTTCATTTAATGATAATTGTGCAGTTGGTATTGAAGCAGATGAAGAAGTCATTAAAGAGAATGTGAATCGTTCATTAATGCTTGTTACAGCATTAAACCCTCATATCGGATATGAAAATGCAGCGAAAATTGCGAAGCATGCTCATAAAGAAGGGTTAACGCTAAAAGAAGCAGCGCTGCAATCTGGACTACTAACAGAAGAACAATTCGATGAAATTGTCGATCCGAAAAAAATGATTGCCCCGAAAGAGTAATAAAAACGCCAAGATTCTTTGTTTAGAATCTTGGTTTCTTTATTACTGTAAGTGCCAAAATATATTATTTGTTAGCAGACATATTCAATATTTTCATATGTGGGCAGTTTTCTTTTAAAAGCGCAATGAATTTTTCTTCTTCTTGTGGTACGAAAGTTGTCACAGAGTCGAATAAATTATAATGGATTTCTAATTGCTGTCTAGTCCATTTCTTTGAATGAAGTTTTTTACCAGAGTATTTAATGTGGCGAATATCTTCAAAGGGAATTTCAGTACGTAGTATGAAACCATGTTTTACGACAAGAGATGATTCCGTTACGTTGTAGTGAGAGAAATAGAATGAAGAAAGATTCACGATATTTAGCAGCATCATGAGGGTGAAAAAAATAGAATTTTCATTTTGGAAGAATAGCGAAATGAAAAAAATCATGATAAATAATGTAATAAAAATGACGTGAAATGGATTTTTTTTCGCTTTAAATTTCAAGTTAGTCACCTCGGTATACGTGTACTTTAACTAAATTAAATCATAACATCGTAATAAAACGTGTGAATATGCATAATTGCATATTCACACGTTTTATTATTCATGTAAAATTTCTTGATGGGATAAATTTAAAAGAAGTTTTGTAATAGTGGAGTGGCATGAAGTGACTTACAAGAATAGAAAGATAGTGTTAGTCATAATTAGTTGTATAATCATTATGGGTAGTTGTGCTAATAAATTTGTTGAGGATGGAAATCGAAAACATATATTTGTAGAGGTAAGTAAGGTTTTAGTAGAGACTGTAAATAGAATATATAAAAAGTAAAAGGTGTTTTCTTATACGGAAACACCTTTTTTTAGTTAAAATTGAATGCTGAAGTTTTGGAATGTATGAATACCAGTCCCGTGTTTGATCAGCTCTTTATCATTTAAATATTGAATAGCATATTTCACCTCTTTCAATATAACAGGTGAAAGGCCGAGGGTATGATGTGAACCAAAAATTTGTTTAATAGGAAAGACGTTTGTAATTTTATTTAGAGACTGAACTAGATCTACAGGATTTGTAGATGGATAAAATGCAAAAATCGTGCCCTCATAAAGTAAATCTCCCGTAAATAAAAACGCAGTTTCATAATCGTATAGGCAAATATGTCCCGGTGAGTGACCTGGGGTATGTATAATTTGAATCTTCCTATTTCCGATATCAATAATGTCTCCATCTTGTAGTAATTTTGTTGGTGTTCCTTGAAAAGGCTTGAATGTTTCAGGTTGAAATGTTTTAGGTGTAGGTAAAGTGATATCTCGAGCGATGTCATGCCTAATTTGAGTAATAGGAAGTCCTTTTATCCCGTTAATGAGCCAATCTGCTTCTAAAGCATGTACATAGATCTCTTCATATTGTGAGTGACTACCGATATGATCCCAATGGACATGTGTTGTGACAACAGTAATTTGTAAGGTTGTTAGTTGGTCAGTTATACGCTTCAGATTATCGATACCTAGTCCAGTATCAATAAGGAGTGCGATAGTATGGCCTACAAGTAAGAAGGAATGTACTTTCTCCCAATGTCCATATTCACTAATTGCATATGTATTTTGGACAATTTGTTTAACAGTAAACCAAGGGTCGTCCAGAATAGTCATGTTTTGTTTCACATCCTATCGTAATTCATATATTAAATACATTCGCTTTTCGTTGCTTTATGTCCTTTTTAAAGAATATCCAATAGACGTTTTTATAAAGGTTTATAAAATAGGTAAACGAAACATTGAAAAGTTTGTTTTTGTTATGTTAAGATGATGAAGTGATAATAAACGTTATTAAGATTTGTCTATTTTAAAATAAACATTTTAAAGGAGTGTTTAGTATGAGTGATATTTCAGAGAAGTTTTGGGACGCTTCAGTTGAGGAGTTGAAGAAAGGGTATGTATTTGAAGCGGAAGCAGAGGAATATATTTGTTTAGCTTGTGGAGAAGCGTTTATAAAGGGTGTTATTTATCAAGATAATCAAGTTTTGTATGAAGCAGAAAAGTTTGTACAATTGCATGTGCAAAACGAACATACGTCGATGTTTGATTATTTATTAAACCTAGATAAGAAGTATACGGGTTTAACTGATTTGCAAAAGAAGATGGTTCAGTTTTTCCATATGGGGCTGAATGATAAAGAGATTGTAAAAGAGATGGATGGCGGAAGTACTTCAACTATCCGCAATCATCGGTTTACCCTTCGAGAGAAAATGAAGCAAGCGAAAGTGTTTTTGGCGTTAATGGAACTTTCAGAAGAAAAATCAAAAGTACAAACGAAATTTGTACCCATTCATAGAACAGCAACGATGGTAGATGATCGCTACAATATTACAGAAGAAGAAAATGATGAAGTGTTAAAAACGCATTTTACAGAGGGATTAGATGGACCGCTTTCTAAATTTCCAAAAAAGCAAAAGCGTAAATTAATTATATTACGTCATTTAGTGACGAAGTTTGATAGTAATAAAAAGTACACTGAAAAAGAAGTAAATGCTATTATAGAAAGCGTATATCCGGATTTTGTAACTTTGAGAAGATATTTAATCGAATACGGGTTTTTAGATAGAACAGCTGATGGAAGCCAATATTGGGTGAAGTTATAATAACATAGAAAAGAATATGAATAGAAGCACACCATTACAACAAATATACAAAAAGAGGGAAGTTGAAAAACAGATTTTTAATAAAAGGAGAAATGAAATTTGAAACCACCTACAAATAACAATAAAGAAGGTGCGGAGTCACATAAGTTAGAAAGTGAGAGTAAACCGATTTGGAAATCGATGTCCATGTTTTTAGTACCGTTACTATTAAGTAATGTACTACAATCAGTTGGACAATTATTCGGTATGGTAGTAGTAGGAAGGTGGCTTGGAGTGAATGATTTAGCGGCTATATCGGCATTCTTCCCATTATTTTTCTTACTTGTTTCATTCGTAATTGGTATTGGTTCAGGGAGTTCCATTTTAATTGGTCAGGCGTTTGGTGCAAAAAACGAAGATCGTTTAAAAGCGATTGTTGGTACGACGCTAACATTTACCTTTATTATTGGAGTTGTGTTAGCGATAGTAGGTAGTATTTTTGCAATGGATATTATGCGCCTTATGGGGACGCCAGAAAATATTGTTGAAATAAGTGTACATTATGCACGTATTTTATTTATATCGATGCCAATCTTATTTTTATATTTCGCATACACAACGTTTATGAGAGGTACAGGAGATTCTAAAACGCCATTTTACTTTTTAATTGTAAGTACAGCGCTAAATATGATCTTATTACCAATCCTTATTTTTGGGTGGTTAGGTGCTCCAAAATTAGATGTGTATGGAGCAGCATATGCTTCTGTTATATCTACAGTTATTACGTTTATTGTCATGTTAGTGTATTTAAAGAAGAAAAATCACCCGCTACAATTAGATAGTACGGTAAGGAAATATCTTCGAATGGATTGGGGTTTATTAAAGTTATTACTACGACTCGGTATTCCAGCAAGTATTAATATGATATTAGTTTCATTATCAGAAATTGCGGTAATCGCGTTTGTAAATCGTTACGGTTCGGATGCAACAGCAGCTTATGGCGTTGTGAACCAAGTTGCAAGTTATGTACAAATGCCAGCCGTTAGTCTTGGTATTACAGTCTCCATTTTTGCTGCACAATCAATTGGTGCGAATCAATTTGATCGATTGCAGAAAGTTGTGAAGGCCGGAATTATTATGAACTACGTCATCGGTGGTGTGCTAATATCTCTCATTTACTTGTTCTCAAGAGACATTCTAGCACTATTTTTAACGAGTCAAACTACAATTGAAATTGCTCATAGCCTAGTTATGATCACATTATGGAGTTATTTAATTTTCGGTCATGCGCAAATTATTAGTGCGACAATGCGAGCAAGCGGTACAGTATTATGGCCAACTGTTATTGGCGTCGTATCAATTTGGCTTGTTGAAGTACCTGTAGCGTATTACCTTTCTTACCATACAAGTCTTGGCATAGAAGGGATATGGATTGGATACCCAGCAGCATTTATTGTCAGCTTAATTTTACAGTATGCATATTATAAGCTTTCATGGCAGAAGAAACGAATTACACGATTAGTGAGTTAAACACAAAAAATGTCCCTAAGTTATTATACTTAGGGGCATTTTTGTAAAGGGATGTTTATCCCGCATTAACGGGCAGTAAGACTCCTACCTCAAAATTCGGCTGGAGCAAAGCAGTTAGGTGGGAGATCAACTGCCCGTGGATGCCCGATTGGTTCAACTAATAATCAGTGGGGATGAACAAAACCCCCACTGATTAAAGTTTCACTTTATAAATAGCTTTTTAAAGTAATATCAAAATGTTGTCTAATGAGTTTATTATCACTCATGTAAAACTCCCACGCTTTTTCTGGTTCACCGATAATTTCAAAAGATTCTTCTGTAATATATAAGGCGCAATTATCCTCTAGTGCAATGCCTTCTATATTACCTTGATGATTTTGTAAAAAGGAATGGAAGGCGTTCATTCTATTTAATTGATTATAATGTGGACAAAACCTTTTGTTCACAATTCCCCAGCCGTTACTCTCTATATAACCAGAACCTTCATAATCTGAGCGGATACTAGATGTGAACCAACACATAGCACCAGCGCTACACCCTGCAATGAGCGTTCCTTGCTGCAGAGCCAATAGTAATTTTTCATCGAGCTTATGTTCTTTCCATTCTGTAATCATTTGAATATAGTTCCCGCCACCGAGATAAATTAAATCAGCAGACTGAATCATTTCGTCTATTTCATATTTTGAAGGTGTATCGGCTATAATACGTAAAATTTGTACTTCACAGTGTAATTGTTTTTCGAATGTGTCTAAAAATAATTTTATATAGCTTTCATCATCATGACTAGCTGTAGGAATGAATAATACTTTCGGATACTGTTTATTTGTTAATTCTATAAGTCGCTCATTAATAGGCGAGTGATTTGAATCTTGTAAATCACCGCCACCAATGACAGCTAATTTCATAGTAAAGCACCACCTAATCATTTTCGTTATATAAAAATTCGATAGAAGAGAGTTACATTCCTTCTCTTACGTAATGAATAAGTAGAAAATGGGGTTTAAATATATTGGAATAATAAAGGTGATAGTGGCTATATAGGAAAATGAATTAGAAACAGTTTATCCCGCAATAATGGGCAGTAAGACCCCATCTCAAAGTTCAGCGGAAGCAAAGAAGTTAGGTGGAGGATGAACAAAGCCCCTACTGATTAAAGGTTCACTTTATTGTTATATAATGCTCCTTACTATTGTTTCAAAATATGGAAACAATATGTTTAAATAGATATAACGAAGCATGAATTCATATTGAATGAGTGCTTATCCTTTAAAAAAGAATTGGAAATAATAGAGATTTTACAAATGAGTTTTTACTTTTAATAGGAAGTTGTATTACAATATGGTAAAATTATTTCAATATATTTATTTAATATAAAAATACAAAGAGGGAGCGTGAAAAAAGTGGATTTTCGATTTGAATTTACAACGAAGGTGAAAGAATACTTGGATGATGAGAAGGATGAAAAAATAATAAAAGATGGACATAGAGATATCATTTTTCAATATTTATATCCACTAGAGAGTGAAATTGGTATTTATAAAAATCCTAACTTTACTTTTTTTGCATCAGGAAGACGCTCGCATATCGTATTAGAAAACATTGAATTTAAAACAGAGGTAAATGTAAAAAGTAACATCATTGAAATTACAAAAATAGTGGATAATGTCGTTATTCCGTTAGATACTATAGTAGCGAAAGATCGGGAATTATTTGCACTAGGGCGCAATGAGAAGTTTAGTGTGCAAATATTAGAGCAGTATCTGTTTGAAACATTTGGAGAAAAGTTAGGTTTACAGTGAATGGGATTTGGGAGTGAATTTTAGTGTATAGCATTCATAATTGACCTTTTATTTCATTTATACTACAATTCGTAGTGTGAAAGGAGCTATACGATGTTTACTCAAAACTATAAGCTAAATGAACAAGGGTTAAACCATTTCTTTGGACCGCTTGAAGCAAAGATTATGGAGATTGTTTGGTCTAGTGAGGGTATTACGATTAAAGAAGTACAGCAGAAATTAAGTGAAGAATCACCTGTAAATTTTAATACTGTAATGACAGTTATGAACAGGTTAGTAGAGAAATTACACTTAGAAAAGCAGACTATGAAAAGAAGTGGAATATATCGTGCTGTACAAACAAAAGATGAATTCTTATCCAATCAAACGAAGAAAATGACACAGGAATTGATGGGGGAATTTGGTGATTTAGTTGTAAATCATATGCTAGATGAATTAGAGCAAGTTGATCCGACTTTAATAAAAAAGTTAGAAGATAAATTGAGTCAGTTAAAAAAAGAGGATTAATGAAATGAAATGGCAAATGCGTAAAATCGTATTGTTAGCAGTCATTGTTAGTTCCCTCTTTTTTAGTATGTTAGTGTATTACGTTACATATCCATTTCTGTTTCAAAATAAGGCGTTCTTTCTTTCGAATTTTTGCTTGTTTCAGTTAGAAAAACATATGAAAGAATTATCATTCATTCGTATTATAATCGCTGGATTTCTACTACTTACTGTGTTTATCGTGTGCAAAAGAATGTGGCGACAATTTTTTGATACTAAAAGATTACAAAAAGTACTTATTCCCTTCGTTCGAAAAGGAAAACAAATATATATATTGCCGACTGCGGAAGTTGCGGCATTTACAATTGGGTTATTTCGTCCGAAAGTTGTCATGTCAGAAGGGATGCTTCAAACTTTTTCAGATGAAGAAATGGATGCGATTATTTTTCATGAAGAATATCATCAAAACAATCGAGACCCATTAAAATTATTTTGTTTTACGTTATTAGCAGAAGGAATGATATACATCCCGATATTAAAAGGGTTATTGCAGCGCTATCATGTGTATCAAGAGTTAGCTGCAGATAAGTATGCAATGCGGAAAATGAAATCTAAATTCGAGTTAGGAAGCGCATTATTAAAATTAATTAAAATAAAGACAATGGAAAATCGATGTGTGACAGCTTCATTTGCAAAAACAGCAATCAATTTACGAATCGAGCAAGTGTTACATGAAAAAGTTGTTAAGCTCAATATGCCGTTACATACAAATTCGGTATATGTAACAGTAGGTTTATTTTGTATGTCGGTTGTACTGATTGTCGGAGAGTGCATATAGCCTCTTTTTTTTAAGTATTAACACTACTTGATGTAGTGTATTTAGGAGGAAGAAAAGTGAAGAAGCTAATTGCGATAATACTGGCCGGAGCACTAATTTGGGCCGGAGTGAACTTTTATAATACAAAGAAAGAAGAAAAGGAAAGAAAAGAAAAACAAGCGGAGTTACAAAAAACAGAAGTATTACCACAAGTAGGATTTAAAGCACCAGACATAACATTAAAAGGATTAGACGGGAAGCTATATTCGTTACATGATGCAAAAGGAAAACCGTATCTTATTAATTTTTGGGCATCATGGTGTGGTCCATGTGAAATGGAGGCACCTGACTTAGTTCGTATGTATGATAAATATAAAAAGGATGTTGAAATCTTTGCGGTAAATGCAACAATAGGAGATCCAGTGCAAGAAGCGAGCGCTTTTGCGGATCGTCATGGATTTAAGTTTCCTGTTTTACTAGATATGGACGGAGTAGCTGGATTAGATTATAAAGTATTTTCTTTACCAACGACGTTTTTTGTTAATAAAGATGGAATTATTGTAGAGCAAGTACGAGGCGTATTACCTCCAGATCAATTAGAAGAGAAATTTAAGAAATTAATTGAGAGTTAAAGAGGGGATTTTGTATTAATGGAGTGGATCGTGAGGTTACAACCTGTATCTCTTATAATTGGAAGTCTATTTGGATTTATATTGATGAAACGAAAGATGAAGAACGAAAGTGTACCATATGAAAAAATGATGGATGTAGTAACAAATGCTTTTCTAATCATTGTATTTGTATGGAAATTTGCACCGGCAATTATAAATCCAGTATGGGCTTTTAAATCGCCATTGCAAGCATTATTAGCTATAGGAAGTATGAAACATATTATAGTAGGATGTATAATTGCGAGTGTATACATTGTTTGGAAAAGTAAAAAGGAGCAATTTTCGCTTCGTATTTTACTTGATGCATTGCCTATTGGGTTTTGTATGAGTATTATTTTTTATTTTCTATTCCACCACAAAATAGGTGTACAAACGACACTGCCTTGGGGTGTGAAAATATATGAATCTAAATTTATATATCATCCCATTTTCGTATATGAGATCATCCTTGGTCTTTGTATACTGGGCTTGTTATGGATGAAAAATGAAAGACTCGGAAATGGAAAGAATATAAGTGTTTTTCTAATAGTTGAGGGGTTTGCTCATATTATTATTTCGCTTATTAGTGAACAAAATTCGGTTTTATTTGGTTTATCGATGCAGCAAATATTCAGTTTTTTTGTTATGAGTTTAGGAATTTTGTTCGTGCCGAAAAGATAAAAATAGCCATGTACGGAGGAATCCGCACGTGGCTATTTTTATTACATCTATTAAAAAATTGGCGGAGTAACAGAAAATAAGACAATCGCATTTTTCTCAAATTGATTTACCCATCTATGTTTTAAATAAGCGGGTATTTTTACGCTATCACCCGTTTCCAATATGTATTCTTCTTCATTTAAATGTAATGTGATTTTTCCTTCTAATACAAATGCTAATTCTTCACCTTTATGTTCTAGTACATTTTCTGATGAAGCTGTATTCGGCGGGACGGTCATAATCGCTGTTGCTAAATTTCCTGTGAAATCAGGTGATAGCATTTCATATGATAAATTATCGATAATCATTTTTTTTCGTTTATGAGAACGTACAATTAAATCGTCTGTATTTGTATCTTCCAGTAAAAAGCTAAATGTTGGAACATCTAACGCTTTAGCGAGTACTTTTAATGTTTGGATAGAAGGGTTAGCAGATCCGCGTTCAATTTGACTTAACATAGATGGCGTAATATTGGCCATCTTTGCTAGCTCTTTACTCGTTAAACCTTTTTCTTTTCTTTGTTTTTCAATTTTTTTACCAATATCTATATTTTCCATATTGAAAATCTCCTTAATAACAATTAAATTATATTTAAATAAATTAAATTAAAATTAACTAAAATGAATAATTTGTGTTAAACTATATTAAAATTAATTTAATTATAATTTATTAAATCGTAAGCTACAAGGTGATGAGGAGGAAGAAGAATGAAAGAAATAGAGAAATTAAAAGAGGAATATCCACTATTAAATAAATTAATTGAAACAGAAGAAGTGTTTTGGGTGAATCCGAACATGGAAAAGTATGAAACGGCAATAAAAGATTCACCACTTAATGAAGAAGATGTAAAAGATGCGGAGGAGAGGTTAAAGCGTTTTGCACCATATATTGCGAAAGTTTTTCCTGAAACGAAAGAGACTGAAGGCATAATTGAATCGCCTTTAGTGAAAATCCCTTCAATGAAACAAGCTTTAGAGAAACATTACGAGCAACCTATTTTAGGAGAATTATTATTAAAATGTGATAGTCATCTTCCGATATCAGGATCAATTAAAGCTAGAGGTGGTATTTATGAAGTGCTGAAGCATGCTGAACAATTAGCTTTGCAGCATGGTATGTTAACAGTAGAAGATGATTATTCCATTTTAGATAGTGATACATGTAGAGAGTTTTTTGCAACATATTCTATTGCGGTAGGTTCGACAGGAAACTTAGGATTAAGTATTGGGATTATGAGTGCGAAGTTAGGTTTTAACGTAACGGTTCATATGTCAGCAGACGCGAAACAATGGAAAAAAGATTTGTTAAGAAGTAAAGGTGTAAACGTGATTGAATATGAGGCTGATTATAGTAAAGCAGTAGAAGAAGGAAGAAGGCAAGCGGATGCTGATCCTAGCTGTTATTTTGTCGATGATGAAAACTCGCATGATTTGTTTTTAGGATATGCAGTCGCAGCATCACGATTACAAAAGCAATTAGAAGAGTTAGAGGTTGTAGTAGATAAAGATCATCCTTTATTTGTTTACCTTCCGTGTGGAGTAGGAGGAGGACCTGGCGGAGTAGCATTCGGTTTAAAGTTATTGTATAAAGACAATGTTCATTGTTTCTTTGCAGAGCCAACACATTCTCCTTGTATGTTACTCGGCTTAATGACAGGCCTTCATGACAAAATTGCTGTTCAAGATATCGGAATTGATAATGTAACAGATGCAGATGGACTTGCGGTAGGAAGGCCATCTGGATTTGTCGGTAAAACGATGGAACCATTTTTGAGTGGAAATTACACAGTAAGTGATGAAGCGTTATATAGATTGTTAAAAGAACTAGCTGATACGGAGAATATTGATTTAGAGCCTTCTGCACTAGCAGGTATGATAGGCCCAGTGAAAATATGTAAAGAAGATGAGTATTTACAAAAGCACCAGTTAACAGAGAAGTTGAAAAAAGGTACTCATATTGTGTGGGGAACGGGTGGAAGTATGGTTCCTAAAGATGTAATGGATGAATATTATAGGAAAGGTTTGGAATTAACGATATAAGAAAAATGAGGCTAGTTGTAGCCTCATTTTTTCATGTACATAAAAATCTTTGTTATTTTCACAATAGTTCTTTATAGTATATATAAAGGATAAATAATATGGAATAAATACAACAAAAAAGCTTTATTTTACATAATAAGAGGATGTGTATACGATGTCATTACAGACTAAATATATAGCGGGTATTTCGCTTGGGGTTATGGGTATCGGCTTTGCGGCTTCTATCCCTTTTCAAGGAACGGTAGCAGGAGAGATTATACAAGGGGGATTTGAAGCTGGATTGGTTGGTGGACTTGCGGATTGGTTCGCAGTTACAGCATTATTCCGTCACCCGATGGGAATTCCAATTCCGCATACAGCTTTGTTACCTAAAAACCGAAAGAGAGTAACGAAAGGGCTCATTCATACGTTAGAAAATGAGTGGCTGACGAAAGAAAGTATTACAAATAAAGTAAAAGAGATGCAGCTAGCACAAATGGTGCTGCAAATTGCTGAGAGAGAAATGCAGTCTGATGCTGTGAAAAAGGGGATTGTAACGATTGCTGAGAAAGCAATTGTTTCAATAGATACAGAAAAGTTAGCTGTTATTATTGAAAAAGAATTAAAAACGTATTTGCATACAATTAATACAAGTAACATATTGCAAGTGCTTGTTGATCAATTAGTTGTGCAAGAATATGATGAAAAGACACTTGATTACATATTAGTAAAAGTGAAAGATTGGACAGCGCAAGATGAAGCGCGTTATCAGCTCGGAAGCTTAGGTATGAAGGCGATGGAAAATATAAAAGTGGATGGATTCTTGCAGTTTACTTTGAAATCATTTATGAATATTGTAGATGAAGATAAAATTGGCGGTATTTTGCAGAAATTTATCATTAGCAATATTAACAGCTTACAAGATGCAGATAATAGCACGAGACAACTTATATTAGCGAAAATTCGTCAAGAAATTATAAATGTAAAAGAAAATGAAGCGTTACTACAAGAATTAGAAAATTGGAAAGAAAAATGGATTGCTAATTGGAATGCTACTGACAAAATAAAAGAGATGCTGGAGCAAGTACAACAAAGAGCAGTTGTCTTTGTAAATAACGAAGAATTTGCGGATAAGTATGTTATCCCATTTTTACAAACACAAATGAATAAAATAAAAGAGGATGAACAGACTGTTCAAAAAATAGAAGAATGGTTACAAAAACAAGTTGTGAAGCTTGTTGAAAATAACCATTCGAAAATCGGAAAACTTGTACAAGAAAACCTTGATAAGTTAGATGATAAAACGTTAATTGAAATGACTGAAAATAACGTTGGTAAAGATTTGCAGTGGATCCGAGTAAACGGAGCTGTCTGCGGATTTATGATTGGATTAGTATTAGAAGGAATTAAAGCGATTATATGAGAAAAACCTTCCGCAATTGCGGAAGGTTTTTCTTATTTTTCAATAACGCTCATATTTAAATTATAAGCTTTCTCAATATTTAACTTGTACGTGCCATTTCCAGTTTTAATTGAATTTTTATACCAATGTTCTTGGTTGTTTAATTCTGGATGCTCTTCTGAAGAAGTATTTTCTTTTTTCGTTACATCTTCTACTTGTTCCCAAGGTGTGCTTCCCTGTGTTTCTTTTTGATTCGTTACTGCTGTTAAAGATACATCACTCTCTTTTGCAAGATGGACAGACACTCTTGAGCTTTCTTGTACAAACCAATTATTTTGTAATTGACCTGGATAAAGAGATAGTTCGTTATTTGAAGCACGGATTTCCACATTTTTATTTTTCGGAAGAACAAGCGTTGGTTTCACTTGTGGTGCCGAATTCCATAACGTATGTTGAACGGGTAATGATTTTAATGTTACGTACATCGTTTCCCCAGTTGTTTGAACCGAAAGGAAATCTTCTTGTTTTAAATTGAGTTTTTCATTAGCTTTCGTCGTCATTTCATATGTTCCAAGAAGGTGAATTTGATTTGTATCATTGCCCTCTATTGTTAGAGGATGATGCCCTGCATCCACTACAATTTTTTTGATAGATTCAGGTATATCAAGTTGTCCACCTGGAATATTACTCGTTTGGCGAGTGGTATGCATAGAATAACGAACTTCATCTAGTAATCCAGTTGATAATAAACAGTAAAAAGCAATGCCAACACTTCCTAAAACACCGATAAAGAAAATACTAAAAATATCATATTTAATAAATGATTGTTCCTTCTTAGAAAATAGAAGGTAAAGTAAGATTTCCACGCCAAGTATAATAAGTAAAACAGGCCACCATGCTGTTAAAGAATCTAATGCTTGCGTGCCTTTTATAACTGAAAATAGTAAGAAGCAACCTAATGCAATAATAGAAAGCCCCATTGAAAATGTTCCAACGCGCCATGTTCTCATTCTTTCGTACCACCTTTATTTTCTTTATTTCCAAGTAACAATTTAAAGCCGCCACCAATTAAGAGGAGTGCAACGATAGATGTTTGGAAATAGCGATAATACAGCTCGCTAAGATGAATGTTAAATATAGTTGCAAAGTAATCATTCAAAATAGGAAGGACTGTTTGATCTAATAAATAATAACCACCGAGTGCAATTAACCCAATACCGATCCATCTTTGATGATTGATAAAATAATCAATGATAGGTTCGTCATTTACACGTTCTTTTCCATACTTTGCAGTTTGTTGTAAAGCGTCAAAAAAGCTATAGAACCAAATAATCGGTACTAAAAATAAAAACGCTGAAAGTCTTAATAAGTCGAGTAAATATATTGAAAGTAAAAAGGCTGCCATAAGCTGAAGACCGCGGCGCTGCAAGCCTAAATACATATGTCCTGCTCCAGGAAACATCGCTAAAATAGAAGCGAATGTTTTACTTTTCTTTCCTTGCTCACGGTGCTCTTCAAAATCTTCAAAAATAGTGCGGTCAACTAATTGCTCACCACGTTCTTTTTTCTGGAGTTGCTGAACAACATCGAAGAAATTGTAAATCCATAAAACAGGTAATGTAATAAGGAAGATAAGAAAACTTTCTTGCGATGTTAAAAGTGCAACGAAAATAATCATACTTCCGATTCCTGTACAAGCTACTAAAAATGTAAGTCCACGTTGCATAAGCCCTAATTGAAAATGACCAAGTCCAGGGATGATGGAAAGAAGAATGATATAAAATCGTTCGCTCTCTTTAGAGGACTCTGTCAATTCTCCGGTTGCTTGTTTTTTCGATTGGTTAATAATCGTGATAACTAAATCTAATAAGTTGACCACCCATAACACGGCTAGTAAAAATAGAGAAAGAAAAGCAATATCACGCGCTCCCAATGCTATTGTACAAAATACTGCAAAGATAAATAGAAATACAGCCCCTCCGCTATATAAAATAAACCGTCCAAATTTCTTTAAATATAAATGTCCAAGCCCGGGAATTAGCCCTAATACAAGTGCTAAAAAGGGATTTTTATTCATGCTTTGAACCTCCGTCCTTTTTGGATGTGTCTACCGATTTGTTTACAATTTGTTGTGAGATAGAAGACTTGTTATGTTTTGAAGATTTCTCGAAATTTGATGTCGCTGTGAAAATATATTGGAATAAACCACTTACCATAAAAATAATTGTAGCCGCAGTCGCAATTATGTAGTGAACGATGGTGCGCTTTAGTGAGTTTGTTTTTATATTTTCATTAGGTTGTAGCGTTTCAAAATTAATTTGCGTCATAACTTCGTTCGTAAATGAATCATCATTTATCATTGGAAGGTTTTCCTGTTGTTCATCAATACTTTCCATATAAAGTGCTAAACAATGATTACATTCATAAAGATGTTCTTCCATAGATTCACGTTCATTGCTTTCTATAACATCTAATGTATAATTGCGCCAATCTTCTTTTGAATAATGCATCATAGAAACTCTTCCTCCTTCCAATGTTTTTTAATCCATTTTCTTGCCCGATACAGTTTCATTTCGACTGTTTTCACTTCGATGTTTTCCTGTAAAGCAATTTCTTGATAACTTTTTTCTTCTAAGTAATGTGCGAGAACGACGTCACGGTAATTTTCGGGAAGTTCTCTCAGTTTTTGAGCAATGAGTAATTTTTGCTCTTTCGTCAATAATAAAGCCTCGATATTATGAGAGGATTTTATATTTTCCTCAGTTTCTTTACATAAGGATAGCTCTTCGTTTTCTCTAGCTTTTTTTCTCTTATAATCAATAGCGTGATTGGTGGCAATACGCGCCATCCACGTTTTTAATCCACGAAATTGATAATTTGGGAGAGAGGCGTGAATTTTTACGAATACTTCTTGTGTAACATCTTTTGCATCTTCTTCATGCCTTAAAATAGAAAAGATAACTTGAAAAATATAATGACGATATGTTTGCACAAGGATACGAAAAGCATGTTCGCTTCCTTGTTGTGCTTTTTCAATTAATTGTTTTTCCTCAATCGGTCTCTCCCTCCTTTTTGACGCATTCTATTATATAGACGTAAAGAATGATAAGTCACCCTACACATTTTGTAAAAAAAGAATAATATATTTTTTGCAGGAGAGCTAGATGAAAAAAAAGGTGTGAAAAAATGGTAAAGAGAAGTATATAATGAGCAAGTAGGAAATGTTACCGGGAGAAAGGATGTGAATGTTAGTAGGGGAAGTTCCATACTAACAAACATGAAAATTAAAATATTAATAGCAGATGATAATTCTTTTATTAGAGAAGGCATGAAAATTATTTTAAATACATATGAAGAGTTTGAAGTAGTAGATACAGTAAATGACGGAAAAGAAGCAGTGGAATATTGCAAAAAGAACGACGTTGATATCGCTCTTTTAGATGTTCGTATGCCGAACATGAACGGGGTAGAGGCGACGAAATTTATTTGTGAAGAGACGAAAACGAAGCCGCTTATTTTAACGACGTTTGATGATGATGAATATATTTTGGATGCAGTAAAAAACGGAGCGAAAGGTTATTTATTAAAAAATAATGATCCAGAGCGTATTCGTGATGCGATAAAAGGAGTATATAACGGGCAAACAGTTATGCAAGATGTCGTTCTCGATAAAATTAAGTCTAATTTAATGGAAAGTAAAGAGGAAGAATGTAAAATAGATACAAGTCTTTTTACAGAAAGAGAGCTGAGTATTATCGCATTAATTGCAAAAGGCTTTTCGAATAAAGAAATCTCGAAGCAACTTTTCATATCAGAAGGAACAATTGCAAATTATATTACATCAGTTTTAGGGAAAACTGGACTTGAACATCGTACACAAATCGCGATTTATTATTTGACAGGGAAAGTAGATTAAAGATATGGAATTTTGGTTAATTGTAAGTAAATTAATTGTCTTTATATATATTGTGTTTAGTTACATTTATTTAAATGTAGAGAACTTACCATGGATTATATTTACTTTGCTTTTATATCTTTCTGTAAACGTGCTGATTTCTATATTTAAAAAAGCTACGTACAAAAACATATTAACTTGCGTATCAATTGGTCTAGTTATGTTATTTACATGGAAGATTCATTCGTTCTTTATTTTGTTTTTACCATTGAACTTATATGAAATTATATTCCGTTATATAGAGAAGAAATGGCAGCTATTTATCATTATGATGATTCCTATTATTTTTACAAATGAAAGCATTCGAATGACATACGGATTAATTGTTGCATTTTCTTTCCTCGTATTAATTATGGCAGAACGGTATATATCGCGCGTATTAAAGCTTGAATCACAAAATGATAAGATGCGAAAAGATATGCAGCGATTGACGAAAAGCTTACATGAAAATAAAGAGTACATAAGGCAATCAGAATACACATTTAAGTTAGAAGAGAGAAATCGACTTTCTCAAGAAATTCATGATAAAATTGGCCACTCGATGACAGGTGCACTTATTCAAATGGAAGCAGCAAAGAGGTTAATGGAGATAGATAAAGAAAAATCAGCCGAGTTATTACAAAATGCAATTCATATTTCAAAAGACGGAATTGAAAGTATTCGGGTGACATTAAAAAATATGAAACCACCAACAGAGCAAATTGGCATTCATCGTATGAAATTATTCATAGAGGAATTTGCCAGTAAGCATGATATAAATATTCCTTTCGTATATAAAGGGAATTTAGATATGATTTCACCGATTCAGTGGAAGATTATCGGTGAAAATGTTACGGAGACATTAACAAATGCGATGAAATATGCTGATGCGACAGTTATTTCAATCGATATTCATGTACTTAACAAGATGGTGAAAGTACAAGTGAAGGATAATGGCAAAGGTGAAGTACTTGTTAAAAAAGGTCTCGGGATTATGGGGATGGAGGAACGAACGGCATCTGTAAATGGTAAAATTATTGTAGATGGGACAAGTGGTTTTTCAGTAACAATGTTGCTGCCGATATGAGGATGAATCATCTCATATGAAAAAAGTGAATAATCTCATGTGAAAAGAATGAACTTCTGCACTGAGCAGGTTCATTCTTTTTGTTTATACTAAAAGCAGAGAAACCGAAATAGGGGTGAAACGATGAATACTTTAGAAATTAAAAATTTAACGAAAAAATTTGGTGATTTCATCGCAGTTGATAATATGTCTTTATCTATTAAAGAAGGAGAAATATTTGGCTTTTTAGGATCGAATGGTGCTGGTAAGAGTACGACAATCAACATGATTGCTGGTTTGTTAAGAAGTAATGAAGGTGAAATTAGCATACTAGGAAAAAATATAAAGAAACATAATCGATTTGCGAAGATGAATATCGGTATCGTTCCGCAAGATATTGCGATTTATGAAGAGTTAACAGCTTATGAAAATGTGAAATTTTTTGCTGGATTGTACGGATTACGAGGAGCTGAATTAAAAGCTAGGGTCGAGGAAGCTCTTCAATTTGTAGGACTTAGCGATAAACAGAAAAGCTATCCAAAGAACTTTTCTGGTGGGATGAAGCGAAGACTGAATATCGCTTGTGCAATTGCTCATAGACCGAAGTTAATTATTATGGATGAGCCGACAGTTGGAATTGATCCCCAGTCAAGAAATTATATCCTGCAGTCTGTTCGGAAATTAAACGAAATGGGAAGTACGATTATTTATACGAGTCACTACATGGAAGAGGTAGAAGAGATTTGTACGAAAATAGCTATAGTAGATCACGGTAAAGTGATTGCAGAAGGTACGAAAGAACAATTAAAAGCGATTATTACAGATACGAAAGATATTTGGATTGAAGTGAAGTCAGTAGAAAATTTAGATGTAGAGAAGTTAAAAGAGATAAACGGTGTGAAAGCTGTTCAAATTGAAGAGAACGTAATTAAAGTAAACTCGGATGCAGGATTAAACAATTTAAATAAAATTATTCAGCACTTCATTAATCATGATATTGAAATTCGTTCGTTAGAGGAGCAGGCTCCGAATTTAGAAACGGTATTCCTTACGTTGACTGGAAGAAACTTACGAGATAAATAAAAGGTAAAAGAAGAACAGTAAAGGGAGGTTCATCAATTGAACATCTTCAATATTGCAATTATGCATATGAAAAGAGATTTCAGAGACGTAAGAACTTTAGTTTTTATGTTAGCATTTCCAATTGTGCTTATGCTTGTATTAGGAACAGCATTAACAAACGCATTTAATAGTGATAGTCATTCGATTAAAGATATACAAGTGCTATATAAAGATGAAGCGAGTAGCACATTTTCTCAATCGTTTGCAGCATTTACAAAAGAAGTCGATAAATCAGGTATTCATTTTCAAAAAGCTTCCGAAGGTATAGATGGAAAAGAAGAAGTAAAACAAAATAAATATGCTGCTTATGTAGAACTAAAGAAAGATGGTGCGAAATTTTACGGAAGTGACAAAAGTAGTATTGAGGGAAGTATTGTGGAAGGAATGCTTACAACATTTGTTGATAAGTACAATGTAGCGGTCGAAGTTGCAAAAGTAGATCCTACTAAGTTGAGCACAGTTATTTCAAACGGAAATCATAATGATTATATAAAAGAAACATCCTTACAAGCTGCAAAAAAACCAGGTTCTATGGATTACTATGCGGTTGTAATGACAACGATGATTGCATTATATGCTGCAATGGGAGCGAGTTCTTTAATTCGAAGAGAACGAATACGTAAAACAGGAGATCGTCTCATTGCTGCACCTATAAGTAAAGCTGAAATATTCATTGGGAAAGTACTAGGTAGCCTAGTAGCAAATGCCCTGTGCATATTACTCGTCATGTTATTTAGTAAATTTGTTTTTCAAGCGAATTGGGGCAATCATCTTGGAATCATATTTCTTATTTTATTAACACAAGTCTTTCTAGCAATTAGCTTCGGTTTAGGAATCGGATATATTACAAAAACAGCTGAAGCATCAAGAGCAATTATTATGGTAGTAGTGCAATTAGCTTCTATTTTTGGTGGTGCATATTTCGTAGTAGAAGAAAATTTCGTTACGAATTTATCACCATTAACGTGGGCAAATACAGCTGTTATGAAAATTATTTATGCGAATGATGTAGGGGCAGCACTACCAGTCATTTCTTTAAACCTTGGAATATCAGCACTCTTTTTATTAATTGCAATTATTGCATTACGTAGACGGGAGGGGCTATAGTATGAAAGATATTTTATGGCTCATACAAAAAACGTTATCTGTACTTTTGAAAAATAAAAAAGGGTTATTCATTATTATTAGTTTGCCAATAATCGGAACGCTCATCTCTTTTTCGATATACGGAAATGCAGGGCAAGGAACGTTAAATATCGGGATTGTAAATAAAGAAAATGAGCCGATAGCAAACGATACGATAAAGTTTTTAGAAGGATTAAATCATGTGAATGTGAGTAAGGTTAAGGAGTCTGAAGTGGAAGATAAACTCACTTCCAAAAAACTTGATGGAGTTATTACATTAGCTTCTGGTTTTTCCAAAAGTGTTCGAGAAGGGAAACCAGATCATATTGAAATTTCATCGATTAAAGGTGATCAAGTAACAGGATTTATAAAATCATATTTATATAATTATATTGATAATATAGCAGCTATTAGTAAAGTAGCAGGAACAGATCAAAGTACATTTGATAATATGTACGCAGGGTATCAAAAAAGTTCATTTAAAATGAAAACTGAGACGCTAGAAGATACTTCGAAAAATAAAGATATGACAAATCAAACGATGGGTTATCTTATTATGTTTATGCTGTTTTCAGCAGTGAACTTATCAGGATTTATTTTAAAAGAAAAAGAGAATAGAACGTACTTTAGATTATTATCAACACCAATTGATGGAAAGAAATTTATATTATCCAATATCGCAGTAAATATGATGATATTAACATTGCAAATTGTCATTGCAGTATTATTTCTGACGAATGTTTTTCATACAAATATTAATATGCCTTTCATAGTAATGATTGGTGTGCTTATGATATTCGCTTTAATCGCAATTGGTTTATCATTAGTCATTGTGTCTTTTTCAAAAAGTTCAGCTGCTTCAAATGCAATGCAAAATTTAGTGATAGTACCAACATGTTTGCTCGCTGGATGTTATTTCCCGTACGACATTATGCCAAATGCAGTACAAAAAGTAGCTAATTTCCTTCCGCAGCGTTGGTTATTAGACACGATAGCAAAACTACAGCAAGGAATTCCATTCTCTGAGTTGTATTTAAATATTTTAATTTTATTCGCTTTTGCAATTGCATTCTTCTTAATTGCGATTTATAAATTTGGAAGAAATAATGATGCGAGAAATTTTGTTTAATGTGAAAAGGTGTGGCTTAATGCCATACCTTTTTTTGAAATTTAGAGTATCTTTTGTAGTATAGAAATGCTTTTGTAGAGCACTTCGTTATGTGAAGCATGCACAACATATTTATTTCCCTCTAGAAGAAAAACGCTATGTAGAACAGCGTTACCGTCACCATGTTTTGTAATTAAATCACCGACGACTTTGCCGTCTGTCCATTTCAGTTTGGGATGTGAAGGGACGACTTGTAAATATTGAATTGTTTCCTCTCCATCTCCGGCAATGAGTGTCGTTTCAATATTTCTTTTTTGTATAATAAATCTATTTTCATTTAATGTATCGAGGAAAGGATTTTTCGTTTTCATCTTACTATAAGGAAGAAATGTAATAGAAGAGCCAGATCTTATAAATAAATAATTTCCGTAATCTTTACAAGGAATAACATCTTGTAATCCTGGAAAGTAAATGTGTATCGCCTCAACTTTATTCATTTTATGTAAGATGCTTAAGTAACAAATATATTGTTCCATATAAAAATGAACGATATTTATTTTAGAAGAGGCATGGATAGGGAGACTACCTCCAGTCCAATAACTATAATTTGGTGGAGATCCAGCGTTTGGTGTGCAGAGTATTATAAGTTGATTCACATCATTTTTATATGTTGCACTTTGAACGTAAGAACGTCCAAGAAGACCGCCCATACTATGACAAATTAGATTTAGTTTATCGCAACCTGTAACCTTTTTAGCATAAGCAATCGTTTGTAATAAATATTTTTGTGTAGAAAAAACAATACGTTGCCGCCAGTCATAAAAACAGATGAACAAGTCTTTATTTCGTTCGTATCCCATACTTTCTAGCATCATGATGAATGGTTCGTAAACAAATGCAGATAGTCCAAAACTCCAATTACCAGTGCCGGGAATAATAATATTGCTCATTGAACCGAAAAGACCTGGGATAAAAACAATAGGAGTTTTTCCTTTTCTCATA
This sequence comes from Bacillus sp. SSR7, assembly GCF_055902415.1. Taxonomy (NCBI): domain Bacteria; kingdom Bacillati; phylum Bacillota; class Bacilli; order Caryophanales; family Bacillaceae; genus Bacillus; species Bacillus sp. SSR7. Next base: position 4,713 of record NZ_JBVVXV010000003.1, on the reverse strand, counting down.
TTCGTATCTCCTTTAACTGTTTAGTATCAATAAAAATAAGAAATACATTTCGTATGAAAACATATTTAAATGAAACACTACGAAATAGTAAGGAATATGATTGGAAGGAAACCAAAATGATTAAAAAAATATTAAGAGTTACTTCTATTATTATTGCTATTTTCGTTTTTATTTTAATTTGGATGCATATTGACGTTACCTTAGGAAGGAAAATGGAAGCTGGTAAAAATATGCCGACAGAGTATGCTCCCCACTATAGTGATTTTCAATTATATGTAGAAGGGAAGTCGTTTTATAAACAGTTATTTACTGATATAAGAGAAGCGAAGCAATCTATCTACACGTACTTTTTTATTTTGTCAGATGATAAAAGTAGCCATACTTTTTTAAACTTATTAAAAGAAAGGGCAAAAGAAGGAGTAAATGTTTATTTATCCGTTGATCGCATTAATGATTTATCATTTGAAAGAAAGAAGATAAATGAATTGCGGGAAAGTGGTGTACATTTTACATATAGTAGAAAACCTGAATTGCCATTTGGTTTTTATTCACTGCACCATCGTAATCATCGCCGTATTACGACGATTGATGGGGAGATTGGCTATACAGGTGGTTTTAATATAGGAGATGAGTACTTAGGTAAAGATAAGAGATTTGGATATTGGCGTGACTATCATGTGCGACTTAAAGGTGAAGGAGCAAAAGATTTAGAAGAACAATTCGTTTTAGATTGGAAACGAGATACGAAAGAACATATAAAGAGAAGTACGAATAAAGCTAGTAAAGGGAACACGTTACATACGATGGTGAGTTACAATGGACATTACGTTGCTGAAAAATATGTGAAGTTAATAAACGAAGCGAGGCATTCGGTTGTCATTACGACCCCGTATTTTATAGCGAAAAATAAAGAGTTAATGAACGCTTTAATCGCGGCACAAAAACGTGGTGTTACAGTAAAAATACTTTGGTCATATAAACCAGATATCCCTCTTATTAAAGAGGCAGCATATCCTTATATTCGTCAAGCTGTTAATAATGGAATTAAAGTATATGGTTATAAAAAAGGAATGTTCCATGGCAAATTAATGCTTATTGATAATGAACTAACTGTTATTGGTACGACAAATTTTACTTCGCGAAGTTTCAATATAAATGATGAAATGAATTTGTATATTCATGGTGGTTCAATTGTAGGGCAAGTTAATGAGGCATTAACGGAGGATTTTCATGATTCAAAAGAGATGACGAAAGAATTTTTTGAAAAGTTATCATTCTGGGAGCGCTGTAAAGAGAAAATTGCGGGATTGATTGATTTTTATTTGTAAATTTTAATGAAAAAGGGGCCTTTTATAGACCCCCTTTTTTATGATTAGTAATTATTTTTCATGCACAAGCAATGAAGCATCATCATTAATCAACGTCCCCACATGTTCACCTAAGCAAATTCTTTTCATTACTCCAGGCTCATCAAAGTTAAAGACGTGTGCTGGTAAATTATAATCACGGGCAAGCAATAAAGCGGCTTGATCCATTACTTGTATGTTTTGCCTAACAATATCGTTATAGTTTAGTTTTTTGTACATTTTTGCTGCTTTATTATGTTTTGGATCACTAGTAAAGACGCCATCTACTCCTTGTTTTGCGACTAATATAGCATCACTATTCATTTCAATGGCTCTTTGAACACTTGGGTAATCTGTCGTAACGAACGGTTGCCCGTTACCACCCCCAAAAATAACGATATACCCGTTATCTAAATGGTGGACTGCACGTAGGCGAATGTATGGTTCAGCTACAGCATTAAACGGGATGGAAGTCATAACGCGCACTTCTTTATTTGTTTTACTTGTTAAAACGCCGCGTAGCATTAAGCTGTTAATGATTGTACCTAACGTACCGATATTGTCAGCTTCTACACGATCGATTCCCCATTCTTCCGCTAGATGCCCCCTAAAAATGTTACCCCCACCGATGACGATGGATACTTCGATACCTAAATCAACGATGGATAAAATTTCGTTTGCGATATGTTCTAATCGTTTGGAGTTAAAGCTATTTCCGGTTTGATCGGCAAGTGCACCGCCGCTTAATTTAATTAAGACACGTTTATATGGCCTCATAACAATTCCCCCTATATAGATCGCAATAAAAAAGGAACAAAGGCGAATGCCTTTGTTCCTTTTTAAGAAAATGAAAAAGAAAAGAAGAAGATAAGACGAATTGCTTTGTATAGTTTTTCATATCATCCACTCCTTTTCATTTTGATTTGTAGTAAGTATATATCTTTTTGATTATACGAAAGAATCTGACTACTTATCAAGTATATTTTATATCTTTTTAATAAAAAGGTGTCAATGAAAAAGGAAAGAAAAATTTTCGAATTTTTTGTGACAAACTTGTAGGTTTTTGTATGATTTTGTAGGTTCCCCTATATGATGTGTGAGTAAGCTTTTTATAAATACTAAATGAAAGCGTTCGCATAAAGGGGATGAACATAAATGAAAAAATTCGGATTGGCAACACAAATTTTTGTCGCGCTTGTTTTAGGGATTGTAGTAGGGGCAGTCTTTTATGGCAATAAAACGGCGATTTCTTATATCACACCAATTGGGGATATATTTATTCACTTAATTAAGATGATTGTAGTACCAATTGTTATTTCTGCATTAATTGTTGCAGTAGCTGGTGTAGGAGATATGAAAAAGCTTGGGAAACTGGGCGGTAAGACAATTCTTTATTTCGAAATTATTACAACGATTGCTATTTTAATGGGATTACTCGCAGCGAATATATTCCAACCAGGTACTGGCGTTGATATGAATAACTTACAGCAAAGTGATATTTCTTCTTATAAACAAACAGCAGATGCAACTGAGAAGAAAGGTTTTGCTGATACAATTGTTCACATTGTACCGAAAAACGTATTTGAATCGATTGCACAAGGTGACTTATTACCGATTATTTTCTTCTCAGTATTATTCGGTTTAGGAGTTGCGGCAATTGGGGAAAAAGGAAAGCCTGTTTTTAACTTCTTTGAAGGTGTACTCGAAGCGATGTTTTGGGTTACAAATCAAGTTATGAAATTTGCACCATTTGGTGTATTCGCATTAATTGCGGTTACGGTTGCAAAATTTGGTGTAGCAACACTACTTCCTTTAGGAAAACTAGTGCTAGCTGTATACGTAACTGTTATACTATTCGTTGTGATTGTATTAGGTATTAATGCAAGAATGGTTGGCGTAAACATTTTTACATTAATGAAAATTTTAAAAGAAGAACTTATTCTTTCATTTACGACAGCAAGTTCAGAAGCTGTTTTACCTAATATAATGAGAAAAATGGAAGAGTTCGGTTGTCCAAAGGCAGTTGCCTCTTTCGTAATTCCGACAGGTTATACATTTAACTTGACTGGATCGGCTATTTATCAAGCGTTAGCGGCATTATTTGTTGCACAAATGTACGGTGTGCACATGTCACTGACAGAGCAAATAACGTTATTATTCGTTCTCATGTTAACATCCAAAGGTATGGCGGGAGTTCCAGGTGCATCGTTCGTTGTTGTATTAGCAACGTTAGGTTCAATGGGGTTACCACTAGAAGGTATCGCGTTAATTGCGGGAATTGACCGCATTTTAGATATGATTCGCTCATCTGTCAATGTATTAGGAAATGCATTAGCGGCCATTGTTATGTCGAAGTGGGAAGGCGAATTCGATAATGAGAAAGCAAAACAATATGTAGAAACAGTCAAAGAAACAAAAGCAGCATAAGAAATCGTTAAGGAGTGAATAATCATGGCAACATTAACTGAAGTTAAAAATGGTGTTCGAATTGAAAAAGATTTTTTAGGTGAAAAAGAAGTACCAAACTATGCATACTACGGCGTACAAACAATGCGTGCAGTTGAAAACTTCCCAATTACAGGATACAAAATCCATGAAGGTTTAATTAGAGCGTTCGCAATTGTAAAAAAAGCTGCAGCGCTTGCTAATACAGATGTAGGAAGATTGGAATTGAACAAGGGCGGCGCAATCGCAGAAGCTGCTCAAGAAATTCTTGACGGGAAATGGCATGATCATTTTATTGTCGATCCAATCCAAGGCGGAGCAGGTACTTCAATGAACATGAATGCAAATGAAGTCATTGCCAATCGTGCTCTTGAATTATTAGGAATGGAAAAGGGAGACTATCATTATATTAGTCCAAATAGTCATGTGAACATGGCGCAATCAACAAACGATGCATTCCCAACGGCGATTCATATCGCTACATTAAACGCATTAGAAGGTTTATTACAAACGATGGGTTATATGCACGATGTATTTGAATTAAAAGCAGAACAGTTCGATCATGTGATTAAAATGGGTCGTACACATTTACAAGACGCTGTGCCAATTCGTCTTGGACAAGAATTTAAAGCGTACTCTCGTGTACTTGAACGTGATATGAAACGAATTCAGCAATCACGTCAACATTTATATGAAGTAAATATGGGAGCAACTGCAGTTGGTACAGGCTTAAATGCAGATCCAGAATATATTGAAGCAGTTGTAAAACATTTAGCTGCAATTAGTGAACTACCACTAGTTGGTGCAGAAGACTTAGTAGATGCAACGCAAAATACGGATGCTTACACTGAAGTATCTGCAGCACTTAAAGTATGTATGATGAATATGTCTAAAATTGCGAATGACCTTCGCTTAATGGCAT